>JBAWAP010000281.1:0-20378 GCA_049589355.1 Anaerolineae bacterium
CTGCCCTCCCCCTACCAGGGGGAGGGTTGGGGAGGGGGTGGTGGAGCGGACGTCGAAACCCAGGTTCTCGGCGGCGACGTCCTCCGGGACGCGGCCCTGCTGCCGCTCGTACTCCATCGTCACCGTCATTCCTACCTGCTCAATGTCTGGGTCCTCCTGCATGGCGGCGTCTACCTGGCGAGCGGGCACCACCCGCACCGCCCCCACGAAGCGGGGCATGCCCATCGTCAGGCTGCGCTCCTGGGCGACGGTCTGCTGTAACTCCGTCAATGCCTCCTCGTAGGTACGCTTTTGTTCCTCCTTGTTGAAAATAGCCAGGTCTACCTTGTCCCCCCGCTCTCGACGGGCATAGAGGTCAATCAAGTCCCCATCCAACTGGACGATGAGGTACTCCAGGGATCTGACCCCATATTTCTCCTTGATCTCGGCCTGGCGGTCTCGCTCGGCCTGCAGTTGTTCCTTGTAATTGGCGAGAGCAGGCAGAAGCACACTCAAAGCCTGCTGCTTGATAGCATCCAGGTCGAGGGTTGGTCCATCAGGCGACTCGCCGCCCTCTGCCAGGTCCCACAGGAGAGCCGGGTTGGCGGGGCGAACCTCGTCTGAGGCGAGATCGGCGTAGAGGGCGAAGAGTCGGCACCCGGCCACCTGCCCCAGCCCGTCACGGACGTCCCCCTCGTAGAACAGCAACACCCCGTCCATGCGGCCATCGGGGTCGGTGAAGACAGCGCCCCGCGAGAGGCTCCCGGCCAGTTTCTGCTCCACCCAGGCCAGCAGGCCCTCAAAGAGCGGGTGACCAAAGGAAACGAACTCGGCTTGGGCATGCCAGCGAGCGATATCTTTGTCAAAGGCGACAATCGGATAGCGACGCTGGAGCAAGCCGTGACGCTTCTTGAAGCCGTCTTCCTCGGCGATGCGACGTACTTCAAAGGGAACGGTATCCACGGCCAGGAACCCGCCCCCACGATCATGAACCTTGCCACCAGCGGCCTCCATCGCCTTCAGGAAGAACGCCTGGGTGTACTCAGGGATCAGCCGATATTCCCGCGCCCGGTCGGCCATCTCCTGGATACGAGTATAGTCAATATAGCGGGTGGCCAGGCTTTCCCCCAGATTTTCCTTCACATGAGCAATGTAGTCCTCGTCCACCTGGATATCCAGTTCCGCCAGGATCTCATCCATACTGCGAGCACTGGCCGCTGCCTCCAGTAGCAGTTGAGCCAGGTTCTTTCCGTAGAGAACCTCGCCCATCACGTCAAATACCTTGTCACTGCCCAGCGCCCGTCGGATCTCCTCCAGCTTATCGAAGAGGCGCTTGAGAACTCTCCCCTCGCGGGTGTCCTCGGCCACCAGGTTGAAGACGAAGACCTCCTTGGTCTGCCCGTAGCGGTGGATGCGCCCCATCCGCTGCTCCAGCCGGTTGGGATTCCAGGGGATGTCGTAGTTGATCATCAGGTTGCAGAACTGAAGATTGATACCCTCACCGGCGGCCTCAGTAGCCACCATCACCTGAGCCTCGTTCTTGAAGACGCCCTCGGCGCGGATACGTTCCTCAAGGCGCATTCCACCGTGGATGGTGGAGATGCTGTAGCCCCACTCACGGATGCGCTTCTCCAGGTACTCCAACGTGTCGCGGGCCTCGGTGAAGATGAGGATTTTGGCCCCAGGGTGCTGGCGATCCAGGTCGTTGAGCGCCTCCTGGAAATGACGGAGTTTGACCTCCTCCCCGCGCTGGATAATGGCACGGGCCTGCACGATGAGACCTTCCAGGGTCCGGATCTCCAGCTCCAGTTCCTGGCGGCTCTCGGCCACGCTCAGCGTTTCCCAGATCTCTTCCTGCCGCCAGCGCTCGGCCTCGCTCATGTCCTCCACGGCCTCGAAGTCCAGGCTGCTTTCGTCCACCCGACGCCCTTCCTGCACGTCTTGCAGGAGATCCACCAGCCGCTTCTTACGCCGCTCCAGGGAGCGATAGAGGGCATAGGTGCTGGACGCCAGCCGTCGCTGTAGGATGACCAGGGCAAAGGCCACATTACGCCGCCGATCACGGGTCAGAGCTCTGTTGTACTGCTCGTTCACGTAGCGGGAGAGGGCATTGTACAGTTCCTTCTCCCGGGGCGACTCCACGCCCAGGTTGAAAGGCTTCGTCTCCACGTAGCGAGGCAGAAAGAGGGGCCGTCCCTCAAAGTCATTCAGGTCCTCCTTGACCCGGCGGATGAAAAGGGGGTTATCCTTGTTGCGGATAGACGCCTCCAGCAGCTCGCTGGTAGCAAAGAAACCGGGCTCCAGCAGGTCCAGGAAGAGGCGGAAGTTCTCCGGGTCGCCCTTGTGGGGGGTTGCGGTCAGGAAGAGCAGGTGGGTGGTGATGCGGGAGAGAACTTGCCCCAGGCGGTAGCGGCTGGTCCTTTCCAGCTTGTTGCCGTAGAGGTAGGCGCTCATCTTGTGCGCCTCGTCCACGATAACCAGGTCGAAGTGGACCGAGGCCAGGGAGGGGAGGAGGTCATCCTGCTTGGCAAAGTCCATTGAGGTGATGATCTGCATCTCCCGCTGCCAGACGTTCTCGCCGTACAGGGCGTCAATCACCCCCCGGTCTATGACCACGAAGGTCTCCTCAAACCGCTCCTTCATCTCCCGCCGCCACTGGTCCTTGAGATGGCCGGGCACCACCACGAGGATGCGGCGGGCCAGGTGGCGGAGTTTGAGTTCCTTGATGACCAGCCCGGCCATGATGGTCTTGCCTGCACCGGGGTCGTCGGCAATGAGGAAGCGAATGCGAGGCAGCCTGAGCACATATCCATAGACCCCCTCGATCTGGTGGGGAAGCGGGTCAATCTTAGAGGTGTTCATGGCCAGCAGGGGGTCGTAGAGGGAGGCGAAGCGGTAGCGCCTGGTCTCCAGTCCCAGGAAAACCTCGCGGGGCGGGGCAGTGAAGTTGGCCTCCACCAGCGCAACCTGCAACTGGGCCAGTTCCTCGCGGGGGATCAGTTGGTCCACGTGCTCCCTGGAGCCAGTGGTAGCTCCCACCAAACGGACGTATCCGCCCAGGTCTTCTACCAACTTGACCTCCACCGGCTCAGGCCAGCGAGGGCTTTGGACGATTTGGCCGGCCTGGATCTCTGGCATTTTCACCTCCACCTTCTGATTCCTTTTCCATCTGCCTGACGGCAGGCAGGTTTGGCTGCTAAGTATAGTATATCAGATTTCAGCTCGTTTGGCAATGGCAAAAGCCAGCTTTGCGGTTGATGCAGGTAGCTTCTTCAAAAATCGAAGAGCCGCCCAGCTTCCACCAGGCGGCTCCTTTGCTCATGCCCTCACCGCACTTTGCGCGTATAATCGGGCAACAAGATGGGGGATAGGATGGGGTTCTCTATCCCTGCTTCCTGCAACTGTTTGTTCCACTCATCCACGTGGGCCAGAGTCAGCTTACCTGGTTCCACCTCCTGGGCTCGGAGGGTCACACGAAACGGCTTCCCCGATCGTTTATTGCCTCGTCAAAGCCCTCGCAGCTTCAGCCACGAACGCCTTCGCGTCATCTTGGCACTTCTCTGCTCTGTCCCTCGTCGCCAGCCAATAGACGTCATAGTCCGACTTCTGCCGCCACTCGAAGCCTTCGAGAAGCATTCGATGATACCGGGGATCTATTCTCCCCGCCTTGACGTACTCCCTTCCAAAAGCCGCTACGACCGCCGAATGTTTGCTCACATCAATGCCATCCAGGAGCAGCAGGGCCTTGGCCGCATAAAACATGGCATAGTAGGAGCGCGAGATGGACTCGGCGAAGAGCGACTCCTCCAGCAGTTTCTTTGCTGCGATGAGGCTGGAACGAGCTTTGCCCATCCATCGCTGGCTCTCTTCTAGGCGGCCTTCCATAGTACTTTCCCTTCCTTTTGAACATTCCTCAGAAACGAAGAGCCCCGCTGCTCCAGCATCCGGTAGTGATCCATATCCGTCAGGTATAGGGAAAACACGTAAGCAAAATCCGCCTCCCACATCATCTCGTAGGCCACTTGGCGCACCTTCTCATAGGCTACTTCGGATGCCCGGCGCAGTACAACGAACAGGTCTACGTCGGAGTCCAGTTGGGCCTCACCTCTAGCGTGGGAGCCGTAGAGCATCAAAAGCCACAGATCAGAACCCAACAGGCGCTGAAGCTCCTCGCTTAGCGTCTCAAGTAACCGAGAAAGTTGCCCAATGGACTGTAAGTCTTCCTCACAGGGGACGCGAAAGACAAGGGGCATGGGTTCCAGACCTGCCTCACGGACCCGTCGGTATACATCGGCTTCTGTGTCACCGATGGAGACGATTTTCCCTTCGTGAATAGCCACGACCTTCGCCGGATATTTGCCTACCAACTCATCCAGATGTTCGGCCAACCACTCATCATATCCCTGTAGTTGCAAGGCTTCCATTTCTCTTTGCCTCCCACTTACGTTCTGCAGAGCTATTACCCTCACTCCCTTCGGCTACGCCCAGTGCAAGCATAGTATAGCACAACAGACCAGAGATGTCCAAACCATGTACTCTTTCCTGTAAAAATCGAAGAGCCGCCCAGCTTCCACCAGGCGGCTCCTTTGCTCATACCCTCACCGCACTTTCCGCGTGTAGTCGGGTAACAAGATGGGGGACGCGATGGGATTCTCTATCCCCGCCTCCTCTAATTGCTTGTTCCACTCATCCACGTGGGCCAGGGTCAGCTTGCCTGGCTCCACCTCCTTGGCACGAAGGGCCGCGGCCCGGCCAGCGCGGCGACCGAAGACGTTTATCTCCAACAACGAGTTGCCCATCAAGCGGTTGCGGCCATGCACCCCGCCGGTGACCGCCCCGGCCGCGTACAGGTTGGGCACTCCCTCGATAGAACCATCGGGCTTTACGAATACGCCACCGTTCTGGTAGTGCGCCGTCGGGTAGACCAGCATGGGCTCTGTCGTGATGTCAATTTCGAAGCGCTTGAACTGCCGTACCATAGCCGGCAACTTGGCCTCGATGATGCCAGGGCCATGGATGATGTTGATCATGGGGGAGTCCAGCCAGACCCCCAACATCCCCGAGGGAGTCCTCACCCCTTTGCCCCGTTCCACACACTCCCGGATGAAGGCCGAGGACTCAACATCGCGGGTCTCACGGGGGTTGACGAACTGCTCCCCATCAATGTTGCAAACCTGAGCTCCCAAGCCTCTCACTTTCTCCGTCACTAATTGCCCCAAGATCTGCTCCGGGTAGGCGGCACCGGTGGGGTGATATTGATAGGTGTCTTGATGAAGCAGCTTGCCCCCCACCCGATAGGCCAGCACCAATCCATCCCCTGTGGCTCCGTAGTGGTTGGTGGTGGCAAAGCCCTGGTAATGCAGGCGACCGCTGTCGCCGGTGGCGATGATGGTGCACCTGGCCCGCACCACCAGGTGCTCGCCCGTCTCCAGGTTCTGCAGGATCGCTCCCGCCACCTGGCCCTTATCGTCCATGAGAAGCTCGATGGCCGGAGAGAACTCCAGCACGGTGATGTCTTCGGGATAGCTGCGCACCTCGTCGCGCAGAACGCGCATGATTCCCGCGCCGGAGTAGTCCCTCGCCGAGTGCATCCGTTTGCGGGAGGTGCCGCCACCGTGAATACTCATCATGGTGCCATCGGGCTCCTTGTCGAACATGACGCCTAAATCCTCCAGCCACTTGATGACCAGGGGCGCGTCCATCACCAAAGCCTCCACCAGGTCAGGATTGTTGGCAAAGTGGCCACCGCCGATAACGTCCAAATAGTGAATCGTCGGCGAATCGTTGGGCTTGTCGGCGGCC
Source organism: Anaerolineae bacterium (assembly GCA_049589355.1). Lineage (GTDB taxonomy): Bacteria > Chloroflexota > Anaerolineae > VGOG01 > VGOG01 > JBAWAP01. The sequence goes on from JBAWAP010000281.1 coordinate 5,782, forward strand.
TGGATGCCACCCTGAGCCATCATGGTGTTGGCATCGCCCAGGCGCAGCTTGGTGGCCAGGATGACCCTAGCGCTATTCTCCCGAGCCAGGATTGCAGCCGAGGCGCCCGCCCCGCCACCGCCGATGATAAGCACATCGGTATCGTAGTCTATTTGAGTCAAATCCAAAGCATCAGACGTCAGATGGCTGCGACCTTCTAAGACATCCACCAGCTCACTGGGGGCCTTCTCACTCTTGTTCGGCCCCACCCGGATCTCGCGAAAGCCTTCAGTGCGGAAATCAGGATGAAACCGCTCCAGCACCCTCTGCTTCTCTTCAGGCGTCATTAGGGGGAAGGTCTCCTGCAATCGCCTTGGCCGAGTGGCCTCCACCTTCTTGATGGACTCGCGCATTTCAGGTGTATAGCTCATCACGTGTCTCCTCTTTTTGGAGATTGGAGATTAGAGGTTAGAGATTGGAGGCGAATGTCCAGCCTCCAACTTCCTTAATCCGGCTCGATATCCCGCTCATTGTATCTCTGGCGTAATTCCTCCTTGCCTAGAGACTTCATCTCCTTCAACGCTTCATCGAACGTGCCGGCCTCGATCTCCGCCACCCGCTCGCTCAGATGCTTGGCCCTGGGAGCCAGGTATCTACCGTAGAGGCGGCGGCAGAGAATGGCGATGTTGTACTGGACCTCCTCGGCCGGGCAGCGAGCCGCACAGAGGCCGCACATTATGCAGTCGAAGGACTTGTCAGCGACGGCGGCGATGTTGCCTCGCATGGCCTCGGCCATGTAATCCTTGACATTCAAGTCCTGAGGACAAGCTTTGGTACACGTGCCGCAGCTCAGACAGCGCAGCAGCTCAGGATAGATCTTGACCAGGGTCTCAAAAGTCGGCTCCAGATCATCCAACTTATACTGGGGCCGCTCGGCAGGAAAGAAGGGAATCTGCGCGATGTACATTTCGGGTTCCGCAACCGTCTGACAAGCCAGGGCGACCTTGAGCCTGTAATCGCCTGCCGTACGATAGACAGTGGCACAGGCTCCGCAGAAGCCTGCGCGACAGCCCGCTCCCCGCACTAGCCTGTAGCCAGCGTACTCTATGGCCTTCATGATGGTCAGATTAGGGGGCACCTCGTACCTCTTGCCCATGATGTAGACAGGAATCAGTTCTTCAGACATCGCAAGACCTCCATGCCCCTCACCCGCTCTGAGACAAGGAGAGGGGGGACAAGGTGACAAGGAGAAGACCGTCTTTGCCCCTTGTCTCCATGTCCCCTTGTCTCCTTGTCACCGCTAGGGGGATGAGGGCAAACCACCCTATATCTCCCGCACGTCCACTATTTCCATGCCCATGGCTTCCATGGCCGACACTAGCTTGTCTCGACCAATTTCTGAGACCTTAACTGTGATCAGGCGGCTGGTAGGATCATCCCCCAGGAAGGTTCCTAAACTGACGATGTTGCCGCCCATTTCAGCTATCTCGCGGGTGATGGTAGCCAGTGTACCCGCCTGCTCCGGGACAAGCATAGTTAATCTAACGCCCTTCTCCCTGGCCCCGAGGAGTTCCAGGAAGATACAGAAGAGGTCGGTCTCAGTGATGATGCCCACCAACTTGTCATCGCGCATCACGGGCAGGCTGCCGATCTTGTTGTCGGCCATAACGCGGGCCGCCTCCTCCAGCGGAGTGTACTCGGTCACAGTGATCACATCCTTGCACATCACGTCCTGCACCTTGATCTTGGCGATAAGGTAGTGCAGCTCATAGATGCTCAACGATGTGGCTGGCGAGGGGGAGACGTATAACAAGTCTTTCTCGGCAACGATGCCCACCAACTTACCCTTCTTGTCCACCACCGGCAACCGGCGCACCTTCGACTCCCGCATGAGCTTAAGGGCATCATCAATGGGGGTATCGGGAGCAGTGGTAATGGGGCGCTTTGTCATCCTTTCACCTACTAACATTTTCACACCTCCTTATTGGTCTGTTGGTTCATTTGTCCACTGGTCTGTTGGTCATTGCCTTTGAGCTTTGATTTTTGAGCTTTGAGCTTTACACTGCAGCCTCCACCATAGCGAGCACCTGTCCAGTGGTAAAATTTCGCACCGCTGACGCTTTGTTGGGGCAGGCTACCACGCAAGCGCCGCACCCCTGACAGAGAGCCACGTTGACAATAGCCAGGTCCTTCCAGGGGTGCATCTCGCGGGCCTCGTAGGGACAAACCCCTACGCACAAACCGCAACCGGAGCACAGCTCCTCGTCCACGTAGGCGATGATGGGCTCCTGCACCATCTCCCGCTGGGAGAAGAGGGAGAGCACCTTGGCCGCTGCGCCGCTGGCCTGAGCTATCGTCTCGGGTATGTCCTTGGGAAACTGGGCCGCACCAGCAAGGTAGATGCCCGCTGTCAAGCTCTCCACAGGGCGCAGCTTAGGGTGGGCTTCGCTGAAGAAGCCATGCTCATCGGTGGCCACCCGCAAACGCTGGGCTAGATCCTTAGCCCCTTGGCTGGGTACACTGGCTGTCGCCAACACCACCAGGTCGGCTGCCACCTCTACGGGTTTGCCCGTTAAAGTGTCAGCCCCCCAAACCACTACCCTTCCATCCTCTGGGAAGACCTTCGACACTTTGCCCCGCAAATAAAGCACGTCATACTGCTCCATGGCTTGCTGCACGAACTCCTCGTAGCCCTTGCCAGCGGAGCGGATGTCAATGTAAAAAACGTAGGCCTGACCCTCAGGCACCTGGCGCTTGTACATGATCGTCTGTTTGGCCACATACATGCAACAGACTTTGGAACAGTAGGGCTTATGCAGCTCTGGGTCGCGGGAGCCGGCACACTGCACCCAAACGACTTCCTTGGGAACCGCCCCATCCGACGGACGACGAATCTGTCCCCCCGTCGGGCCATCTTGAGCCAGCATCCGCTCGAACTGCAAGCCGTCAATGACATCGGGGTATTTGCCGCCACCATACTGGCCCAACCTCTCCTTGGGATAGAGGTCATAGCCCGTAGCAACGACGATAGCGCCAACGTCGCAGGTTGGTAAATTGGTAGATTGGTAGATTGGTAGATTGGTCTCCCAGTCTACCGACTTACCAGTTTCCCAATCTACCAGTTTCCCAGTTTCCCAATTTACCAATCTACCAACCCTGACCGTGAAATTGCCGACGCAGCCCGTGACCTCTTCCACCTCGGCCTCGGTAATGACCTGGATATGGGGATGTCTGGTCACGGCCTCGATTTTGGAAGCCAGCAGGTCTGATGCGGTATCGAAGTTGAGATAAGTGCCGGAGAGCTGGCGCATGCGCCCGCCCAGGCGCGACTCCCTTTCGACCAAAACCACAGGATAGCCGGCCTCGGCGACATCCAGCGCAGCTTGTAGGCCGGCGATGCCACCGCCGATGACCAGGGCTCTCTTGACCAGCGGCAGGGTCAAGGGCACCAGGGGCTCGTCGTAGCGAACCTTCTCCACAATGGCCTTGATGGTCTCGATGGCCTTGTCGGTCGCCTCCTCGGGCAACGATTGATGCACCCAGGAGCATTGCTCTCGGATGTTGGCGATCTCGCATAAATAGGGGTTCAATCCAGCCGTGGCGGCCGTCTTGCGGAAAGTAACCTCGTGCATGGTTGGTGAGCAAGCGGCGACAATTATGCCGTCCAGGTCGTGCTCGGTGATGGCCTCTTTGATGAGGTCCTGCCCTGGATCGGAACACATGTATCTATAGTCCACGGAGTAGACCACACCCGGATAGTCGCGTATCTCTTCGGCTACCCGTTCCACATCCACCGTGCCAGCGATGTTCAGGCCACAGTGGCAGATGAAAACGCCGATCTTCCTCATCCCGTCTACTCCCAAGACTGCAAGTTCAATCCCACGCCTCTCCCGCGCTCGCTTCCCAATTCACTCTCCCCTCGGCCACGACGCCCATCTTTCGTAACGCACGATACAGCCGCTCCTCCCAGATGTCGCCGTGGAGAAGCTCGCTCACCTCCTGTGCTCGCATCAAGCGCTCCCAGGTGGTAATGATAAAGGCTATGCGCCGCCACTTATCGCTCGCGATAGGATGGGGCAACCGCTTGAGCTCCCCAAGGCGGATTCTGTAGTAATCCTCTTGAGCTCGGGGATGAGAAGCTTCTTGAGGCAAGAGCTCAACGCGCTTGACGATTTCCCACTCCCTGGCCTCGGCCCAATAGTTGATGGCCCAGGCTTCCTCCTCGAAGATCCTGGTCTGGTAAAAGGCCAGGACAGGGGCGTTGATAGCCCTGGTCGGAGCGCGCTTGACGGGTATGCGATACCAATGCTCGTCCCTGGCGATGACGAAATCTCGCAAGTTATTGATGATAACCACTAGCACAGTGGTATAAGGGCTAAATTCATCCGTCAAGACGAACTCCACCTGGCGAACAGCGATAGCACTTTGGCGGCCGCGCCGCTTCCCTGGGCCACGGCTTCGGGGATGTCCTTGGGCCCCGAGCCTGCCCCAGCCATGAAGATGCCAGGCCGCACCGTCTCCAAAGGGTGCATGTTCCCGTCGGCCTCGGCGTAGAATCCGCACTGGTCGGCCTCTATGCCCAGCATCCGCCCCAATTCCCTGGCTCCATCCTTGGGCACGGTGGCTGTAGCCAGAACGACCAGATCAGCCGCTACCTCCAGGGGCTTCCCACTAAGGGTGTCGGTCCCCCAGACGACGACCTTCCCGTTATCCTGGAAGATCTTGGACACCTTGCCTCGCAGGTAGAGCACCCGCTCCTCTTCCATCGCTCGCCGCACGAACTCCTCGTAGCCCTTGCCCGCAGCGCGGATGTCAATGTAGAAGACGTAGGCCTGGCCATCGGGGACTCGATGTTTGTAAAGCATGGCGTGCTTGGCGGTGTACATGCAGCAGACTTTGGAGCAATACGGCATACCCAGCTCTGGATCGCGAGAGCCAGCACACTGGACGAAGACGACTTCCTTGGGGATTTTGCCGTCAGAAGGTCGCTTCACCTGGCCAGTTGTGGGCCCCGAGGCCGAGAGCAGGCGCTCGAAGGCCAACCCATCAATGACATCCGGCAGCCTACCGTAGCCGTACTGACCCAGGCCATCTGTTGGGTAGAGGTCGTAGCCCGTAGCTACGATGATTGCTCCCACCCGCTCCTCGACGATGGATTCCTCCTGCTCGAAGTTAATAGCCCCCACCGGGCAAAACTTCTCGCAGGCGCGGCACCTGCCCCTGACGAAGTAAATGCAGTTTTCGGCGTCAATGATGGGCTTGTTGGGCACTGCCTGGGGCGAAAGGGTGTAGATAGCCTTGCGCTGGCCCATCCAGCGCTCAAATTCCGAGACCACTCGCTGGGGACACTTCTCCTGGCATACCCCACAGCCAGTGCAGAGGTCCCAGTTCACGTAGGCTGGCTTCCGCCTGATGCGGACACGGAAATCCCCGATATCGCCGACGACAGATTCCATCTCCGAGTACATCAGGAGCTTGATGTTGTCGTGGTGACCTATCTCTACCGTGCGGGGGGTCAGGATGCACTGGGCGCAGTCCAGGGTGGGGAAGGTCTCCGACAGTTGAGCCATCCGCCCGCCAATGGAGGGGAGCCTGTCCACCAGCACCACCTGGTAGCCTGAGTTGGCTATGTCCAGCGCTGCCTGCATCCCGGCGATGCCCGCGCCTATGATTAGGGCTCTCGTAGAGTTTATCGCACCTCCAGTCGGGTTTTCTGTCTCAACCATAGGATGTTATCAGATCAATCCTTTGCTCTTGAGCAAGGGGCGCGGGTCAATGTAGTGTCTGTCCAGCTCGAAGCCATTGCTATCCAGGCCCAGGGCGATTCCCAGAAGCTGAGTGAAATACAGAATAGGGATAGGTTGGAAGCCGGTGTGTCGGCTCCCCATCGCCTTCTGCATCCTGTCCAGGTTGAATTGGCAGAGGGGGCAATTGGTTACCACCAACTCGGCCCCGCTCCGCTGGGCCAAGGCCAGGATGGTAAAACTCATCTCCGCTGTCACCTCGGCCGACTTGACCGCCAGATACGCTCCGCAGCACTCGCCCTTGTGGGAATAGCCCACTGCCTCAGCCCCCAGAGCCATGATCAGATCATCTAACGCACGGGGATTCTCTGGGTCATCGTAAGCCACCTCAGCCGGAGGGCGGAGGACCATGCAGCCATAATAGGCAGCGACCTTCAGACCTGAAAGGGGCTTCTTAATTGTCTCCTTGACTTTATCGAATCCGATTTCGTCGCGCAATACCTGCAGTAAATCGAGAACTTCCAGATCGCCGCTGTAGTCCGCCTCAAGGAAGAAGTTGAGCTTCTCCCGGCTGTCTTCGTCCTCGCGGATCACCCTGTTGGTGCGCTTGAGGACATTGTAGCAGGTGGAGCAAGCCACAGCCAGCCGCTGGCCTGCCTGTCGAGCGCTGATCAGCACCCGAACTGGCCCGGCCAAATCCAACATATTGTCAACCAGCAGAGGGAAAGTGGCTCCACAGCAATTCCATTCTTCCAACTCAACCAATTCAAGGCCCAGTTCTCTCGCCGAAGCTCGCGCCGAATTGTCGAAGCCCTTAGCTTTGGTGTTAAGTGTGCAACCGGGGTAGTAGGGTATCTCCATTTCTTGCCTCTCAAAGGGTATACTGGTAAATTGGTAAACTGGTAGATTCGTAGATTCGTAAATGCGTAGATTGGTAAAGCGGTGATGGCCCAATTTACCAATCTACCAGTTTACCATTTACGAAGTATACTTGCGAAACCCGCCGATGAAAGCCTGCTGAGGCAGCTCGGCCAACTCCTCAGGCCGCAGGATATTTATGTCCAGATGATCACCCCTTTCCTGGAGCGCTATCTCCCGCAGGGCCTCCATGATGCGCGAGAGATCAACCCCCTTGGGGCAGCGGGAATAACAAGTCTGACAGGCAGCGCAGAACCAGATGGTCTCCGAATCCAATGCCTCCTCCACCTGGCCCAACTGCACCAGGCGGATGACCTGGCTCGGCAGCAGGTCCATGGCGAAGGCCACCGGGCAACCCGCCGAACATTCACCGCACTGATAACAAGCTAGGAGATCCTGACCGCTGATCTCCTCAATCCTGCGCACCAGATCACTGCGCACTGTTCCTGCTGATAATTTAACCCTCATAGCATCCCCTAGACACCTCGGAAAAGTTGGTGAAAGAAGCGTTTAAACCCTGTCGTGACGGCATCCATCACGGCGTGCAAAGTGTCAACTATCATCAGTCCTAAGACCACCCACCAAAAGAATTCCGCAGCAACCAATGTACTTATCCAGTTAGTGGGGCAATAACCCTTAGCCTTGCATATCTGGGTCAGCAGCCAAAGCGGGATAAAGATGTAGGCAAGCCTGCCAACTGTGCCGATGATGGGGCCATGGGAGAGAATAGAACGGTGAGGGATGGCTAAGCCGTAGGGTTTGACCAGGTACTTGAATGGCCCCAGGTCGGCTACCACTCCTCGTATCTCAGCGTAATCCCAATCGGGGTGGACTAGAGTACCCAAGGCCGCCCCAGCAGCCATATACAAGGATTCGCGCCCCCTTACCAGCCCACCTACGGCCAGGAGGCCGGCGACGACTAAACAGGAGGCATCGTGAACCTGCTGCGATGGCATCAGCAGCCCACCTTACTATACTTCGCTTTCCCTTTCTCGTAGGCATCCTCACCGTACATATCGTTGACCACGATGGCTGGGAAATCCTCCACCCTTAGCTTACGCAGCGCCTCAGCGCCCAAATCGTCGTAGGCAATGACCTCGGCCTCCTTGACACTATCGGCGATGAGAGCCGCCGCCCCGCCAATGGCCGCGAAGTAGACCGCCTTGTGCTTCTTCAATGCCTCCCGCACCTCAGGGCCCCGATTCCCTTTGCCGATCATCGCCTTGAGGCCGACCTCCAACATACGCGGGGTGTATGGGTCCATGCGATAGGACGTCGTCGGGCCGGCGGAACCGATAGGCCGACCTGGCCTGGCTGGCGAAGGTCCCATGTAGTAGATGATCTGCCCCTGGGGGTCAAAGGGCAGTTCCTCACCCGTATCCAGGGCAGCAATCATCCGCTTGTGGGCTGAATCGCGCCCCACATAGATGGTGCCTGTAATCTGCACCGCGTCGCCAGCGTGCAATTGCTCAATCACATCATCCGTCAAAGGGGTAGTGATCTTCTTGGGCATTGATACATCTCCTGCTTGGATATTGGGTATTGGATATTAGGTATTACTCACCATCCAGCTTCTAACTTCCAATCTCCAATATCCAATCTCTAATCTCCAGTTACAGAACCGCTTCCTTATGTCGCGCACTGTGGCACTGGATGTTCACCGCCGCCGGCATGCTGGCGATGTGACAAGGGAAGGTCTCGACGTGAACGGCTAACGCGGTAACCCTCCCACCCAAGCCCTGCGGGCCGATGCCCAGCTCGTTCACCCTGTCCAGTATCTCGGCCTCCATTTCGGCCACCTCGGGGTCGGGATTGGGCCGGCCCACCGGGCGCAGCAGCGCCTTCTTGGCCATGAGGGTGGTCTGGTCAATCGTTCCGCCGATGCCCACCCCCACAATAACGGGCGGACAGGGGTTGGCACCAGACTTATCCACACACTCGACCACCCAATCAATGATCCCCTGCCTGCCCGCCGCCGGCGAGAACATCTTGAGATAGCTCATATTCTCGCTGCCGCCACCTTTGGGAACCACGGTTATCTTGAGCTTGTCGCCAGGGACGATGTCGGTATGGATCACCGCCGGGGTGTTGTCCTTGGTGTTTACCCTGGCCGAGAAGGGCTTGTCCACCACTGACTTGCGCAGGTAACCCTCTCGATAGCCCTGGCGCACTCCCCCGTTGATGGCCTCGTTGAGATCGCCGCCCACAACGTGAACCTCCTGCCCAAGCTCGAGGAACACAACCGTGAGCCCGGTATCCTGGCACAGCGGCAACTCCCCTCGGTTGGAGATTTCAGCATTCTGGAGGATCTGGTCTAGCACCGCTTGCCCCACCGGCGAGACCTCCTTCTCGCGAGCACCTCGCAGGGCGTTCAGCACATCCTCGCCCAGGTAGTAGTTCGCCTCAATGCAAAGACGAGCCACGGTATCGGTGATATCCTGACAATCTATCTCCCTCATAGGTCATCCTCCTTTTGCTGAGGTGCCATCTATTGTTTTAGAGCCTAGCCCTCTGGCGCCGGGGCGATGAAACCCTCCCTCATCAGGCACTGAGTCATCTCTCGCGCCTGCCTGATGATGGTCGAGGCCTCCTCGTAGAGCTGCTCGCGGGTCTTCTTGAGCCTGGCGATGCCCTGCTCCTGAGCCTTCATGGCCGTGGCCACCGCCTCGCGGGGGAAGACCTCCCACTCATCCATCTTAGGAGCAATGTCCTCCTCGTTAATTCCCCGCTCCTCGGCGCAATTAGCCAGCTCGTGAGCGGCGGCAAGGGCCATCTCGTCGGTGATGGTCTTGGCTCGCACGTCCAGAGTACCACGGAAGATGCCAGGGAAGCCCAGGGAGTTGTTGAGCTGATTGGGGAAGTCGCTCCTCCCTGTGCCCACGATCCTCGCCCCAGCCTCCTTGGCCTCCCAGGGCCAAATCTCGGGGATGGGATTGGCACAGGGGAAGACCATGGCACCCCCGGCCATACCCGCCACCCACTCTGGCTTGATGGTGCCCGGGCCGGGCCTGGAGAAGGCGATCATCACGTCGGCCCCGCGCATGGCCTCAGCGACACCCCCTACGATCCGCTCGGCGTTGGTCTCGTTGCAGATCCGCCATTTATCGGCGAACTCATCCTGTTGATTCTCAATGTCATGACGGCCAGGGTGAAGCGTCCCTTTGGTGTCTACAGCGACGATGGCCCCTAGGTCAACCCCGCTGGCCTTGAGCAGGCGGTAGGTGGCCACGTTGGCCGCCCCCATGCCGACCATGGCGATCTTGATCTTATCCATCTCCTTGCCCACGATCTTGAGGCCATTGATGAGCCCCGCCAAAAGCACCGTGGCCGTGCCCTGCTGGTCGTCGTGCCAGACGGGGATGTCCATCTCTGCTCGCAAAGCATCCAGGATCTTGAAGCACTTGGGCTGAGAGATGTCCTCCAGGTTGATGCCGCCGAAGGAGGGCTCCAGCAACTTCACTGTGTGGATGAACTCGTCAGGGTCCTTCGTCCTCAGGCAAATGGGAATCGCATCCACCCCGCCCAGATACTTGAATAGCAGCGCCTTCCCCTCCATCACCGGCAGGCCGGCCTCCGGGCCGATATCGCCCAGGCCGAGGACCCGCGTGCCATCGGTGACCACGGCGATGCAGTTGGCCTTGTTGGTGTGCTCATAGACCAGCTCAGGCTCGGCCTGAATGGCCCGACAGGGAGCAGCCACGCCTGGGGTGTACCAGATGGCGAAGTCGCTGAAGTCACGAATGGCACACTTGGACGCGATCTGAACTTTCCCCTTGTAAAAAGGGTGAAGCTTCATCGCATCCTGGGCCGGCTTCTTCGCCTTGGCCAAAAGTTCCTCTTTCGTAAGCATTTACGACCTCCTGTTCAATTTAAGCAGCGTCCAGACAAGCAACCTGGACGTGTTTATCCTCTAATCAACTGGGATACGAAAGGGACACCTCAAACACAGGCTACAACTTCAAACGCCGTAACTGCTCAGCCTGTCATTCTGAGCGAAGCGAAGAATCTCGTTTGTGCGAAGAACGAGACCCTTCGCTTCGCTCAGGGTGACACCAAAAGCGTCCAAATCCGCCAGGGCTGAGCAGTTACCAAACGCCTAGCTTTCTCGGTGTCCCACACCTCTAAGAAAATAGCAACCACACCTGCTACTGGTCGCGCTTCGTCCTCCCTCGCCAAAGAATCCATAACGACGCCGTCGGATTGGTCGGGCAAGAACATCAACGGCTTCCTCCTTGAACCCAGCGTACTAGAGTATACACCCTTTCTATGGCCTTGTCAAAAAACCTTCATTGCTTGGGCAGGGCATAACCCAGGCGGCGCAGCTCGTCCTCGTCTTTGCGCCACTTCTCCCGCACCTTGACCCAAAGATCAAGGTAGACCTTGTTGCCCACCAACCGCTCGATCTCCTCTCGTGCCGCCCGACCGATGCGCTTCAGCATCCCGCCCCCTTGGCCAACGATGATGCCTTTTTGGGAATCCTTCTCCACGAAGATGGTGGCTCCGATGTAAGTCAGGTCCTCCCGCCGCTGCTTCCACTCCTCCACAGCCACGGCCACGGCGTGGGGCACTTCTTGATGGACGAACCGCAGCACCTGCTCGCGGACAAGCTCGGCAACGATGAAACGCATGTTCTGATCGGTGAGTTGGTCTGAATCATAGTAGCGCGGGCCCTGGGGCAAGCGGGCCACCACCATGTCCAACAGTTTGCCGCGGTTGTCGCCTCGGGTGGCGGAGATCATCATCCATTCATCGTGTTTCACCAGATTAAAGTAAGCGTCACAATGAGGTTGTACTTTCTCAGGAGGCAAGAGATCAGCTTTGTTGAGAACCAGAATGACAGGCGCTTTGCTGTGCTCCTCGACCAGTTGGGCGATCTGCTCATCCTCCGCCGTGGGCATCTCTGAAACATCAACCAGGAAGAGAACAACATCGGCGTCAGGGATGGCTTTGGTAGCCGTCTCCACCATGAACTCTCCCAGCTTGTGGCGGGGCCGATGAATGCCAGGCGTGTCCACGAAAATGATCTGGGCGTCGGGCCTGGTCAGGATGCCTCGGATGCGGTGGCGGGTGGTCTGGGGCTTCTCGGAGACGATGGCGATCTTCTGACCAAGATAGGCGTTCATCAGGGTGGACTTGCCCACGTTAGGCTTGCCGATGACCGCCACGAACCCGGAGCGGTGATCAGGTGGTAACTCTTCTGATGTTGGAAGATCAAAGTCGTTCATGGTCACTCAGCCCCTACCGCAAGATGCAGGAGGCAAGATGCAGGATTTAGTTGTCACGAGGCGGACTGATACGCAAATCCCACATTCGGGCGACATAGCGCATAATGGGCAAGCCCCCGATGATGATTACCGACTCGCTGAAGGCCACGCTGGCGAACACAAACCAGAATGGCACGCCCCCCACAAAGGAGAGCATCAACCCTACCGCAGCACCGGTGGTCAGGGCGTAGCATAAGGCCGCCAACCAAGGGCCGATCCGCTGGCCGAAGGCGCGGGCTACAGCCCAAGCCAACACCCCGCCCAGGCCATCGGTGAGGGGCATCCAGACCAGCTCCCAGGGCCCTACGTAGGGGCTCGTCAAGTTAGCGATGATGGTGCCCAATACAATGCCCGGTATGGCCACTGGATGCCAGATAACCAGGCCCTTCAAGACCTCGGCGATCCGAAACTGCAGCGGCCCATAGCTCAGCGGGGCTAAAGCCACGGTGAAGACCGCGTACAGGGCAGCGATGATCGCTGCATAGACTACCTCTCGCGTTTTAGGCACGAACCACCTCTGATGATCCTCCAGACCTCCGAGGTCTTACAGGGCAGCTTCGCCCAGCAAATTGTCCACAGAAGCAGCGATTCTGCCACTGAAAAGCTATCCTCTAGGCCTCGGAGGTCTGACCACTGCCCATCCGCTGCTCCCACAGCCGGCAAAACGCACACAGCCCTGGGGCCGTGGTCGGCTGGCCGCACCTCTGGCACTCGTTCAGCTCCAATGCTTCTCTTGGCCCCGAGAGCAGTCCCCCCCTCTTAGCTTGCAGAAAGCTGAGGTAGAAGCTCAGCTTGGTCCCCGGAGAGCGGCTCTCCAACTGGTTGAGGATGCCTTTGTAGAAGTTGGTCGTGGAGCCCACGGCATGGGGGCACTCGTCGTAGATGTAATCAATGCCCCGCACGATGGCGTAGGCTGCCGTCTCCCGCTCGTAGAGGCGCACGAAGGGCTTGACCTTGCGGGCCAGCCGGGGATGGGTGGAGGGAAGGACGGGGGCCTGACGAGCCAGGTAGCCTGTCTGCCAGCGAAGGGTGTTCTGCATCAGGATGGCGGCTTCATCGTCCAGGTTATGTCCAGTGGCGATGGCCTCGTAGCCGCCCTCGTAGGCCACGCGGTTCATGATGTGGCGCTTGACCAGCCCGCAAAGCGCACAAGGCTTGCGCCCTCGGTACGTCGTCCGCGCTAGCTCCGGCACCGATTGACCATAGGCAGCCCTTACATCCACCACTTGAAACTTCGCCCCCTCCCGTGCAACTGCGAATCTCTTCACGTACTCCAAGGAGCTGTCCGAGTAGCCTCCACCGACGATGCCGAGGTGGATGTGAAGCCCCTCGGCCTGGTAGCCCAGGCGCAAAAGCACATCCCAGAGGGACAGGCTATCTTTGCCCCCGGAAACAGCCACCAGGATCCTGTCCTCAGGACCAAACATCCTATATCTCTCGATGGCCCGCTGCGTCTGCTCAGGGATCCATTCCAGGAAATGCTCCTCGCAGAGAGCGAGCTTATGTTGTCGCATGTTGATAACGGCAGTCCCGCCGCACTTCCGACACTTCACTCGATTTCACCTCAATCTTTGTCAGCTTGTCTATCCGCCGCGAGAAGCCAGCTTTCGAGCCCTTGGCAAATCTATCAGCTTCTTGAGGCCAATGAGGGGAAAGAGGAGAACGGGGTAAAGCACCTGTCGAGGTGGCCTCCCGGATAGCCAGGCAAGAAGAGGCAGCGCTCCAAAACCGATGCTCCAGCTCAGGTCCCAATTCCGCGTGATGAGTAACAGCACCCCAGTCAGGGCCAGAATCAAGAGGGTCTCCCGTGGAAACAGGATCAGAACGACACCCACGGTGGCGGCCTGGCCCTGCCCGCCTCTGAAGCGCAAGGGGAACATGCAATCGTGGGCCAGGACGACAACGAATCCGGCCAGCAATACGATGATTTCCGATAGCCCCAACCATCTGGCAGTCAGCACCGCCGTAGCTCCCTTGGCTGTATCCAACATTGCCACGATAACACCAGGGATACGTCCTACCTGCAAATAGACATTCCTTGCCCCCACGTTGCCATCGCCCAGCATGCGGATATCAACACCAGCCACCAAACGGCTGACGATGTAAGCCGAGGGAATCGAGCCCAAGAGATAAGCGAGAGCTATGCCTAACCATACTGTGGAATCCATCCCATCACCTCTTCCTTTTGATCCTACCCCCCTGAGATCACAGCTATCAGCTTCACCGTGTCACCATCTGTCAGAATGGTCGCCTCATTGATCAGCTTCCCCTCGCGCACGGCCAGGACAGCCTGAGGGTCCAGCCCCACCTTCAGAATCGCGTCGCGCACCGTCATCCCGGCCCGCAACTCCCATTCCTTGTTTCGGAACATCACCTTGACCATGCCCCACTCCGTGTCAACTGCGCAATCTGTGTCCTCATTCTACCTCCTGCTTCCGCCAAGCTCCCACCGTCTGACAAGAGCTTGTACTGAGCCTGTCGAAGTAATAGTATAGTGCAAAAAGCCACCTGCGTCAACTGCACAGGTGGCTTTCTCTGTTGCCAAACGAGACGAAATCTGCTATACTCAGTAGATGGACATTTTAAGGATTGATCGGCTGGGCCATGGCATAGATAACTGAGATGGTGCCGTAGACCTGTTCAACAGCCCGTGCCAGAAACCGCGCCAGCCGCTGCAACTCCAGCCGCTTCT
>JBAWAP010000282.1:0-2882 GCA_049589355.1 Anaerolineae bacterium
TCCTGTGCCGCCACGACAACAGGCACCACGAAAGTGACCAGTAACGCAAGAACAATACCAATACTGAGTAACTTTCTCACCTGATCCTCCTTTCAAGGCTCTTAGTCCTTTTTATCATTATCGATTCTAGCATTTGCATGCTGTCTATCCTGTCGTATATGTTCAGGCAGATACAATCGCGGAAACGCTCATCTAATATGCCCATTAGTCTCTCTCCGACCACAAAGCGTGGCTCCAATTTAATATGGCGACAACCGGGCCAATGAAGCCCAGTCTCACCGCTGTTCTTAGAGAGTCATGTTGCGAGATAACTTTGGCTATGGGAGGACTGACCTCGTAGTAGAGAGATACGAATTCAGCGCCTAAGTGGCTGGCCAGCAACACCACGTCCCTGAACTGCCTGAGGATGTTTATCTCCTCTGCTGTATCAGTACCGTAGACTGCTGTGGCGATGAAGCAATCGAATGGGAACCAGGATCCACCTGGGAGTGCGGTAATTGTCAGGTTGAAGTTGTAGTTGAATTCTCCGGATACCCAGGCGGCGGTCTGACTTGCCTGGACGCCGGCAACTTTGAAACTGACTATCTTGCCCTCGTCGCCAACCTCGCCCGGCACCAGCAATACATATCCACTCTGGTTGTTCACGGTCGTCTCGGCCTTTTTGACGCCATCCAGAAGAGCCTCCACCACTGTCCCCTCTGGCACAGACCCCGTCGAGGTGCTTACCGTGCCAGCAAAGTAGTGGGGAAGTTGGGGTGGTGGCTCCAGATCGTTGGCATAGGCCGGCAGAACGCCGACCAGTAGAACCAGAGCCAGCAGGAGCCCCAGGGCCCCGACCAGCCTTCCGGCCCTTCGTCCTCTCCAGTCATTTCCAGTTATCTGCTCTTTCATTATCCCATCACAGCGGTCCTTCATGAGAAGGACATAAACCCTAGTTTCGCCATATATCTCCCGTAGCTCCAACCACCCAAACCACGGGATCAACCAGGAGCTCCCGGACCAGAGTCCTCAAAAAGCTGCTTCCTGATATCAAATCCGCGATCGGAGGGCTGAGCCTGTAGTACAGGGCAACAAATTGAGAGCCCACAGTGCTTTCCAGCAATACCACATCCCGGAACTCCCGCAGCACATCGAGCTGTTCTGCGGTCGGACTTCCATAGGCTGCAGTGGCGATGAAGCACCCCCCGCCATTCGTCGGAGTAAGCTGGAAAGTGGCGGTGACGGTTACATCTTGACCGGGCATGGTGAAGGTGGTCGTCGCGGCACTGGCGTTGAGTGAGCCCGCCGGCGCTGTCCACCTAACAAACTCGTAGTCCGATGCGGCTACCGCTTGTATGTTGACAACCTCACCTGCTTCGTACGGAGAAGTACCGGTGGCAGTCGCCGTCCCACCCATGATGGGGGACGCTGCCATGGTCAGGGTGTACTCCGGCGCCCCCTCCTCAAAGTGGGCGGTGACGGTTACCGCTTGAGCCGGCATGGTGAAGGTGGTCGTCGCGGCACTGGCGTTGAATGAGCCCGCCGGCGCTGTCCAGTTCACAAACCGGTAGCCCGCGGCGGGTACCGCTTTTATGCTGACGGCAACACCAGCTGCATAGGGAGAAGTATTGGTCATATCAGTCGCCGTTCCCGTACCGGCCGGACTCACCGCCATGGTGAGGCTGTAGGAAGTCGACGGCAACGCAGGAATTGTCAGGTTGAAGTCATACTTCAATTCACCTGATTCCCACGCAATGCTTTCCTGTGCCAGCACACCGGCCACCCTGAAGGTGACTGTCCCGCCTGGCCCGGAGACCAGGAAGAAGTACTTGCCCTCCGCATCGGTGGTCGTCTCAGCTCGCAACGCAGTGCCCACGAAAGCCTGCACTAGCGTCCCTGCGGGGACCAGCCCCGCCGGGCTGAGGGTGCTCACCGTGCCCGCCAATCCCATTGGCATTGGCGGTATGCCATCGGCATAAGCCGGCAGGATGCTGCCACCGATGAGAGCCAGGGCCAGCAGGAGCCCGAGGGCTCCCGCCAGCCAGCCGGCCCTGCGTCTCCTTAAGTCATTTCCGCTTGTCTGCCCAATCATTATACAAACACCTCAGAGTTTACGGCGGATAGATCGTTCCGGAGCCGTCGAATGAGGCCCAGTAACCATCACCCGGCCACAGCGGCAACAGATTGTAGCTCATTAGTACAAAGTTCTGCACAGGACCGTAGGAACCACCGGCATCCCAGCCATAGACCGCGCCGTACTCGGGCGTGAAGAGGGGTCCAAGGAAGTTCCACAGGTAGGCGCTATCCAACATCGGCATCATCTCGGTAAAGCCGATCATGTTCCAGCCGTCGCAGACCGGGTAGGCTGATGGCGAATTTGTTGGGACTGGTTTCACGGTGCCCCAGACCCATAGGCCATCAAGGGCGCTGCCCGCGGGAGCAGTCGTGTTATACGCTATGCGAATCCAGTACGCCTTGCCGTCCTCCATGGTCGTGAGGGCGGCCTTGCCGGCACAGGGACCGACGATCGGCGACCAGCACTGCCACGTGCCTAACGGCTCCACCGTAGGACACCCTGTGCGGTCGTAGTACCAGACACTGATAACCTGGTCTAGGTTAGCGTAAGCACCCAACACGTCCTCGATAGGCGGGTCAACAAGGGGGACGAGAGGCAGGGAGATGAGGTTCCACTTGCGGTAGAGTGGTATCTTGTAGGCCTCCTTCCACTGGTAAACACCAAAGTCGAAGCACCTCTCAGCAATGGTTGTGGCCTGACCCGGCACACAGGGCGGAGTTGTATAACAATCGCCCCCCGGTGTCCCCGGGCACACTACCTTGAAGCAGATTTGATATTTGCCCACTTCGTTGAAGTGGAGCAGCGACGGTAAGATTACGTCGGTGCC
>JBAWAP010000283.1:0-11714 GCA_049589355.1 Anaerolineae bacterium
ACTGCCTTGCCCCGGTGGCCAAGGTTCTCAGCGATACATTCGGCATCGAGAAGGCGCTGATGACCACCATCCACTCCTACACCAACGATCAACGCATCCTGGATCTGCCCCACGAGGATTTGAGGAGGGCGCGGGCAGCAGCGCTGAACATCATCCCCACCACCACTGGGGCAGCCAAGGCCGCAACCCTGACCATCCCGGCGCTTAAGGGCAGGTTCCACGGCATTGCCATGCGCGTCCCCACCCCCACCGTCTCCATCATTGACATAGTGGCAGTGCTGGGCAGGGAGACGACGGAGAAAGAGGTCAACGGTGCCTTCAAGGAGGCGGCCGAGGGAAGGATGAAAGGCATCCTGGGAGTGTGTGAGGAACCCCTGGTGTCGGTGGACTTCAAGGAAGATCCGCGCTCGGCCATTGTGGACGCCCCCTTGACCATGGTCATGGGAGGGAATCTGGCCAAGGTGGTGGCCTGGTACGACAACGAGTGGGCCTACGCCTGCCGGGTGGCCGACCTGTTCCACTACATCGCCGCGGTTGGAGATTAGATATTGGAAGTTGGCGGTTGGAGGTTGGATAATAATTCAACTTCCAACCTCTAATTCCGGGGGGAGACAAATGAAGAAGACGATTAGAGATGTCCAGGTTGAGGGCAAACGAGTCCTGGTGCGGGTGGATTTCAACGTTCCCCTGGCTGAAGGTAAGGTGACCGATGACACCAGGATCCGTGCTGCTTTGCCGACCATCAACTATCTACTCGACCACGGGGCCAAGGTCATTTTGATGTCCCATCTGGGTCGTCCCAAGGCAAAAGTTGTGGATGCACTGCGTCTCGATCCCGTGGCTGAGCGCCTGGCGGAGCTGCTTGGCAAGCCGGTGAGGAAGCTCGATGACTGTGTCGGGCCGGAAGTGGAGGCCGTAGTAGCCAAAATGCAGCCAGGCGACGTTATCCTGTTGGAGAACACCCGCTTCCATCCCGAAGAGGAATCCAATGACCCTGCCTTCGCCAGGAAATTGGCCTCCCTGGCTGACATCTTCGTCAACGACGCCTTCGGGGCGGCTCACCGCGCCCACGCCTCAACCGTCGGGGTGGCCGAGCATTTGCCCTCCGTAGCAGGCTTCTTGATGGAAAAAGAGCTCACCTTCTTGGGCCAGGTTTTGACTGCTCCTGATCACCCCTTTGTGACTATTCTGGGGGGGGCCAAGGTCTCCGACAAAATC
Source organism: Anaerolineae bacterium (assembly GCA_049589355.1). Lineage (GTDB taxonomy): Bacteria > Chloroflexota > Anaerolineae > VGOG01 > VGOG01 > JBAWAP01. The sequence goes on from JBAWAP010000283.1 coordinate 1,219, forward strand.
GGTGTCATTGGTAACCTGTTGACCAAGGTGGATGGCCTGCTAATCGGCGGGGGCATGGCGAACACTTTCCTCAAGGCTCAGGGTTACGAGATAGGCCAGTCCCTGGTGGAAGATGAGAGCCTGGATGTGGCCAGGGAGACACTGGAGAGGGCGGGCGAGAGGCTAGCCCTGCCTGTGGACGTGGTCGTGGCAGATCGGTTCGACGCTGAGGCCAACTCCAAGGTAGTGCCCGTAGGACAGGTGCCAGAGGATTGGGCCATTCTGGACATCGGTCCTGAGACTGTGGAACTCTTCAGGCGGAAACTGACCGGTACCAAGACGGTGGTCTGGAATGGGCCGATGGGTGTCTTCGAATTCCCCAGATTCGCGGCAGGGACCGAAGCCATCGCTCGAATCCTGGCAGATAGCGGAGCCACGACTATCATCGGCGGTGGCGACTCCGTTGCTGCGGTGGAACAGGCAAGCCTGGCGGACAAAATGACTCACATCTCCACCGGCGGCGGCGCCAGTTTGGAGTTTCTCGAAGGCAAACCCCTGCCCGGCGTTGCAGCTTTGGAAGACAAGTGAGGGGATCATGCGTACACCGATCATCGCTGGTAACTGGAAGATGAACAAGACCGTTGACGAGGCCGTGAGCCTGGTGAGAGAGATGAGGCGCGGCCTCAACGAGGTGCGTGGCGTGGACAGAGTGCTCTGTCCCCCCTTCGTTGCCCTGGCTGCTGTGGCCGAGCTCTTGAAGCCCATCACCATCAAGTTAGGGGCTCAGAACATGTACTGGGAGGATAAGGGAGCCTATACTGGTGAGGTCTCGCCTCTGATGCTCAAAGGGCTGTGCCAGTACGTCATCATCGGCCACTCGGAGCGGCGGGGATATTTCGGCGAGACCGATAAGGGAGTCAACCGCAAGATCAAGGCGGCTTTCACCCACGGTTTGATCCCCATCGTCTGCGTGGGTGAGAGTCTGGAGCAGCACGAGGCTGGCCAGACCGTGGAGTGGGTTTCCGGTCAGGTCCGCGCGGCCCTTGAGGGCCTATCGGCCGAGCAGGTGCGAAGTTCGATCATCGCTTATGAGCCCATCTGGGCCATTGGTACGGGCAAAGCGGCCACCGGTGCAGGGGCCAACGCTGTCATCGGCCTCACCATCCGTGGAACCATCGCTAACCTCTACGACGAAGCGACGGCTCAAGCGGTGCGCGTACAGTACGGTGGAAGCGTCAGCCCCGCCAACATCGCTGAGTTCATGACCCAGCCGGAGATAGATGGGGCTCTGGTAGGCGGAGCTAGCTTGAAAGCCGCCGATTTCGTGGAGATTGTGCGCATTGCGGCCCAGGTGAAGGGTGTTTGAGCTTTGAGCTTTTAACTCATGTTTGGCAACTGGATACCACTAGTATGGCTCGCCATAACCCTTGTCCCCCTGTTTCTTATGAAACGCTGGATAAACCGGCACATCCAGGGGCTGGGCTTACTCCTCATGGGGGACAACGAGACAGCCATGCTCCTGTACTTCGTGCTGCTACTGCCGGGTATCATCATCCATGAGTTGAGCCATTGGCTGACGGCCAAGCTGCTCGGGGTACGGACGGGAAAGATATCACTCTGGCCTTCCAAGAGGCCTGGCAATCAAATGCGCATGGGATCGGTCAGGGTAGGCCGCACCGATCCCTTTCGTGGCAGCTTGATCGGTTTGGCTCCACTTATCAGTGGCAGCTTCGCTATTCTAATCATCGGTCAACTGATCCTGGGCCTTGGCGACTTGGGAGAGGTCTTGCTCAAGGGGGAGTGGGGGCAAATCTGGGAAAGCCTCCTGGCCCATATTCAAGCACCTGATTTCTGGCTTTGGCTTTACCTCATCTTTGCAGTATCCAATGCCATGCTGCCCAGCGAGACTGATCGGGAGCCCTGGAGACCAGTTCTCCTGTTCGTGTGCTTGGCGGTTCTCTTCTTTTACTTAACCGGCTGGGTGCGCCAGGTGCCAGAGGTGCTGGCGAATGCCTCTTTGACTAGCGCGAGTTATCTGGCCTATGCCTTTAGCCTGACGGCCGTGGCAGATGCCATCTTCATAGCCATCATTGCCATCTTCGAGGCACTTGTGTCCAGGCTGACAGGGAAGCGGGTGGAGTACTGAGGTTACGGAGGGGATTGCCCTGATTGCCGAAGGTCTCCTGACCGATTCGAGAAGGAGGCAAGCAAGGATACTCAGTTCCAGAGTTCCTTTGAAGTGTAACGAGAAAAGTGGGCGCAAGTCTGCAGTTAGTTGACATGCGCCCACTATCTGCTTTGATTGTCCCAAACGGACTTATGGGTAATCTCCACAAATTGGGTCTTGACTCTCCCCCTACTGGATGGTGTATAATAGCACATGAAGGCCTTCGATCCGCGAACTACAAAACGTGCACGGAGTGTAGAAGATGTTCAAAATCGGCGAATTTTCCAAACTCAGCCATGTGACGGTGAAGACGTTGCGCTACTACGACAAGATTGGTCTGCTCAAGCCGGCTGAAGTAGACCGTTTCACCAGTTACCGCTACTACTCAGCCAGCCAGTTGCCCCGCCTCAACCGCATCCTGGCGCTGAAGGACCTGGGGCTTTCGCTGGACCAGATTGCCCGACTGCTCGATGATGATCTGCCTCCAGACCAGATCCGGGGGATGTTGCGGCTGAAGCAGGTCGAGCTTCAGGAGCAGTTGGAGGAGGAGCAGGCGCGGCTGGCCCGGGTAGAGCAGCGGCTGAGACAAATCGAACAGGAGGAAACCATGTCCACTCAAGAAGTTGCGCTCAAGAGGATCCCGGCTCAGGCAGTCGCCTCGGTACGGGACGTCATCCCGACTTTCAGTGACCTCGGTCAGCTCTTCAGCGAGGTATTCGCCTACCTTGGCCGGCATAGGATCAGCCCGGCTGGCCCGCCCATCGGCATCTACTACGACGAGGAGTTCTGCGAGCACGACGTAGACATCGAGGTGGCCGTGCCAGTGACCGAGCCGGTACCCGAGGGAGGCGGGGTGAAGGAGCGGGAGTTGCCAGCCGTCGAGGAGATGGCGTGTATCATCCACGAGGGCAGCTATGAGACCGTGGGGGGAACGTATGGCCAGTTGATGGCCTGGATCGAAGCCAACGGCTACCGCATGTGCGGGCCTGTCCGTGAGGTGTACGTGCGGGGACCAGAATCTGGCGGCGATCCGTCCACCTACGTAACCGAAATACAGCTCCCCGTGGAGAAAGCGTAGCTGATCTACCCTCAGGCCCCCGGCTTCACCACCGAGCTGGGGGCCTGAGCACACAACAGTAGATAGGAGCGCGGCAATGACACTCAAACCTTTGATAGGATTTCAACATTTCACGACACACCATTGCGTCACCGGCTCAATGCGCCACATCTACGTCTATAACGACCACGACATCAGTGAGGACATGCTGCTGGGAATAGGTGCGGGGGTGAGTTTCAGCTATTGGCACTTCAAGGGGCAGACTCCCTTCATGGGCGGGCGAGGCAACTTTGAGCGGCCAGGCGTGGAGGGGCTGGAGAAGACCACAGGGAGCCGCACCGGCGTGGTGGTCGAGGCGTACACCACCTCCAGCGCGCGCAAGGCGGAGCGGACACTCCTGGAGATGCTCGGCATGGGCCAGCCGGTGATGGTCCAGTGCGATATGGGATTCTTACCCTACTTCGACTTTGGCGACACGGATTTTCACTTTGGCTGGCACATCGTAGTCGTCTGCGGGTACGATGCGGAGACACGGCAGGTGCTCATCGCCGACCGCGACGAGGAACTGCATACGGTTTCGATGGAGTACCTGGCGAAGGCGCGCGGTTCCACCCACAAGCCCTTCCCGCCCAAGAACAAGTGGTACACCTTCGACTTCAGCCAGAAGCGCCAGCCCACCGCCGACGAAGTGCGAGAGGCTATCGGCGAACAGACGAAAGCAATGTTGGAGCCGCCCATCAGTAACGTCGGCGTCAAGGGCATCCGCAAGGCGGCCAAGATGGTGCCCGAGTGGCCGGACTCGCTAGACGCGGACGAGCTCCGTTGGGCGCTTTTCAACGCCTACATCTTTATCAACGCCGAGGGTGGCACGGGCGGCGGCATCTTCCGCTATATGTTCAGCCGTTTCCTGCGTGAGGCAGCCGAGATCGCGGGAGACGCACGCCTGAGCGAAAGCGCAGACGAATTCAAGCGCATCGGCGACGAGTGGGAGGAGTTGGGCGAGTGGTTCCGCCAGTCCTCCGAAGCGCCAGACCTAGCCTCGCTCTTGGGCGAGTGCGTGGCCCCGCTCAACAAGTTAGCCGATCTGGAGGAGGCGGCGTGGGGGCGGCTGCGAGGAATCCTATCGTGACGCAGCAAGTGCCCGGCACCTCTGAGGTGCCGGGCACTTCAGTCTCTGAGGGGCGCGGCGGCATCCCTGACTGTTGCTACGCTTCCTCCTTGGCTAGAGGGAGAAGCTTCGCCTCCGCGCCAGCCCCATTCTTGTTGTTCTCCTCAATGTTCACAATGGCTGGCACAAAGAACCCGGTCAGACCTGTCGCCACACACATCACACCAGCGGTCACGTACCACACCTGTAGGCCAACCCAATCGGTTACCGGGCCAGCGACGGCCAGGCTAAAGGGTGAGGTCATCCAGAGCAAACTGCCCATCATGGTGAACACGCGCCCTTGGATCTCTGGTGCTACCCTTCCTTGGAGAATGGCCATAATCGGCCCATCTATCAGCGGAATCATCAATCCCACCACAAAGATGCTAGCCAATGCCATGCGGAACAATCCTCCCGGCGTCAGACCCAGTACCAAGAAGCTTAGGCCCAATATGATCATGCCCAGCATCATGGTGTAGATTCTCCGCCGAAAGCCGCCCCACACACTCAGGATAAGCCCACCTGCTACAATACCCACCCCAGCAACCGCTTCCAGTAGGCTTAACTGGGCAGCGTCGCCGTTGAAGTGCGCACTCACCAGAAGCGGCAGCAGCGAAAAAGCCGGCGTCAGTGCAATCTTAACAATCATCGCCACCCCGATCAGGGTCATCAGCCCTGACCAGCTCAAAATGTAACGCAGGCCCTCGCGCATGTCCGCCCAAATTGACGGTTTTTCCGCGCCTATGTCATCACGCTTGGGCTGCGGTACATGCACAAAGAACAGCGAGGTAATCGCCAGCATGGCCGTTCCCACGTCTATCAGCATGACGCCACAAAGTGGCATCACACCCATCAACAGCGCTCCCAACGGTGGGCCAATGATGTTGAGTGCCCCGTTCAGTGTCTGGTTGAGGCCAGCCACGCGCGTCAGGTGCTTTTGGGGCACCATGAGCGAGGTCGAAGCCTGCATCGCCGGCCAGTGGAAGCTCCCGCCCACCGCGCGCACCGCCATGACGAGGTAGACATGCCAGATCTGCACCACATCCGCCCAGAACAGGTACGCTAGCCACAGCAGGGCTAGCGCTATCAGGCCATCGGCCACGATCATCACCATGCGCCGATTCCAGCGGTCTACATATGCACCAGCGATGGGGCTGAGCAGGATTTCCGGGATCAGGGCCACCATCGTTGCCGTGGCCAGCACTGTGGCCGAGCCGGTCAACTGGGTGAGCCACCACACCAGCGCGAACTGGACCACCCTGCTGCCAATTAGCGAAAACGCCTGCCCCGTCCAGATGGTGAATAACTGGAGTTTCCAGGGCATGGTCTTCAATGTCCGCGTGCTCTCGGTCTCCATTACCAAAGCACTCCGGTTGTCGAGATAACGTCCAATGGTGAATTGAGTTGTAACTTGTTTGGCAGCTAGTCATCGAGCGCCCGTAGCAGGCTTTCCGCCTCGGTAACGCTGATCTTGCTCTCTTCGACCATGTGCAGGATGGTGAGGCGTTCCTCTCGCAGGCTATTGGCGCTGGCAGCAGAGGAAGCCCTTTGCTCCTCTAGCCATTCTCTAATGCGCTCGCCTGCCAGCCCCAATTTCTGGGCCAGTTCTTCAGCCCAGGACTCCATGCGAGGTCCAAACTCCTCGCCCCAGGCCTCCATGCGCTGCCCAAACTCTCTGCCCCAGGCTTCCATGTGACGTCCGAACTCCTCGCTCCAGGCAGCCATCTGCTCACCAAACTGCTCAATGGTCTCGCCAAAACGCTTGGCCTCTTGAGCCCGTGTGGTCCCTGTTTGCTGTTCCATCGTTGCCTCCTATTTCTGCTGTCTTTCAACCTTCAAGGGCTTGTAAGAGGGTCTCGGCCTCCTGAGTGGAAATCTTGCCCTCGGCCAGCATCTTGAGCACAGCCAGGCGTTCCTCGTCGCTGCTCGCCTTGCTCTGTCCCGCTGTGCGCTGGCTGCCACGGCCTGCATCCCACTCAAAGCGCCACACCATCTTCTTCTGCGCTTTCTTCTGAGCGCGCTCCGCCCTGCGCCGTGCCTGCTCTGCGATGCGCTGTGCCTTGCCAGCCTCCCGCTCCGCCTGTCGGCGAGCCTTTTCTGCTTCGCGGCGGGCGATGGCTTCAAAGTCAATCTTGGCCAACTTCTCGGCCACCCGCTGCTGGATGCGCGAAGCTAACTCCTGGGCAGCCACGCCAGCCTCGGCACCGATCTTGCCAAAGTCGGCTGCAAAGGCAAAAGCAGCACGCTCCTCGTCCTCATCCTTTTCATCCATGGTTTTGAGCAACACGTTGCTGTGCGTGGAAGTCAGCGTGACCTGTGCCTCGCCGTCCCCAGTCATGGCCAGCCACTGCCCTTCCTCCGTCATCTCGCCAGGGAGGCCTTTGGTCATGACCCGTCCTTTGGTCGCCTGGAGGGTGAACGTCGCGTTGCTGCCTGGTAGTGCCCTGGCGACGACATTGCCCCGGGCCTGGATGTCATAGGTGAATGACCCGGCAAAGACTGTCTTGAGCGAGACATCGCCGCCTACCTGGGCCACGTCTGCGCCGGCCGTCCAAGCCCGGCCGACCAGGTCCACGCCAACATCACTCAGGTAGAGCATGCCGTTCAACTGGCGTAGATAAGCATCGCCTGCCACCGACCGCGCCGACAGCGGCCCATTGATCTCTTCCGCCAACAGATCGCCACCCACCGTGCCAAAATCCACCGGTCCGTTCACTTGTCGCACCTTGGCGTCACCCTGGACAGTGCCAGCGCTGACAGCGGCGGTCCAGCGCTCTACCGTCAGGTCGCCCTGGACTGTGCTCAATGACGCACTCGCGGTGCCATCCTGGAACAGTGCGTCTCCCTGCACAGTAGCTACCTCCACGATTCTGCGTGCGCCCTGCACGGAGAGATCGCCCTGAGCTTGGATGATGACGAGAGAAGCGCCAGCCGGCACGGTCAGACTGCAATCTCTGTTGGCGACCAATGCCACTGCGCCCTCTCGCTCTTCTACGGTCAGCATCTCTTCGCTGTCCACCTCGATCAACACTTCCGCTTTATCCCACGTTGTTATGGCGAGATCTCCCTGGCAGGCAGTCACCTCGACGCGGGGAGATTCCGAGGTCGAAATAGTCTGTTGATACATCGTACCCTCCTGCAAAGTGTTATCCAACTACTCGATGAAAATCTCCACCCGTTCGTCGTCCTCAGGGTCCTCGACTTCCAGGATTTTGCCCTGCCTGCCCCCCTCTACGGCGGTCATCAGCTCGTCTACGTCTATGTCCGCCAACTCGGGCACGAACTGAGCGCCGAGCCTGAGTCCTATGCTGACCAGCCCCATGGGCAGGCTGACGTTGGCCTTGGGCTTGCCAGTTACCATGTTCAACACCCGGATGCGCAACCAGCGCCCACGCAAAGCTTCGCTTGTCGTCGCCGACCGTACCGGGCGGTCATGGGACGCAATGGCCTTCAGAAGCCGGGCGCCTTCCTCTGCAGAGATTTTTCCCTCACTGACCATTTTCAGAATCTGCGCGCGTTCTTCTTTCACTGATGTTGTTCCTGCCATGTCTACACCTCAACTTTCGATTCAAACTCATTGCTCTTGCAAGAGCTCCAGCGCCTCTTCAGCGGAGATTTTGCCTTGGGACAGTTCTTCCAGGATGCTTTGCCGTTCCTCAGACGAGACGCCGACCGGTTCTGGACCGACCTCATAGCCCAGTGCGCGGATGAGGTCGTGCAACCGTGCTCGCACGGTGGGATAGGAGAGTCCCATATCCTCCTCCACCCGCGTGATCTTGCCCTCGCAGCGGATAAAGGTTTCAGCGAACTGCAACTGCTCGGGTGTGAGGTGGTAAAACTTGCCCAGAGAGAAATGCCCCTCCACGGCTGTATCGCAGCGACGACAATACACGCGCGTCACTGCCATCGCTTCACCACAAACTGGACACCGACCTGGTACCGGATACATTGGCTACCTCCTTCGCTACGCTGTTAGAAATTCCACCTGCAATATAAGAAAACTTGCATTGCACGTAAAGATTTTTAATTCAGCGCTTAAATTATACCATAAAATTGGAATTTTGTCAATATCAAACTTGAAAATTTTAAGGCATTTATCAAAAAATCTAAACTTCCGATCTATGAAGCCTTGGATTGTTCCTTCTTCATGGGTGGGTTAAAGAAATCGGGCAGGAGCGAAACACCCCTGCCCGGATGTGGCATCTATTCGGTTATAGTGGCCTGCTGTGACTCCTTAGTTGTTGCAGAATTCCGGCGGGGCCGGGTCACGGGCTCACGATCCGCCCATCTTGGAGATGATACACCCGATGGGCGTATTCGTCCGCCGTCGGGTCGTGGGTGGCCATGAGGACGGTGATGCCCTCCCGCTCGACGATGTAGCGGCACAGGGCCATGATCTGCCGCCCAGTGGTGCTGTCCAGTTCGCCAGTCGGCTCGTCGGCCAGGATCAGGTCCGGGCGGTTGGCCAGCGCCCGCGCGATCCCCACCCGTTGCTGCTGCCCGCCGGAGAGCTCCCACGGTCGGTGGTGCGCCCACGGTCCCAAGCCCACGATCCCCAGGCTGCGCATGGCTCGCTGACGGCGTCCTCGCCATACCCCCGCGATGCGCAACATCAACTCGACGTTTTCAAAGGCGGAGAAGGTGGGGATGAGGGCGAACGATTGAAAGACAAAGCCGATGCGCTGCCGCCGCAGCTCGGTCAACTGGCGGCCGGAGAGCCGGGAGAGCGGCTGGCCGTAGACCCTAACCTCGCCGCTGGTCGGCCGGTCCAGGCCGCCAATGAGGTTGAGCAGCGTCGTCTTGCCCGAGCCGGAGCGTCCCTTCAGCACGGCAAAGATGCCGGCCGGCACCTCCATCGTCACCCCGCGCAATGCTGCCACCTGGCTCCGGCCCAGGCGGTAGACCCGCGTCACATCTTCCACGCGGACGATGGGGTCCGTGCTCTTCCCTGCCGTTTGGCTTGCCCCTAGTTGTTCTTGAATCATGGTCCTCTTACTACTCGCCTCCAAAAAATCACCACGGGGAAGTCTGGATCTACCTTTGTGGCGCAAGTCTTGATTAACTCCTGACCTTCCCAGATCCTCCTGGCTAGCAAGGCAGGCGGTGAAATCCTCGGCCATGTCCTGTGCCCGGGTCAAGACCGTTTCCGTCCCCTCACTGGCTCTGCACAAAGCCGTGGTACGTGACGCGTATTGCATTGCGCGTGACGGACCACGCAAGACGCGTCACTCTGCGCTCTTCCGCCGCCTCAACCGCGCAAAGAAGCCTGGCCGCTGCGATGGCCGCTCGCCGGCAAAGAGCTGGGTGACTTGCTCCTCTAGTCCGGGCTGGCCAGGAGCTACTGACGTCGCCTCCTGTCCGGCAATAGGTCGAATGAGAACGCCGTCGTCCACGGCCTCCAACTCCGCTCGATCGCCGATACCAAACCGCTCCAGGTACTCCTGTGGCACCTGCAGCCGCCCCGCCGAATCGAGCACCACGTACTCGTGATACGTCACTTCCTCGAGCACCTCCTCCGGCAGGCGCTCACCGACCATGGCCCTCTCCAACTGGCTCACCTGGCGGATGGTCTCGGTGCTGGTTTTGCCGTCACGGATGGCCACCACCCGGTCCACCTGCCCGACGATGCCCGGTTCGTGGGTGACGATGATTGTCGTCAGGCCCAATGTCTCGCTGAGATTGCGGAATGCGTCCATGATGGTCTGCGCCGTGGCCGAATCTACCTCGCCGGTCGGCTCATCCGCCAGCAGGAGCACCGGCTTGTTGGCCAGCGCTACAGCGATGGCTACCCGCTGCTGCTCGCCCCCGGACAGTTGCGCCAGCCGGTGCTTCCGCCACTCGTAGAGACCCACTGCCTGCAAAAGCTCCCTGGCCCAGGCATGCTTCTCACGGCGGCTAATTCCCGCGATGTTCATGGGCAGTTCCACGTTCTCCTGCGCTGTCAGGTAGGGGATCAGGTTGCGCGAGGTCTGCTGCCAGACAAAGCCCACCTTCTTCCGACGGTAGCGGTTCAGTGCCGCATCGGAGAGCTTGAGCAGGTCTTGCCCATCCACTGTCACCCGCCCCGCCGAGGGCCGGTCCAGCCCGCCCAGGATGTTGAGCAGCGTCGTCTTACCCGACCCCGACGCGCCAACGATGCCCAGCAT
>JBAWAP010000284.1:0-12886 GCA_049589355.1 Anaerolineae bacterium
CGAGCGCCGGTTGAGTAGCGAAGCGTATCGAAACCAAGCGAGCGGCTCCACAGACACCCCGCTTGGCCTCGATACGTCGCTTCGCTCCTACTCGGCCGGCGCTTCGTAAGAATCATGTAATGCACCCTTCCCCACCTATTGGCAGATGTCGAACCCGCACTCGGCCCTGATCGAAGACGACGACACTGCCTGCCCTCAGTGGGGCCTCGAGTTGAGGCAAGTTTGCTAACAGTAGCCGAACCTGGCTAGCTGGCTGGTGCGTGACACGGCGCAAGAGAACCACAGAAGGTTTCCTCTCCCGCCGCAGGGCGAGGATAGTGCCAAAGTCAGTATCGGCCGAGAGCAAGATTCGATCCTCTCGCGCAGCTTGTTCGATGATAACTTCGTCCGATGCCGCTTGCAGACCGTATTGGCGCACGTGCACCGCGTCATGGCCGGCCTGGCGCAGCCCCTCGGCCAGGACTGGAGAAAGCGCGTTATCTACCAGGAATCTCATGAGGCCGCAACCAGGGGGAGCGCCCGCTCTTGAAGGGCTTCGGCAGCATACCGCAAAGCTTCCTGGATATCCTCCAACTCTAGGTCGGGGTATGCTTCCAGAATCTCTGCCTCTGTCATGCCCTCAGCAATCATACTTACCACCGTACCCACCGGGATACGCAGGCCCCGAATGCAGGGCACACCTCCCATCTGGTGGGCATCAACGGTGATTCTAGTGAATCTCATAAGAACCTCCCTGAACAATATTATACCAGCTTCTGTACCAGACGCAACTTAGGGCAATCGCAAACTCTGTAAAATTGGCCCCAAAGTGGGAAACACCGTGTGAGGAATGGCAGAAACAACGTGAGAATTCCCGCTTTGGTAGGGTGTAGGTGGGCAAGAAGTAACTTAAGAGCCCCTGATGTGGGTGAGATAGAAAGAATGCGATTGCCCTAGACGCAACTTGATTTCCCTCCGGTTTTGTGCCATAATACCCAGGCTGCAAATCCTCTTAACGAAGGTAACCCACATGGCTGCCAACCACCGAAGGTTGATGGAAATCCTTGGCACTTTCACAGAGACCCAAGAGACCCCCTACACCAACTGGCCCGACCGTTACCCTCGCCATCGAGTCATGGGCTATTTCTGTACTTATGTCCCTGAGGAGATCATTCACGCCGCTGGCTTTGTCCCAGTGCGCATCCGCTCCAGCAGTGAAGCCCCCAGCCGCGCTGAGGCTCATCTGCAGAGCTACACCTGCGCCCTCTGTCGCAGCGCGTTGGACCAAGCCCTGCGCGGCGATCTCAGCTTCCTGCGGGGTGTGGTCTTTCCCCACACCTGCGACACCATCCAAGCCCTGACCGACATCTGGCGAATGAGCTTTCGCGACCTCTACGTGGAAACCATCGTCCAGCCGGTGAACCTCTCTTCCCCCAGCACCCGGCCCTATCTCATCGCCGAACTGCAACGCTTTCGCCACTCCCTGGAAGAGCTCATCGGTCAGGAGGTAAGCAATCAGGCCATCAGGGCAAGCATCGAGCTGTACAACGAGAAGCGACGCCTTCTGGCCCGACTGTACGATCTCCGCGACCGGCTCACCGCGCCTGAGCTCTTCGCCGCCACCAGCGCGGGTTTTATCATGCCCCAGCAGGAGTATAACCAGCTTCTTGGCGAACTGGTCGAGCTCCTGGCTGAAGAAGGGGTAAGCATTCCCCCCTCCCTCCCAGGGAGGGGTTGGGGGAGGGTGGATCCCCACAAACCAAGATTTAAGGGACCTCGCCTTATCCTCGTCGGTGCCGTCCTGGATGATCCAGTTGTCCTGAACATCATCGAGCAACTGGGCGCTCGGATTGTGGGGGACGACCTCTGCACGGGCAGCCGCTACTTCGCTCAACCCGTCGAGGCCGATGGCGATCCCATCGCCGCCCTGGCCGATCGTTACCTCAATCGCCTGCCCTGCCCGGCCAAGTACCATCCCGACCACGAGCAAGGCGAACATCTGCTGAAGCTGGTCAACGAGGCAAAAGCCGACGGCGTCGTTTTCGTCCTGCAGAAGTTCTGCGACCCCCATGCCTTCGACTACGCCATAGTCAAAAAGAAGCTCGATGCCGCAGCCGTGCCCCACCTGCGCCTGGAGATAGAACATGCACCTGCTGCCGACCAATGGCGCACCCGCCTGCAAGCATTCTTGGAAGTCATCTGTCATTGCGAGCGGAGCGAAGCAATCTCCGAGATACAATTGCTGTCAATGGCGGAGATTGCTTCGTCGCTCCGCTCCTCGCAATGACACTCAACATCGTCGAGGTATCCATGACCAGAAAGTACAAGAAGCTGCGCACCGCCAAAGACCTCAACAAGCTGATGACCCGCTATTACACCAAGAGCAGGATCATCGGCAGGCTCAAGCCGATGGCCTGGGTGACCAGCGGCGCTCCCATTGAGATCCTGGTAGCTATGGGCATCGCCTCGGTTTATCCAGAGAACTACGGGGCCCTCTGTGGAGCCAGAAAAGTAGCCACCTCCCTGTGCCAGGTGGCCGAGGCCCAGGGCTATTCTCAGGACCTCTGCTCTTATGCGCGGAGCCACATCGGCTCGGTGCTGGACAGGCGAGAGGCACCCCTGGGTGGCCTCCCCAAGCCCGACCTCCTGGTGGCCTGTAATAACATCTGCGGCACAGCCCTGAAGTGGTACCAGGCCTTGGCCCAATACTACGACGTCCCTCTCTTCATCCTGGATACCCCTTTCATCCACGGTCCCCAGATGGAAGAACACGCCGTCCAGTACGTGGCCGCCCAATTGGAGGAATTCATCGTCTGGCTAGAAAAACACACCGGACGCAAACTGAAACAGAAGAGGTTAATGGAGACCCTGGAGTTATCCAATCGCGCCGTCGGCCTTTGGCGGGAGATTCGAGAGCTCTGCCAAGCCAGGCCCTCACCCCTCAATGCTCCCGACCTCTTCGTCAACATGGCCCCCATCGTCGTGCTACGAGGTACGAAGGAAGCAGTGAAGTTCTACGAGAAGCTCAAGGCAGAGGTGGAGCAAAGGGTGGAGGAGGGAATAGGCGCTATCCCTGAGGAGCGCTACCGGCTGCTATGGGACAACATCGCCATCTGGTACCGTCTCTACCGCTTCTTCGGCTACTTCGTTGATCTCGGGGCCTGTTTTGTGGTGGACACCTACACCAACGCCTGGTCCACCTCAGTTGACTTGGGTGAACCCATCGAGGGTCTGGCCCGCACCTACACCTCGGTCTACATCAACCAGAGTCTGCAAGCCAGAGCTGAGGTCATGGTTGATTTAGCGGAGCGCTTTCAAGTAGACGGCATCGTCCTCCACTCCAACCGCAGTTGCAAGCCCTACTCGTTGGGCCAGTACGACCTTCGGCGCATCGTCTCCGAGCGCACGGGAAAGCCCGGCCTGGTTTTGGAGGCCGACATGTGCGACACCCGCGCCTACGCCGAGGAGCCATTGAAGACCAGGATCCAGGCGTTTATAGAGACGCTAGCAGCGCAAAAATCTGGGAGTTGGAAGTTGGAAGTTGGAAATGACTTGGTTAACCAGGAAAATCGTTGACCTCTTCAACGCCTTAGCCAACTTCTACTATTCGCGGAAGTATGCGGCTATCGCCGAGAGAATGGGGCTGGAAGAGAGCCAGGTCAACGCTCAGAAACGGGGTTTCATCGTCCTCCAGATAGATGGTCTAGCCTACGACCATCTACGTGAAGCCATAGCCAAAGGCCATGCCCCACATATAAAGCGCCTGCTGGAGAAGAAGGCCCTCAAGCTGGCCCGCTGGCGTTGCGGCCTGCCCAGCACCACCCCCGCCGCGCAGGCAGGCATCATGTTTGGCAACAACTTCGACATCCCCGCCTTCCGCTGGTACGAGAAGGAAAGCAACACCTCGATGGTCTGCAAGCTCCCTGGCCTGGTCAAGACTATGCAAGACCGCATCTCGATCGGCCGGCAGGGCATCCTGCGGGGTGGCTCCAGCTACGTGAACATGTTCGATGGCGACGCCAGGCTCTCCCTCTTCACCCTGAGCGCCATCCACAGCCAGCGCTTCTTCGAAAGCGTGCGAGGCATGGGGTTCCTGCTTCTATTCCTGCTCAGTCCCCTGCGGGTGCTACGAGTGATCGTGCTTTCCCTGTGGGGGTATCTCGTTGACTTGGGCAGACGGTTCGTCGCCCTTTTTGTGCCTGGTTACCACCAGCCCTTCAACGTCCTATCCCCATTTCTGCAGATCATCACCAACGTCGTCTTCCGGGAGATACAGACTTTCGCCTGTCTGCTGGACATTTACCGCGGCATGCCATCTATCTATACCAACTACTATAGCTACGACGAGGTCGCTCACCACTACAAGATAGGCAGTGCGGAAGCCTTCAAAGCTCTACGGGGTATAGACAACCAGATCAAACAGATTGACCGTATGAGGACCCAGTACCGAAGGCGGCACTACGACTTATACATCCTCTCGGACCACGGCCTGACTCCTTCTATCCCTTTCAGAAAGGCTTACGGTTACACCCTGGGCCAATACATCGCTGAGCAGATGGGCGAAGGCGTCTTCACCGACGAGCGTGGAGGCGACGAGAGGCCGTCGGCGGCCCAAGCTCTGTTCCTGCTGGAGGAGCTAAAGGGAATAGAAGCCCGGCTCTCTGAACGAGGCGCAAGCCTGGTGCAGGCCGCCTACCGTTTCGTGGACAAGAGGCTGATTGTGGACGACGAAGACGCCTCCTGGGACCTCAGCAAAAGGGGCGACATCGTGGTGCGAAATTCCGGCTCTCTGTCGCACGTCTATTTCAACGTCACCCCCCGGCCAATGAACCTGAGCGAAATCGCCCTCCTCTACCCCCACTTGCTCAACCGGCTCATCGTCCACGAAGGCCTTGGCCTGGTAGTAGGGCGCGAAGAGGGAGAGACAGTCATCGTAAGTAAAGATGGAACCTTGACTCTCCCCCCCCATCCCCCCCCATCTGGGGGGGGTAAGGGGGGGGGGGAGGTTCGCGGCCAAAATCCTCTGTTTTCCCTTCCGGAACCCGAACTCGCCGCGAGTCAGTTGCACCAGTTGGCCTCGTTCCCTCACAGTGGCGATATCATCATCTTCGGCGCCTGGCGCGAGGACGGAGAGGTGGTTTGCTTCGAGGATCAGGTGGCCAGCCACGGCGGATTGGGTGGCCCGCAGGACTACCCTTTCATCATGTACCCTGGCGAGCTAAACCTGGATCTGGAGGAGGTGACCAACGCCAGGGACCTGTACCCTCACTTCGCCGCTTACCTCGACAGGGTAATGAGTAATGAGGCAACGAGGCAACGAGGCAACGAAGAGAGAGGTTGAGCTTGACGCCGTTAGCTATCCAACGTATAATACCGAGTGCAACCGTCCACTCCCTCTCCCTGCTAGGGAGAGGGCAGGGGTGAGGGTGGGTTGTCGCCAACGAAAACAAGCATGCAACCAGAGACCGCCTGTCTGTAATGCCAGCATTCACCCTCCCCCAGCCCCTCCCTGAAAGGGCGGGGTGAACGCTTGTATACCGAGTAACAGAGCATAGATTCAAGGAGGCAAACGATGTACAAGAAGCTCTTTATCCCTGGTCCAACCCACGTGAGGGACGAGATCCTGCAGGAGATGGCCACACCTATGATCGGCCATCGCGGTAAGGAGTACGCGGACCTCCAGGCCGAAGTGACACCCAAGGTGCAAAAATTGCTCTACACCGAGAACGCGGTTTTTCTTTTTGCCTCATCCTCTTCGGGCGTCATGGAAGGGGCAGTGCGGAATTGCGTCCGGGATGGCAGGAAAGTGCTGTCTACCATCAACGGCGCCTTTGCCGAACGCTGGCACGAGATGATCCTGGCCAATGGCAAGGAGGCCGATGTCCTGGAGGTGGAATGGGGCAAAGCCATCACTCCGGAACTGGTCGAGGCCAAGCTGTCCAGCGGCCAGTACGACGCCATGACCCTGACGCACAACGAGAGCTCTACCGGCGTGATGAACAACCTCTATGAGATCGCTGAGGTCATGAAGAAATATCCCGACGTCTGCTGGCTGGTGGATGCGGTCAGTTCCATGGGTGGAGCGAAGATCGAGGTAGACAAGCTGGGCATAGACGTTTGCATCGCTGGCGTGCAGAAAGCCTTCGCCCTGCCGCCTGGCCTCGCCGTGTGCTCGGTCAGCCAGAAGGCCTTCGACCGAGCCAAAGAGGTGAAGAATCGAGGCTGGTATTTCGACTTCCACCTCATGCTCAAGTACTACCAGAGGAACCAAACCCCGGCCACGCCGTCAATTAGCCACATCTTCGCCCTGAACAAGCAAATGGACGACATCCTGGCTGAGGGGCTGGAGGCACGTTTTCAGCGACACATTGAGATGGCCGAGTTCACCCGCGATTGGGCCCGCCGCCACTTTGCCCTCTACGCCGACGAGCGCTACCTTTCCAACACCCTCACGGCCATCACAAACACCAGGGGCCTCAGCGTGCCCGAGCTGAACAAAGCCCTGGCCGAGCACGGAGCCGTGATCGGCGATGGCTATGGCAGGCTAAAAGGGCAAATCTTCCGCATCGCCCACATGGGCGACCTCACCATGAACGACATGCGCTGGGTCACCGGCCTGATTGAAGAAATTTGGAATCTGTAGCTCGGTTGGTACATTGGTAAATTGGGAAACTGGTAAATTGGGACTGGTCTACCAACCCACCAATCTACCAATCTACCAATCTACCAATCTACCAATCTACCAGTCTACCAATTTACCAATCTACCAGTCTACCGCTTACCTTGGTGGAGGTGACTTGACCATGAAAGTCCTAATTTGCGATCCTATCGCCAACGAAGGTGTCGAAATGATGCGCCAGGCGGGCATCGAAGTGGACGTCAAGGCCGGCCTGGCCCCTGAGGAGCTGGAGAGAACCATCGGCGACTACGACGTCATCGTCGTCCGCAGCGCTACCAAGGTGCGAAAGCCGATCATCGAGGCGGCCAGGAATCTTAAGTTAATCGTTCGCGGCGGCGTGGGTCTGGACAACATTGACGTCGAATACGCCCAAGCCAAGGGGATCGAGGTAATGAACACCCCCGCCGCCAGTACGAATGCGGTGGCTGAGCTGACCGTCGGCTACCTGCTCGCGCTGGCGCGCCGTCTCCCACAGACCACGGCCTCGCTGAGAGCCGGGAAATGGGAGAAGAAAAGGTTCAGTGGCAGCGAGATCGCAGGCAAGACGCTGGGCCTGGTGGGCTATGGTCGCATCGGCTGGCTGGTAGCTAAGAAGGCCCTGGCTCTGGGGATGGAGATCATCGCCTACGATCCCTACGTCACTGATCCCAAGGGGCTGGAGATGGAGTTCGTCTCCCTGGAGGAACTGTTGAACAGGGCCGACTACATCTCCTTGCACCTGCTCCTGACCGAGGAGACATGCAACCTGATAGACAAACCTCAGTTCGAAATGATGAAGGACGGCGCGTGCATCATCAACTGTGCCAGGGGGGGCACCATTAACGAAGACGCTCTCTACGAAGCGATCAGGTCGGGAAAAGTGCAGGGCGCAGCCTTAGACGTCTATGCTGAAGAGCCGGCCAAGGATAACAAGCTCTTTGAGCTGGACGAAGTGATCGGCTCACCCCACATCGGGGCAGAAACTGTCGAAGCTCAGCATCGAGTGAGCGTTGAGGTTGCCGAGAAAGTGATCGAGCTTCAGCGGAAGCAAATGATAATCTAGGCGAAGCCATCCGTCTGCTTTTTCCAAACTCAATGGGGAGGAGAGAATGAGCAGTAAGAGGTGCAAACCAGAGCCAGAATTGAGGATCGTGCCCGTCAACGACATCGTCATCCACGAGCACTTTGACAAAACCAGATCCCCCAGGCTGGCCAAAAGAATAGAGGAAGACGGGGTCTTGAAGGATCCTCCCATTGTGGCCAGGCTGGGAGGGGGAAAATACGTGCACCTGGACGGCGCCAACCGGATCACCATATTTCAAGAAGAGGACTTGCTCAATTGCCAGCACATCCTGGTACAAGTAGTGGACTACTTCGATCCAGAGAGCGTCAAACTGAGTACCTGGTGCCACTTGACTCAGCAGGACAAGGATTCCTTCCTTTCTCGACTTAAGAGCAATGGCATCGAGCCCCTACCAATGGACTGCGATGCGGCAAGGACTCTGATATCGGAAAGGGAGGGGGGCTTGTGTTGTCTATTCTTCCGGGACGGGGATGCCTTCGGAGTTAAGAGCGAAAGTGATCTTGAGTCACGGGTCAAACTGATGAACGAAGTGGTCAGGATCTACGAGGGAAGGATAGAACGCGATTGTCTTGAGCCCGAAAACGGAGAGTGGAAAAAGCAAATCAATGGTCTATTTGAAAAGCACCAAGACTGCAACATCATCGTCGCTTTCTCCGAGTTTACTCCCAAACAGGTTGTGCAGATAGCCCATAAGCTTGCTACTGGAGAAAATGCAGTCAAAATACCCCCTGGGATAACGAGACACATCGTCGTCGAGGGTAGAGCTTTGAGGATCAACTTCCCACTGTCGGTGCTGAAGGCAGAGGGGATGTCGTTGGAGACGAAGAACGAGCTGCTGAAGGAGTTCCTAAGGAAGAAGAAGCCTAGACGTTACGAAGAACCAACGTTCATGTATGATGAATAGATTCCCTTTAGCAGCATAGTATGCCTACCCTCCAAGGAGCCTGCCATGCCGATTGCTCCTGAAATCATCCATGATCGCTTGGCCGAACTCCCCCGGCGTCGCTCCCTCGACGCCACCCTGGAGCTGTTCGATGCCCTGGGCTACCAGTACGCCGACGAGCTCCCCCTTCCCACCCGCGACTGGCCGGATGGCGTCCAAAGCCTGGTGAACCGCAACGCCGAGCCCCCCATTTACCTGGCCCAGCACCGCGACTTCCACGTCGTCTACACCCACCTCACCACCGATAACCTGTCGCGCACCGTTGAGCGCCCCATCGTCGAGCACACCCTGCACAAGCTCCACCCCTATGCCCTGTTCGTCTTCGCCAACCGCGACCTGACCTTGTGGGACTTCGTCAACGTCAAGTACGTCGCTGAGGACGGGGCCCGCCGCCGCACCATCCGCCGCATCCACGTCGGGCCAAACGAGCGGCTGCACACCGCCGCCCAGCGCATGGCCCTGCTGGCCGTGCCCGCGCCCGACACCAGCGCCCTGGAGCTCCAGAGCCTCCACGACCGGGCTTTTGACGTCGAGGAGGTCACCAGGCAGTTCTACCGCGACTACGTGGGGGTATTCGACGAGCTGTGCAAGGACATCGCCCGGCGTAATCCCCACTGCCAGGCCGAGATCGAGGCCCAGGTGCTCCTCGACCGGCTCCTGTTCCTCTACTTCATCCAGAAGAAACGCTGGCTGGATGGCCGACTTGACTATCTCTACCAGCGCTTCCAGGCTCACTGCCAGGCCGATCCAGACGGCACCGGCTTCTACCACGATTTCCTTTTTCCCCTGTTCGTGGCCCTGTCCAACGAGGACACAGCCTTCCCCAGCCTGGGCGACGTTCCCTTCCTCAACGGCGGCCTGTTCGAGGTGCCTGCCGACACTCCCCTGGCCGATCAACTCGCTGTGAGCAACAACGCCTTCCACCATGCCTTCGACGACCTGCTGGAGTGCTACAACTTCACCGTGCGCGAGGACACCCCACTGGACGTGGAGGTGGCCATTGACCCGGAGATGCTGGGCCAGATCTTCGAGAACCTGGTGTTGGGCCTGGAGCGGGGTGAGGACCGCCGCAAGGCCACCGGCTCCTACTACACCCCTCGCGTCATCGTCCACTTCATGTGCCGCCAGGCCCTCAAGGAGTACCTGGCCACCGAAAGCGGCCTCGATCCGACTCGCCTCGAAGCGCTGATGGACATTGGCCCGGCGGAGCAGTTGACGCCCGAAGAGGTAGCTGCGCTGAACGAGATGATCACCGAGCCAGAAGCTCGCCTGCTGCGCGGACTGGTGGAGGGCGCGCGTGTGCTCGATCCCGCCGTCGGATCAGGCGCTTTCCTGGTGGGGATGCTCTACGAGATGGTGGCTCTGACCAAGCTGCTGGACGTGCGGCTGCACGGCCAGGCGCGGGTGCAGCGCCGCAACTACGACTACGACCTCAAGCGGGGCTTCATTGAGCGCAATCTGTACGGGGTGGACATCCAGCCCGAGGCGGTGCGCATCTGCGAGCTGCGGCAGTGGCTCAGCCTGATGGTGGACTACGAGCGGCGGGCTGGCGAAGCCGTGCCCACCCTGCCCAACCTCAGCTATCGCGTGCGGGTGGGCGACAGCCTGATTGAGCGGCTGTTTGGTGAGCCCGTGCAACTGGACCAGTTGGCCGACGACGCCGTGGCCCGCCAACTCATTGACCGCATCCAGACCGAGAAGCAGGCCTACTTCAAAGAGCCCGACCTATGGGAGAAGCAGCGGCGCGAGCTACGCATCCTGGGGCTGCTATGCGAGCTGGCGGCCAAGCTGGTGGGGGCCAAGCGGGGCGCCGTGCTGACCCAAATGTCGGCGCAGGTGCCGCCGATGGGTGACGAGTTCCTGTCCAAAGAGCATCGCAAATTGAAGGAGGCATTCGAAGCGGAGTTGGCCCGCTACGCCGGTCTGCTAGAGCAAGTGAAGGGAGTCTACGAACGGGTACGGGCCATGCAGAGCGGCGAAGTGCCCATCGAGGCCCGCGACGTGGACGCCCTGCGCACCCAACTGGGCCTATCCTTCTTATGGCGGCTGGACTTCGCCGAGGTCTTTGCCGACAAGGGTGGGTTTGACGTAGTGATCGCCAATCCGCCCTACATCCGCCAGGAGCGATTCTCTGAGCAGAAGCCGTTGCTGAAAGCGGCCTTCCCCGATGTGTACCAGGGCGTGGCTGACCTGTACGTCTATTTCTACCGCCGGGGATTGGCCCTGGCCCGGCTAGGGGGTGTGCTGACCTTCATCAGTTCCAACAAATTCTTCCGCGCCGGCTACGGTGAGGCCTTGCGCACCTACCTGCGGGACAACACCCGCTTGAGGACAGTGATTGACTTTGGCGACCTGCCCATCTTCGAGGCCACCACCTACCCCTGCGTGCTGGTGGTATCTAATCGTCGTCCTGGTGATGGCGAAACGAGAATGCAGGCGTTGAACGTGAGCAGCATGGCGACGTTGGAATACCTGGCCGACGCCGTGCAGCGCGATGGCTGGCCCCAGCCGCAGCGAAGCCTGCATCCTGACGGGTGGGCCTTTGAGCGGCCCGAAGTGTTGACCCTGTTGGAGAAGTTGCGCCGCAGCGGGACGCTGTTGGGGGAATACGTCGGGGGAAAGTTCTACCGGGGCATTGTGACCGGACTGAACGAAGCTTTCGTTATTGACCAAACCACGCGGGACCGACTCGTGGCGGAGGACCCTCGTAACGTCGAGATCATCAAACCTTGGCTGCGCGGGCGTGACGTGAAACGCTGGCGAGTAGATTGGGCTGGACACTACTTGATTTGGGCATATCGAGGCATTGCCATTGAGAACTACCCAGCAGTCCTGGAGTACCTCACTGTTTTCAAAGATAGGCTTGCAAAGCGGTGGGAGCCCAGTCGAGGGCAATGTGAATGGTATGAGCTTCGTCCTTGTGACTACTACGCCGAGTTTGAGAAGCCAAAGATCATCTGGCCGGATATTGCAAAGCAATGTGAGTTTGCAATTGACAAAGTTGGTGCATATCTTGATGCAACAGCTTTTATAATTCCCGAAAAAGACTATTTTTTGTTAGCAATCTTGAATTCCTCAGTCACAGAATGGTTTATCTATCACATTAGCTCCTCAATACAGCAAGGGTTTTTTCGGTTCAAGCGTATCTACCTCTCTCAACTTGCCATCCCTGACGCCACGCTTGCTCAACGCGCCGCCATCGAAGCCCTGGTGCGCAAGCTGCTGGATGCCAAGGGCCAGGGGCCGCAGGTGGCGGAGTGGGAGCGGGAGTTGAACGCGCTGGTGTATGAGTTGTATGGGTTGACGGAGGGGGAGATTGGGGTGGTGGAGGGTTTGGACCACGAATGACACGAAAGGAGGCGAAAGGCGCGAAAGGGTTTCGTGCTTTTCGTGACTTTTCACTTGTTTCGTGGTCCAAAGCCCCGACGCGGAGATTGATGCGCTGATGCATGAGATGTATGGGTTGTCCAGGTGCCAGGCACTTGCGAATAGCCGACTGATTGGCCATCTCACCTGACTTGGAGACACTGCAGCCTCCAAGAAGCCGATGAAAGTGCCTGGCACCTGGACGCTTACCTCAGGGTCTCTGCAGGATCAGCGAACTACAACACAAGAAGGAGTACGCAAATGGCAAACGATATCGGACAGACCGCAGCAGCAGTGGTGACGACGCTGGCTCCGTTCACCCCGTTCTTGATCGAGGTGGGCAAGGCTGGTGGGAAGAAGCTGGCCGAAGTGATGGCCGAAAAGGGCGGCGAAGCGGCCTGGAAGAAGGCGCAAGCCCTGTGGGATAAGCTCCAGACTCGCTTCCACGATGATCCCGAAGTGCAGGTCATGGCGACAGTGGTGGCCGTCAAACCAGAGGACGAGGCCCGCCAGACGCTGCTGGCCGAGGTGCTGGGCGCCCGCCTGCAAGAGAACCCGACCCTGGCCCAGGAGCTCTTCGACTTGCTGGGCGGACAGGAAGCGGTGCAGCAAGTGTTGGCCGAACGGGGCAGTTGGGTGGAGGACGTCACCCAGCGGATGAAGGGCGGCGGCAAGCAGATCGTGCAGGCCAGCGATGACAGCGTCATCAAGGGCGTGCAGCAGATCAAGAAGTGAGTTAAGGTGCCCGTCACTTTGGAAGTGACGGGCACCTTAAGGGGGTTTGACCCATGAGCAACAAACAGACGGCCCAACGAACCAATGACGCCGACGATGGCAACGTCGTGGACGGCAGGAG
>JBAWAP010000285.1:0-19159 GCA_049589355.1 Anaerolineae bacterium
GTCCACCGGCGACTGGAGAGAGTCTTCATCAACCGAGAGGATTACATCATCAACCCCAACGACAAGAACGCTCTGGAGGAAGCTTTGCGGCTAAAAGACGTCCACGGTGCCGAGGTTATCGCCCTCAGCCTGGGAGAGCCTAGAGTGGGTGACGCGCTACGGGAAGCTCTGGCCATGGGGGCTGACCAGGCGTTTCTCCTGACCGATGAGGCCTTTGGCAAAGCAGATACTGCCGCTGCTGCGCTGATCCTGGGCAAGGCGATCAAGAGAATCGGCGACTATGACCTCATCCTGACTGGCCAGCGAGCCCTGGATACCGGCGCCAGCCAGATAGGCCCCCGTCTGGCCGAGTACCTGGGCCTGCCGCAGGTCCTGGGAGCCCGCGAAGTGTCCGGCCTGGGCAACGGGAAGCTGAGAGCCAAACGAAACTGGAAGGATGGGTACGCCGAAGTAGAGGTCGGCCTGCCCGCCCTCCTTAGCATCGCTCCTCAGGCCAACCAGCCCCGCTATCCGCACGGAGCGCGCATCATTAACGCCTATCGGGAGTGGGAAGTCACCACCTGGGGCCTGGCCGATTTGGGTCTGTCGGAAGAGGAGTTCAGCCCCCTAATCGGCCTCCAGCGCGAGGCCTTTCCCCCAGAGCGAACATTGGGGGAACTCATAACGAGAGCGCCTGACGAGGCAGCGAAGGAGCTGGCACAGCGCTTGAGAGAGGTTGGAGGTTGGAAGTTGGAGGTTGGAGGTTAGAATGGGCCTGGAATACTGGGAACTTCTCACGGGCGAAGCAATCGAGGAAAAAGAGGAGATCACCTATCGGGATATATGGGTGGTGGCCGAGGTAGAGGACGGTGTCCTGACGCCGGTTAGCCTGGAGATGGTAGGCAAAGCCCAGGAGTTGGCTGCTGCCTTGGGAGCCTACGTCCAGGCCGTCCTGCTGGGTGAGGACCTGGAGGGCCTGGCTCAGGAGCTGATCCATCGTGGAGCCAATGGCGTCTACCTGGCCGACGATCCTCGCCTGGCCGAATATCACCTGGAAACCTATGCTGAGGTCCTGAGTGGCCTTTTCCAGGAGAAGAAACCAGAGATCATCCTCTTCGGAGCCACCGAATTGGGCCAGGAGCTGGCCCCCCGCCTGGCTCAACGCCTGGGGACTGGCCTGATCTCCGATTGCCTGAACCTATCCATTGATGAAACCGAGCGCGCCCTGTTGGCCACCCACCCAGTCTATGGCGGTGAGTACTTCCACGTCAGCACCTTCCTGGGAGCCAAACCCCAGATAGCGACGGTACGCCCTGGCGCCTTCCGCGTCCCCTTCGCCGATGAGTACCGTTACGGCGACGTGGAGGAGATTGCTGTCAATCTGGAGGGAATCGAGGGCAAGGTCAAGGTGCTCAATGTATCCGCCGAAGAAGCGCGCCCCCAGGTGCCCCTATCCAAAGCCAAGGTCATCGTCGCTGGTGGGCGGGGCGTGGGGGACGCCGAGGGTTTCGCGTTGGTCGAGGAGCTAGCGGAGGCCCTAGGCGGCCAGGTGGCAGGCTCGCGGGGAGCAATGGACGAGGGTTGGATCGGCGAGGAGCGCCTAGTGGGACTGGGTGGCGTCATGGTCAAGCCAGACCTTTACATCGCCTGCGGGATCTCTGGAGACATCTACCACTACTTCGCCATGCAGGAGGCCAAGTTCGTGGTGGCCATCAACAAGAATCCTGACGCCCCCATCTTCAAGGTAGCCGACATTGGAATCGTGGGCCATCCCAAGGAGGTCATCCCGCCACTGCTCGCTGAGTTGAGAGCGGGGTAAAAACTCTCCCGTTGCTTGTCATTGCGAGGAGCGGAGCGACGAAGCAATCTCCAGCCCACGACGGAGGGGATTGCTTCGCTCCCTGCGGTCGCTCGCAATGACACGGCGGGCAGACA
The DNA here is from genome assembly GCA_049589355.1 of Anaerolineae bacterium. Lineage (GTDB taxonomy): Bacteria > Chloroflexota > Anaerolineae > VGOG01 > VGOG01 > JBAWAP01. The sequence goes on from JBAWAP010000285.1 coordinate 1,915, forward strand.
ACAAACGGGTAGATGGGCAAGAGAGCGCCATCTACCCGTTTGCTTATCTGGTGGGAATATGCTATCATACTCTCATTCCTGCGCCGGGGACAGAGCATGAGAGAAGTCTTCATCGTCGCTGCCACTCGCACCCCCTTTGGCCGCTTCGGCGGGATGTTGAAGGATCTGACAGCGGTGGAGCTGGGCGCGGCAGCCATAAGAGAAGCAGTGTTGCAGGCCGGCATCGAAGGGCAAGCCATCAACCGTGTGATCCTTGGCAACTGCATGGGAGCTGCCACCCTGGGCCAGGTGCCGGCCCGCCAGGCGGCTCTCAAGGCTGAACTCCCCGATAGCGTCCCCACCATGGCTATCAACACAGCCTGCACCTCGGCCCTCCAGGCGGCCGGCCTGGGCTTGGCCATGATCCACCACGGTGAAGCCGAAGTCATCGTCGCTGGCGGGATGGAGAGCATGAGCCAGGTGCCCTACACCCTGCCCCAGGCCCGTTGGGGCTATCGGCTAGGGCACGGACAGATCGTGGACGCCCTCACCAACGCCCTCACCTGCCCCATCAGCGGGGTGCACATGGGCGTCTTCGCCAGCCAGGTGGCCAAGGAGTACGGTATCGGTCGCGAGGAGCAAGACCGCTGGGCGCTGAGGAGCCAGCAACGCTACCAGGCAGCCAAGGCAGCGGGAAAGTTCGCCGACGAGATCGTGCCCGTCGAGATCGAGACCCGCCAGGGCAAGGTCGTGGTGAACGAAGACGAGCAGCCTCGACCTGACACAACTTATGAGAAACTGGCTGCGCTGCCACCCGCTTTCGAGCCTGAGGGGACGGTGACGGCGGGCAACGCGCCGGGCCTCAACGACGGAGCTGCGGCTCTGGTTTTGATGTCCCGACAGACAGCCGAGGCTCAGGGACTGGAACCACTGGCGAGGATTGTAGCCACGGCCAGTGCTGCGGCCGCGCCCCGGCTGATCAACGTGGTGCCCGCCCTGGCCGCCCAAAATGCCCTCCGCCAAGCCGCCTTGACTGTGAAGGATATTGACCTGTGGGAGATCAACGAGGCATTTGCTGCCGTCACCCTGACCGCTATCAAGATACTGGGTGTGGACCCGGAGCTGGTCAACGTCAACGGGGGCTCGGTAGCCATCGGCCACCCGGTGGGGGCTACGGGGGCGCGCATCTTGATGACCCTGATCTACGAGCTGCGCCGGCGGGGTGGGGGGATGGGCCTGGCGACCATCTGCGGCGCGGGAGCTCACGGATATGCGATGATCGTGGAGGTAACCAGCCAATAGCTGATAGCCAAGGGCTTATGTTTTGCGACATTCCGTTTCAATCAATCACAGGAGGGAAACCCTTTATGGAAATACTTGCCTACGGAGAAGATGCCCTTACGCTCTGGGCGATCCAGAATAAGCTGCCCGCCATCTTGCATGGATTGGGTGACTCCTCTGCCTCATCACAATGTCAGGCTTTCTTCCGACCAAGCTTCGGCCGTAGCGGCGGCAATCGGAGCTCCAGGTTTGGGGAATTCGACCTTATCATTCTCTCAAGCCAGCGCTTGTACCTCGGTGAGAGCAAATGGGATCGCTCTTCAGAGCCAACCACCAGCGGACTTTTGGCCTTGCGAGCCGAGCAGCAGCTTAGGCATGATATCTTCAAGTTCTACGTTGAGGAATGGGCCTTTGGAAGTTATCCAAGTTGGCGTGACTTTCGGCTCAAGGCCAAATCGAAACTAGAACGGCGAGGGATCAACAAGCCTATAGCACCAGAAGGCAGCTTGCTCGCAGCGAACTTGCAGACTGTGTTGGGGATCATTCGTAAACACTTCTCGGCTTTGCCTGACATCAGGAATGTGCTATTATACTTGCATCGGGGAACGAATCTGAGCCAACTGCCGCGAAGAGCAGGTAAGGACTTCGAGGTCGTTTCAATAGACTATTCAGAAAGCGCGCTGGACAATTTCATCAAGATGGTAGTCTGAAAAAGAACGGAACGTCGCCAAACACACGGCTGGCGAATAGACGGGGACTGCCTTTTCGAAAGCGGAAGGCCAACTGGCGTGGGAACTGACCGGTACAGTGAGCGGGGCGGAGCCATTCCCTCGCCTGTCGCCAACTTTGGGCGTTTGGGGAAAACTATGTTGGGTTTACAAGACATCTTGGCTGCTCAGCGCAATCTAAGCGGCTTGATCACCAGGACCCCACTGGAGTATTCCTTCCTCCTGAGCCAGCGGACAGGCTGCCAGGTCTACCTCAAGCTGGAGAACTGGCAGAAGACAGGCTCCTTTAAGGTGCGGGGAGCTGTCAACAAGGTCGCCAGCCTGACCGAGGAAGAGAAGGCCAGGGGTCTGGTGACGGCTTCAGCGGGGAATCATGCCCTGGGGGTAGCCTACGCCGCCCGAGCCCTGGGCAACGTGCCGGCTACCCTGTTCGTGCCCGTCAATGCTCCTGCTTCCAAGCTGAAAAAGCTGGAGGAGTTTGGTTGCGAAGTTGTCCTCTCAGGTAACAGCTACGAGGAGGCTCATCGCGCCGCCGAGGATTTTGGGCGACTTCATGGCGCTACCTACATCCACGCCTACGACGATCTGTGGACCATTGCCGGTCAAGGCACCGTAGGCCTGGAGGTACTGGAAGACCTGCCCGAAGCCGACGCTATCCTGGTGCCAGTGGGCGGCGGCGGGCTCATCGCCGGCATAGCTGTAGCCGCCAAAGCGATCAATCCTCAAGTGCAGGTCATCGGAGTACAGCCCGAAGCCTCGCCTGCGGCCTATCTCTCGCTGCGTGACGGCCACCCCTACGAGGAGTACAATGCCGCCCCCACCATCGCCGATGGGCTGGCCGGGGGCTTTGGCCGTCTACCCTTTAAGATCGCTGGCGATCTCATTGACGAAATCATCCTGGTGAGCGAAGAAGAGACGCGCGTTGCTGTCTTCACTCTACTGGAGTTGGCTCAGCTAGTAGTGGAAGGCTCCGGCGCAGTCGGTATAGCTGCTTTGTTAGCCGACAAGGTGAACCTCGCAGGGAGAAAAGTCGTGGCGGTATTGACAGGGACTAACATAGATGCGAGTCTCCTCTTCGAGATCATGAGCGAACAACTGAATTCCCACAACTCGCACTGTAGGGGGTAGCAGGCCAATCGCATTGGCCGTCGCTGGTGAGCCGCCCAACACCGTTGGGCTTCTACCCATCACAACAAATCCTGTAGCCCAAGGAGGCAAAAATGAAAGTTTACATTTCATGCGACATGGAAGGCATCTCGGGTGTGGTAGCGGGCCAGCAAACCCAGATGAATGGCGAGGAGTACAAGCGAGCTCAAAAGCTGATGACAGGCGAGGTCAACGCCGCCATTGAGGGAGCCTTGGCCGGCGGGGCCAGCGAGGTTCTGGTCAACGACTCCCACGGCTCGATGCGCAACATCCTCATCGAGGAGCTGAACCCCAGCGCTCAGCTCATCTCCGGCTCGCCCAAGCCCCTCTCAATGATGCAAGGGATTGACGGGAGCTTCGACGCCGCCTTCTTCATCGGCTACCACGCTCAAGCTGGCACTGCCTACAGCGTGCTGGACCACACCTACTCAAGCATCGCCTACCAGGTGAGCCTGAACGGCCGCCCAATGGGCGAGACGGGCCTCAACGCTGCCCTGGCCGGACATTTCGGCGTGCCGGTGGTTCTGGTGACCGGGGACAAGCTGTTAGTAGAAGAAGCCAAGGCTCTGCTGGGGACGGTGGAAGATGTGGCCGTTAAGGAGAGCTACGGCCGCTCCGCAGCAAAGTGCCTGGCACCAGAAGCAACTCACAAGCTCATCCGCGAGGCGGCCCAAAGGGCACTGTTGCGGGGAGGGAAGCCCTTCGTTGTCAAGCCGCCCATCACTCTGACGGTGGACTTCACCTCCAGCGCCCATCTGGACATGGCGGAGCTCATCCCTGGCAGCCGCCGCACCGGCGGGAGGCACATCGAGTACATCCACGATGACCTTCTCACTATCTACAAGGTTTGGCGGGCCATGCTGAAGTTGGCCCACGATTAGATAGCGAGCATCATGAGCAAACCAACCATCAGGCCCTACCTGGGACTTGCTACGGGGATCGTGGCCGTCTCCTTCGCCTCTATCTTCATCCGCCTGGCCGAGGCCCCATCCCTGGTCATTGCCGCCGGTCGCCTGACCATCGCCTCCCTGATCCTGGCCCCAGCGGCCCTCATCAGGGGCAAAGAGGAGCTACGGGCTCTCACCAAGGGAGACCTGCAACTGGCTCTCCTCTCCGGCCTGTTCCTGGGTTTGCACTTCGCCACCTGGATCAGCTCCCTGGAGTACACCTCGGTGGCCAGCTCGGTGGTCTTCGTCAGCACCAGCCCCATATTCGTGGGGCTGGCCTCCCGCTTCCTGCTCAAGGAAAGGGTATCACGGCAGATGTTCGTGGGGATAGCGATATCCGTGCTGGGGGGGATGATCATCGGCTACGGCGACTTTGGCCTGGGCGCGCGGGAGCTCTTTGGCGATCTATTGGCCATCGCAGGGGCAGTGGCAGTCTCTGGCTACTGGCTGGTGGGGAGGAGGCTGCGCCGCCAGTTATCCCTCCTGCCGTACATCTTCCTGGTTTATGCCACGGCGGCCGCCTTCATGATCGTCCTCTGCCTGGTCACAGGACATTCCTTCTCAGGCTACCCCAGGCAGACCTATCTGATGTTCTTCCTGCTAGCCGTCGTGCCCCAGATCATCGGCCACTCGTCCTTCAACTGGGCTCTGAAATATCTGCCAGCCACCTTCGTGGTGGTAAGCACCCTGGGCGAGCCCGTCGGCTCAACCATCCTGGCCCATTTCATCTTAAACGAGGTGCCCACCCTGGCCAAGATCGGCGGTGGCGTGCTGATCCTGGCTGGCATCTACGTCTCCTCCCGTGCCGAGAGCGTGGCCGAGGCAGAAGGATAGGACCGAGGACCATGCCAAGAACGCTGAAATACATCCTCTTCGACCTGGATGAAACCCTCTATCCCACCCGGTCGGGGCTCATGGCCGAGATTGGGAGGTTGATGAGTCGGTACATGGAAGAGCGGTTGGGGATGTCGCCGACCGAAGTGCCGGCCCTGCGAGAGTTTTACTACCGCACGTACGGCACCACCATGCGGGGTCTGCAAATCCATCACGGCATAGACCCCGAAGATTATCTGGCCTACGTCCACAAGGTCCCACTGGAGGACTACATCGGCCCCAACGACGAGCTCGACAGGGTGCTCGCCGAGATCGAAGCAGAGAAGGTCGTATTCACCAACGCTTCGGCGGAGCACGCCCGCCACGTGCTCGCCATCCTGGGCGTCGAGCGTCACTTCAACTGCATCATAGATGTGCGAGCTTTGGGCTACATGAGCAAGCCCAATCCAGAGGCTTACCGGCGCGCCCTGGAGATATTGGGCGTCGAGGGGAATGAGTGCCTCATCATTGATGACAGGGTTCGGAATCTCGCGCCAGCCAAGGAATTGGGGATGATCACCGTTCTCGTGAGCAATGAGGAATCAGCGCCTCAACAAGCCCAGTCCAAGGACGTGGATTTCATCATCGGTAAGGTGGCGGAGATTGGAGAGGTTATGCGGCGTTTGACTTCTGAGGAACTGTCAAGTGACGGATAAGGTGATGAGCATCCACGAGGCCGCCGGGCTGGTCCAGCCCGGCGACACCCTGGCCTTGGGCGGGATGACCCTCTATCGGCGGCCGGTGGCCTTCGTGCGCGAGCTGATCCGCCAGGGCAAGGGCGATCTTACCCTGTTCGCGCTCACCGCTGGCTACGAGAGCGATCTGCTAGTGGGAGCAGGCCTGATCAAACGAGTGCGCACTTGCTACTTTGGGTTGGAGGTTTTCGGGCTGGCGCCCATGTTCACCAGGCTGGCCACAGCGGGCAAGGTCCAAGTCATCGAGGAGACGGAGGCCAGCATCGCTTTCGGGCTGCGGGCGGCTCTGGCCGGGGTAAGCTTCATGCCCGGCCAGGGCTGGCGAGAGACGGACATCCTGCGGGTCCGCCCCGACGTCCAGTTGGTGAATGACCCCTACAGCGAGCGAAGCTACGTAGCCTTCCCGGCCATCCATCCCGACGTGGCTGTCATCCATGCCTGCGCCGCCGACCGCTCAGGAAATGCCATCCTGGGTGGCAACCTCGCTGTGGACCGTGAGTTATCCCTGGCTGCCAAGAAGACCATCGTCACTGTCGAGCGCTTGGTGGAAGGGCCTGCCCTGAGCCCAGTCGAAGGGTTGGGGGGACAGGCTGACGTACTTGGCGTTTTTGTCAACGCCGTCGTGGAAGCACCACGAGGCGCTCACCCTACCTCCTGTTACCCCGATTACCCCCTGACCAGTGAGGAGATTCTGAACTACGTCGAGGCTTGCGCCGCTGGTCGGTTCGAGGAATACTTAAAGGAATTCGTCGCGGAGGTTGACCTGAGGGAAGAATGAAGTATAATTATGGGAGCATTTCCGAAAGATTGGTTAGTCAACAGGAGGTGAAACATGTTTATTTGGGATCCCGCCTATTTCATCTTCATCGCCCCGGCTCTCTTGCTGATGCTCTTTGCTCAGTTCAAGGTGCAGGGGACTTACCGCAAGTATAGCCAGTTAGCCAACCGTTTGGGCATCAGCGGCCTGGAAGCAGCCCAGCGACTCCTGCGGGCCAATGGGCTAACCCAAGTACAGATCAAAGGCACTCGCGGTCAGCTCACTGATCACTACGACCCTCGCAGCAAGGAGTTGCGCCTCTCCGAGGGGGTGGCTCGCAGCGCGTCGGTGGCCTCCCTGGGCATCGTGGCTCACGAGTGCGGCCACGCCGTCCAGGACAAAGCTGGCTATCTCCCCCTGCGGCTGCGCGCTGGTCTGGTGCCGATGGTCAACGTCGGCGGCTATCTGGGCTACATCTTCTTCCTGGCAGGGCTATTCCTGCAGATCACGGGTCTGGTCTGGTTGGGCGTCATCTTCTTTTCAGGGGGAGTCGTCTTCGCCCTGGCCACCCTGCCCGTGGAGCTGAACGCCAGCAGCCGGGCCGTGCAGATGCTGAAGAGCGCCGGACTTGTAAGGGATGAGAACGAGTTCAAGCAGGCCAAAAGCGTCCTGAACGCGGCAGCCTTGACCTACGTAGCAGCCCTGGCCATGGCCCTGTTCCAACTTCTCTACTACATCTCCATCGCCGCGGGCATGTCCGGGCGGCGAAGACGGTAGCCTAGTCCAAGGAGAGAAACGTGACAGACAAGCTGCACAGAAAGATCATCAACGCCTGGTGCATGTACGACTGGGCCAATTCTGCGTTCGCCACGACGATTATGGCCGCCGTACTGCCCACTTTCTACAGCGAAGTCGCCGGGGCAAACCTGAAGCCGGTTCAAGCCAGCAGTTACTGGGGCTACACCAACACCATCGCTATGCTTCTGGTCGCCGTCGCCGCGCCTGTCCTGGGAGCTATGGCCGACCACAGCGGGGCCAAGAAGCGATTCCTGAGCGGTTTCGCCTCCCTGGGCATCCTGTTCACGGCGCTCCTGGTGCTGGTGAGCACAGGGGACTGGCTGATGGCCTCGGTCTTCTACATCCTGGGCCATGTCGGCTTCTCCGGGGCCAACATCTTCTACGACTCGCTCCTGCCCCACGTCGCCCACCCCGACGAGATTGACCAGGTCTCCACCAAGGGATACGCCCTGGGCTACCTGGGCGGCGGCCTTCTCCTGGTGGTCAACCTGGCCTGGATTCTGAAGCCAGAGTTGTTCGGCCTGCCGGGTGCAGAACTTGCCTCTCGCCTTTCGTTCCTCAGTGTCGCCCTCTGGTGGGCAATCTTCTCCATCCCTCTCTTCCGCTGGGTGCCTGAGCCTCTCTTCGTTCAAGAGCGAGGAGAGAGTGCCAACTCTGCCAGAGCGGGATTTCAGCGGCTGGGGCGGACCTTCCGCGGGATTCGCCGCTACCGGGAACTGTTCAAGTTCCTGGTCGCCTTCTGGCTCTACAACGACGGCATCGGCACCATCATCATCATGGCCGCCATCTTTGGGGCAGAGATCGGCATCGGGACAACCAGCCTCATCGGGGCAATCCTGGCGGTGCAATTCCTGGGCATCCCCTTCTCCTTCGCCTTCGGCTGGCTGGCGCGACAGTTGGGGACCAAGCGCTCGATCTTGTTGGCGCTGGGCGTGTACACCATCATTGCCATAGGTGGGTATTTCATGCAGACCGGTCTCCACTTCTGGATCCTGGCCTTCCTGGTGGCAACGGTGCAAGGCGGGAGCCAGGCCCTGAGCCGGTCCCTCTTTGGGCGGATGGCCCCCAAGGCAAAGACAGCGGAGTTCTTTGGTTTCTACGACGTCAGCTCCAAGTTCGCGGGCATCGTTGGGCCGGCCATCTTCGGCCTGGTGGGGCAACTGACTGGCTCCAGCCGCCTGAGCATCGTGTCGCTGGTCTTCTTCTTCATCGTGGGAGGTCTGCTCTTGACCCAGGTTAACGAGAAAGAAGGGATACGAGTAGCAAGGGCTGAGGATGCTCTGGTCACAACCTAATTCGGATAGAGATTCAGCCTAATCAGTAGCATGTCGACTCAAAGTGCCTCAGCTTGCCTCCGAGGCCCCCCTGACGGCGAGTTCTTAAAACGGCTTAAATTCAAAGAGGAGGAAGCAAAATGGATACCGACCTACGCAAACAGCTATCCCGATCCCATCTCACTGATTGTCTTTTGGTCGTCGCGGCCGTCTTCCTCGTCGGCTTGCTGCTGGGTCTGCCAGCCGTGGCCAATCCGGTGGCCTACCCAGGCGGAGCCAACGTGGACGACCTCCCCGTGCACGCCTATAAGGCGGTTGCGGCCACACCGACGGTCTGCCCAGGAGCTAGCGGTACTGCCTACATCACCACCGCCGACAACGAGAACAATGCGCACACAGGCACACCCGACAACGACATGTATCCTGCCTACAGCGGTTGCATGTTCAATGACGATCCACTAGAGCCGATCGAGTTCAATATTGTCGTGCCATCGCTACCGTTCTTCTCCACAGCCCGGCTGCTGCTCTTCGCTTGGGATATTGACGAGCAAGACGGAGAACGCGACGAAGTCTACCTCAACGGGCAACTGGTCGGCACTTTGACGGGGTGGAATAACACGTGGAGCACCTCCGCCTTCAATATCAACAAGGCCCTGGTACGTGCTGGTAATAACCTGGTTGAGGTGCGCATTGATGTTAATAACGTTCACCAATGGTGCACCTCGATATACTGGGGCCAACTTGTCCTCGGTGGGGGCGGCGGTGCTGCTTCCATCCGCAACGTCAATATTGACCGACCACATGGTTGCTACGTGCCTGGGGCCACTGTTAGCGTTTCCTACGAGGTGGACACCACCCTGAGCCAGCAACAGGTGTGGGTCGAGATAAGCATCCTTGCTCCCAACAACGATACCGTCGCCTCTACTACCCGTACCTACACCACCTTTGGCAGTCAGAACGACCCGAAGGTGGAATATCTAACCCTGCCCAGCGGAGCTAAGACTGGGACTTATACTGTCCAGGTCATTGTCTATGACACCTGTAGCAACACCCAACAGGGATTTTGGACAGACACGTTTCGGGTTGACCCAGCCTGTGGCCCGGTCATACGCAAGGTCTACCTGCCGCTCATCATGAAGCATTGGGTCGTCTGGGTGCCTGATACCCCCACTCCGGTATCTTCCGGCTGGGTCACGCTCGTCAGCATGGACTTTGAGGGTCCCTTCCCCGGTCCGTGGACCGTCTTTGACAACGACGATACGAGTTACGGTGAGTACTACTGGGCCAAGCGCACTTGCCGGCCTTACGTCGGTAGTTACAGCGGCTGGGGTGTGGGCGGCGGAGCGAACGGTGCTTCTCTGGCCTGCGGCAGCAACTATCCTGACAACGCTGATAGCTGGATGGAGTACGGCCCCTTCAGCCTGGTCGGCGCGACGGCGGGGGAGCTCCGCTTCAAACTCTGGCTGAACAGTGAGTCGAACAACGATGCGGTCTGCCGACTGGCCTCGATCAACGACACCGATTTCTACGGCACTTGCACTTCGGGGAACACCTCGGGTTGGGTAGACAAGGTTCTGGATCTGAAGAACGTTGACACCTTGGGCAACCTGATAGGCCAGCCTAACGTCTGGGTGGCGCTGGTATTCTACAGCAATGGCTCCGTCAACTACGCTGAGGGAGGCTATGTGGACAACATCGTGTTACGCAAATGCACCGCCGCCTCGTGCCCGGCCAGCGTAGCACCCAATTTCGACCACGATCAAACTGTGGATGTCCCAGCCACAATGACGCGGGGGAGGTGAACAGGGTAGGGGAATCAGGGATTAGGGAATCAGGAAATCAGGGGAGCCTGATTCCCCGATTCCCCGATCCCTAATCAAGAGAGGAGATATTCAGCCATGGATCACCATCCCTTGCGCCTTCCTGGTCAGTGGTTCAAGGGGAACCTGCACGCCCACACGCGCCACTCCGACGGTGAACTGACCCTGGAGGAGGCCGTCCGTTGGCACCAGGAACACGCTTACGACTTTCTGGCTGTCACCGACCATCGGGTGGTAACGGACACCAGGAACTTTACGCGCCCAGGCTTTCTCACCATCCCTGGCATCGAGGTCAACACCGGCCGGACGGAACTGGGCATGGATTACCACTTCATCGCTCTGGGGATAGAAAAATACTCCACTCTACCCAACACAATGAGCGTCCAGGAGACCATTGATGAACTGGTCGTCCATGGCGCTATCGTCCCTGACCTATGTCGCAGCCTTAGCTATGGCCCTATTCCAACTCCTCTACTACATCTCCATCGCAGCGGGCATGTCCGGGCGGCGAAGGAGGTAGTTAAATGAATTTCAGCCTTTTCGATTTGTTTTGGATCTTTCTCATCATTTCCACTCTGATCCCCGCCCTGCAGAAGAGACTCCTGGAGGCCAATCGGCAGCGCGTGATGCGACAATTGGAGAAGAAGCGCAACTCGCGCCTCATCACCCTCATCCACCGCCAGGAGGTCATTAGCTTCTTAGGAATAGGCTTCTCTCGCTACATTGACATTGAGGACTCGGAAGCACTGCTCAGAGCCATCCGCCTGACCCCTGATGATATGCCTATAGACATTATCCTGCACACCCCCGGCGGTTTGGTTCTGGCCGCCGAGCAGATCGCCCACGCCCTCATCCGCCACAAGGCTCCGGTCACGGTCTTTATCCCCCACTATGCCATGTCTGGTGGAACCCTGATCGCCCTGGCCGCTGATGAGATCGCGATGGACGAGAACGCCGTCCTGGGACCCGTTGATCCCCAACTGGGCCGCTATCCGGCCACCTCGATTCTCACGGTGACCCAGATCAAGGACGTCAACGAGACCGACGACGAAACCCTGATTCTGGCCGACATGGCCAAGAAGGCCGTTGCCCAAGTTAAGCAAACCGTGGTGGAAATCCTGATGGGCAACGGGATGGAGGAAGAGAAAGCCAGGGAGATCGCTGAGGCCCTCAGTTCCGGTCAGTGGACCCACGACTATCCCATCAGCGCAGAGGAAGCGGAAAAACTGGGCTTGCCCATTAAACTCGACCTGCCGGATGAGGTATGCCAGTTGATGCAGCTTTACCGCCAGGCTGGCCAGCGCCGTCCATCGGTTCAGTACATTCCCGTGCCCTACCGCCGGGAGGAACAACCACCGCCAAAAGGGAAATAGCTCTCTGGCATATAGTCGGGCGGAATGAATCTTTAACGAATGGGCATCTTATGTGGGAAACTCTCTCTCACCCATGGCAAGTGTGCGTCGAGCAAGCATGGGAAGCATATTGTTCAGGTTCCATACCCATCGGTGCGGTGATTACCGATGAAACTGGAGAAATCCTATCTGTAGGTCGAAATCGAATATCTGGCGAAGCACATGAAGAGGGGAGGCAAATCTGTGGTGTGCCGCTTGCCCATGCTGAACTGAATGCACTTCTCGCTCTAGATTATGCCGAGGTCGACCCTCATTTGTGCATACTCTACTCGATTGTAGAGCCGTGCCCATTGTGCATAGGCGCTATATGCATAGCTGGTGTAAAGAATGTGCATTACGCAGCGCGTGATGCGTGGTCAGGGAGCACGAATCTTCTTGAAGCAACACCTTGCCTTCGATGGAAGAGCATTAAAGCTGTAGGCCCACAAGATAGCGAGTTTGAAACGGTTATTCACATGATGCAGGTGGATTGTCAGCTTCGAAGGGCTCACCCAAGGGTTGAGTCAGTCCTTGATGCCTGGGAGGAATATCCTGAAGCTATATGTAAGGGTAGAATGCTCTTCCGAGCTGGGGAGCTTCCACGTATGCGAGAGGAAGGATTCTCGGCTGCAGAAGCTCTTTCACGAATCCATGAGTTGATGTTGCAGTGGTAGGTTATCTTGAGATGGTGTTGAAGGCAAGCTGCTTAGCTTAAGGCATTATGGAACAGACCACTGGTGATTACACCACCGATGAACTGATCTGCACCTGCATTGCCCGCCAGATCGAAGACGGCGAGGCGGTAGCCCAGGGCATTGCCACGCCGTTGGTAGCCGCTGGGTACATCCTGGCCAAGCTGACCCACGCTCCCAACATCGTCTTCGCCTCGACCATCGGCAACGCTATCAGCGATGATTGTCGCCCGCTTTCCCTGTCTCGCATTGAGGAGACATGGCTTAGACGGGCCCTCCGGCTGCTGAGCTTCGCCGAGATCAGCGGCGAGGTGCTGCCCACCCTGCAGCCCAAGGAGTTCTTCCGTCCAGCCCAGATAGATGCTTATGGTAACTTTAACAACGTGGTCATCGGCGATTACTACCAACCGCGCCTGCGGCTGCCCGGCTGCGGCGGCATAGCCGACGTGACCAATTTCTCAGCGCGGATCTATCTCTACGTGCCCCGCCACGAGCGCCGGGTCTTCGTGGAGAAGTTGGACTTCCGCAGCGGAGTCGGGCATCTGGCCGGAGAGAGCGAGGTAGAGCGACGTAAGCGGGGCATCACCAGCCCTGGCCCCCGCTACCTGGTGAGCGACCTGGGCCAGTTTGATTTCGCCCATCGTCGGCTGCGCCTGGTATCCTGCCACCCCGGTGTGACAGTCGAGGAAGTGCAGGCCAGGACCGGTTTCCCTCTGGAGATAGCCTCTGACCTCCAGGAAACCACACCGCCCACCGAGGAGGAAGTGCGGCTCCTGCGAGAGAAAATTGACCCTTTGGGTGTGCGCAGGCTGGAATGTCTTAGCAGTCAGGCACGTCGGCTTGCCCTGCGGGAGATCATCGAGCGAGAGAAATGCTGAAATGACCAATGACTACCAGACCAAGGACCATCTGACCAACCGACCAAATAGAAACAAGGAGGTTTCACCATGACACCGCAAAAGTCAACCTTGGACGGCAAGGTAACCACGAATTGGGATGGGTGTTTCGCCGAGCGAACTCAGTATATGATAAGCTCGATCATCCGAGACCTGCTGAAGCTGGCCTTGCAGCCGGATATTATCTCCTTTGCTGGAGGGATGCCTGCCTCCGAGCTGTTCCTGATCAGGGAGTTCGAGGAAGCTTGTCAGTACGTCCTAACCCACGATGGGGCGCAGGCTCTTCAGTACGGCACTACTGAGGGTTACCCGCCTCTCAAACAATACCTGATGGAGAAGATGCAAAAGTACGGCGTGCCCGCCGAACAAGAAAACATCCTCATCATCAACGGCTCCCAACAGGCCCTCGACCTTATCGGCAAGATCTTCATCAACCCCGGCGATGTCATCCTCACTGAGGGTCCTACCTTCCTGGGAGCGCTACAATCCTTCAGGGCCTACCAGTCCCGGTTCATGACCGTCCCCCTCGACGAAGATGGGATCCGAACGGACAAACTGGAAGAGGCCCTGGAATGTCACCCCGTTAAGTTCATGTACGTCCTGCCCAACTTCCACAACCCGGCCGGGGTGACGATGACCCTGGAGCGGCGGCTAAAGCTGGTGGAACTAGCCGCCAAGTATGGCGTCTTCATCGTGGAAGACGATCCCTACGGCGAGCTGCGCTTCGAGGGCCAGGACATCGTCCCCCTCGTGGTTTTGCACAAGGAGAATGTCCTCTACCTGAGCACCTTCTCCAAGACCCTTTCCCCCGGCATCCGCCTGGGTTGGATCGTCGCTCCCAGCAAGATCATCGCCAAGCTCGTTCAGGCCAAGCAGGGATCAGACCTGCACACCAGCACCTTCATCCAGATGGTGGCTAACGACATCTGTCAGCGGGGCATCCTCCGCAGCCATGTGAGGACGATCCGAGAGGTCTACAGGGAACGCCGGGACGCGATGCTGGCCGCTATGGAGAGGCACTTCCCACCGGGCGTCACCTGGGCCTGCCCCCAAGGCGGTCTCTTCCTCTGGGTGCAATTGCCGGAACACGTTGACACTTCGGAGTTCCTGAATGTAGCTCTGCAGGAAAAAGTGGCTTTCGTGCCCGGCAGAGTCTTCTACCCGGATGAGGGTGGCAAAAACGCCTTGCGGCTAACTTTTGCCACCGCTGGCCCGGAGAAGATCGAGGAGGGTATCAAGAGGCTGGGGCGAGCGTTGATGAGAGAGTTCGGCTAGGTTGTTTATTGACTCCCTCCCCCTGCCAGGGGGAGGGTTGGGGTGGGGGTGGAAACCACGACCCACCCTCCCTCGTCCCCTCCCTGCCAGGGAGGGGTGAACGCTTTCCCATCCACTGATAACGAGGACATCAGCATGAGCAGTGAGCATGTGGTGGAGACAACACTGCGAGTTCGCTACGCCGAGACCGACGCCATGGGCATCGTCTACCACACCAACTACATCGTCTGGTTCGAGGTCGGGCGCGGCGAATACATGCGCCAGCAAGGTGGCGAGTACGCTCACCTGGAGGCTCAGGGCTACTATCTGCCGGTCATCGAAGTGCAGGCCCGCTACCTGGCCCCTGCCCGCTACGGAGACCTGGTTGCGGTCAGAACCCGGGTCGAGGAAGCGCGAAGCCGCCAGGTGACCTTCGCCTACGAGGTGGTCATGGCCGAGACGGGCCAACTGTTGGCCACAGGGCGAACGAAGCACGTCTGCGTGGATGAAGAAGGAACGATCAAAACGATTCCCCAAGAGATAAGGGAGATGCTGGAGAGGAGCTAACTGTTGGTCATTGGTCATTGGTCATTAGTCATTGGAATACCCCTTATACTTCTACTCCCAGGTTACTTCACCTTACATCTTCCCCCCTGGGGAGGAATGAACGATCTCAAAAGGGCTTGGGGGCAGTGCTTCTTCCTCTCGTTGCTCATAAGCGTCCTCATCGCTGGCCTGATCGGCCTGGTGTTGGCCCAGGCAGGCATTTTCTCCCTGGTCGGCCTCCTGTTAGCCCTGGCCGCCTACTCAGTTTTTTGCCTGGCTCTCATCGCCGCCAAAGGGGCACGTTTAGCTTTTAGTCTCACCTCCATTCGGCTCGGCCGTGAAGAAGCAATCATCATCTTCCTGCTCTGCCTATCACTATTGCTCTATGCTAAGCCAGCCGAGTACATCATCGGCTGGCTAGACGCCGGTTGGTATGTAAACACAGGCATCCATATCGCCAAAACTGGCTCACTCACCGGTGAGAGCCAGGTTTTCGCATCACTGCCCCCATCGGCCAAGCCCTTATTCTATAGCTCATTTGCATCGTTAAAGGGGATGTTCCCTTATTTCCCAGACGTCGCATCAAGGGGAATCTACCTCTGGGCATTTGCTGTGGCCGATCCAGCCAGGGGTGAGGTGACTGCCTATCACCCGCCTCTCTTCTCGATCTGGATAGCCATCTTCTACGCTCTGGGGGGAGTAAGGTTTTGCCTGTATGCCACGCCTTTCTTCGGGGCTCTAGGCGTGCTTAGCCTGTATTTCGCTGGGAAGGCCATGTTCGGCCGGGAAGTTGGTTTGCTGGCGGCTGCCCTCCTAGCCATCAGTTTCACTCAGATATACTTCTCTCGGGTGCCCTACTCGGAGGTTTTGACCCAGTGCTTGCTCTTCAGCGGAATCTATACCTTAACTACTTACACCCTGGAGCGTAAGCCGTTGTACGCTGCTATTGCAGCGCTCTCTTTCGGCCAAGCTATCCTAAGTCGGATCGACAGCCTCATTGTTGTCTTGCCCCTGGTCATGTTCTTTGGATGTTGGATAGCCTTAAAGAGAAGCCTACCGAAAGATTTCCGCTTTTTCGCCATCCCTTTTGGGCTTCTCATCATAGATGGAATCGTTTTAGCCTTAACGGCAAGTAGGCCTTATGTAGAGTTGAATTCCTACGGTTTGTGGTTCAAGCTTCGGCCGTTGCTCATCGAGTCACCGGCCTTGCTGGCTATATCGGCTGTCTCGCTAGGTGGATTGCTTGTTCTAATCATTCTTTTGGGGCTCTTCCGCTCGCTCGGAGCGAAAACTTGTCCTGAGCGTAGCCGAAGGAATGCGAACCGGCTGAGCAGAATCTACGAAGCGCGTCATCTGATAATGACGCTTCTTTCCCTGGCAATACTCCTCCTAGCCATATACGCCTACTTCATCTACCCCTCCACTGCCCGTGGAGCTGGCACTGGTAAAAGTGGAACCTTGGCCCAGCTAGGGCAGTTTATCTCGCCCTTAGGCCTCTGGTTGGGCATCTTCGGGCTGGTGGAGTTGATCAGGCGGGATGCCAACGAGAAGACGACGTTTTTCCTGGCTCTCATTCTGATTTACGGTCCCATAACCCTCTCTATACTAGCAATAAACCTTACGCTTTCCTACGTCTACCCCATTAGAAGGCAGGTGCCCTTTGTGATTCCTTCCCTCATGCTACTGGCCAGCTATGCGATATTGATCTGGAACAAAGGTGGCATCCTGAGCCTGTCGAAGAGGGGAAAGCTCCTGAGGGTTGCCCAATTGGTCGCCATAGCCATCCTGCTGGCCAGCTTCCTGGCTTTGGATATGCCTTATGTGGACTATGAGGAGATGCGAAACACCATTGCCTTCAGCGAAAAACTGGCTAACCATTTTGGTGAGCGGGACGTCGTGGTCTTCGAGGCAGTTTGGGCTCAAGACTCCCGTGTGGGCCACTTTGCTGCGCCTCTCTGGTCCATCTATGACAAGGATGCATTGTTGATCTCCACAGCCAACACGGATGAGAAAGCACTTTCGATAGCTGTAGCTCAGTGGTTAGATGGTGGAAAGAAGGCTTATTTCATAAGCCAGTCGAATCCCGCTCCCCTCTCCCTCAAAGGGTATGAGCTTGTGCCTATAGCTGAGGAAAGGTGGCGTTCCTCAACCATGACAGACAGATTGGC
>JBAWAP010000286.1:0-7061 GCA_049589355.1 Anaerolineae bacterium
CTATCGTACATATGCGCCAACAATTAAGAACCAAACGATTCGGTCTTGTCCTTGGTGCTGGTGTAGGCAAGCCATTCGGATTACCGAATTGGCGCGAGCTTCTCAGAAGAATAGCTGAGGACCCGCAAGTAAACGGAGTTGAAGTCTTCTGGTCGTTGGAGAACAAGAGCCCGCAGGAATCACTAGCGCAGATGCTGTTCGAGCATTTTAGGGCTGGTTACTGTGCTAAAAATGGAAGAGAAGAAACTGATATCCTGGAGCTGGAGCGGGATGTCAAGCGGATATGGCGCGAGATCATTCACAAGAACCTATATCGAGATGTGCCGGATAATTTGGAGGGCAGGCACCCTTATTTAGAAGAGTATCTTAACATCGTTCGACAGTCGACCATGACTGTTAACTATAACTTTGATGACACTATTGAGAGAATGCTTGCTGCTGGGCGCACTGAACAAGAGAGAAGGCGAGGCCTCGGCTATGAGACGGTCTGGGACGCCACCTTGCAATTTCGGCTGAACGAGGGTGTTATTTACCATCCGAATGGTTTTCTACCAAAAAACCTCCTAGAAGGGCCAAGTGAAGACCTCATCTTTTCAGAGGATTCATTCGCTGATCAGCTTATCGCCTCCATGACTGGACATTATGTAACACTTCTACACCATTTTTTGAAGAACACTTGCCTTTTCATCGGAGTATCTTTAGAGGACCCCACTCTCAGACACTTGCTGCGACAGAACGCCAGGATCAATCCGGGCCACTATCACTATCATGTAGCCTTTGTTAAGGATGCGACTCCAATTGGTCCATTGCAACGCAGAGCTATCACAGCGTCAAATTTCGAAACTTACAATTTGATAACACTCTTCCTCAACTCACAGGAAATTAGAGCGCTTGGCCGGCTGATTAACTCAAACCCACAGGATATGGCAAACTTTGCTGAAGAAATAGGGCTTGATTTGAAGTTTTGTTTTTATATCACAGGTGTCCCTGGTGCAAGCAAATCCACAGTGTCATCTTTCTTTCGTAGCCTAGCCACATTCGCTGAATGGCCGAATCCTCGCCTAGAACTACTTGCAAAGCCTTTCACGGAATTGACCGCTAGCGAAAGGGAGACTGTTGATTCCTGGGTTGCCGATCAATTCGGAACAAAGAATCGCAATTTACTAACTGAAACTGAGGGTATTCATGTCATTGATCGTTGTCCGCTTGATCCGCTCACATTTACGCCTGACGGGGAATGGCCTGGCAAGGCTGCAAGACTGCATCGTGCGATAAGTCCCGGGAGGTCCAAGCGGAAGATTCAAGCAGGTCACGTCATTCTCTTACGCGGTGACGAAAAAGTTATGGCGGCGCGCCTCAGAGTTGGGCACAAAAGAGGTTCACCTGAATACTTAGCTGAATTGCACAAGAGTTTTCAGAAGATTTATTCCAGGCCTGGAACAACCGAGCTTGACACTCGGGGCTTGTCTATCCATGAGGTTGTTAAGCGAGTTGCTCACATCATACACATGCAGGACTATCAGGAGGCTGATTTGCACGGCATACTATTAAAAACAAAGGATACTAATACGGTTAGCTCGAAGTTGTCATAGACGAAGTAGGCTAGGCCGCACTGTTGTTCTGAGCGGCAGCCAGAATGAGATAGAGTACAACTTCCTCTAAAGCGATGCCATTAATTACAATAGGGCATACATGCTTGTTTCGCTCTCGCAAGCATCTTGTCATCGTATGTCACGGCCCAACCAGAGTTCTGGCGCATCCAAGCCACATGTTGCCAGCCTGAGCAACTAGATGGCCTAATTAAAGTATCACAACTGAAGAGATTCGTTAAGAAGACAATGACGGAGACGAGTAGGCAGTGCTAGACTTCCAGAGAGTCGCCGACTGGTGGAAAGCGATAGTCACAGGCTGCTGAAATCCACTCCTGAGTCGCCAGCGGAAATGGCATTTAGCCAAAGTATGCCAGGCCGGGCGCTCCCGTTATCGAGCCGGAGTCCAAGGACTCCATGAGGTTGCTAACCGTGAGGCAGCAATGAAGAAAGGTGGCACCACGAGCGCTCTTCGTCCTTATCAGGAGTGAAGAGCGTTTTCATTAAACTAGGGAGGCTTATCATGCTTGATCTCAGTTTCATACGTGAGAACCCGGATCAGGTCAAAGAGGCTTTGGTCAAATTGAACACCGACGCGCCCATTGACGAGATCCTGGCCCTGGACGAGGAGCGGCGAGGTCTTCTGACGGCGGTGGAAGCCCTGAGGCATCAGCGCAATGTTACCTCTGAAAAGATAGGTCGCATGGAGAAGGGAGAGGAACGGCAAGCCCTCATTACGGAAATGCGCCAACTGGGGGAGCGCATCAAAGTCTTGGATGGCCGGGTAAGCGATGTGGAGGAACGGCTTCAAGAGGCCCTGCTTCAGATGCCCAACATGCCCCATGAGACGGTGCCCATCGGCAAGGATGACAGCGAGAACGCGGTGGTGCGCACCGAGGGGGAACCCCGCCAGCTCGACTTTGAGCCGCTACCCCACTGGGATTTGGGTCCGGTGTTGGGGATCCTTGACTTCGAGCGGGGGGTGAAGCTTTCCGGCACTCGCTTTTATGTGCTCAAAGGCCTGGGGGCCAGGCTTCAGCGAGCGCTGATCACGTGGATGCTCGACCTGCACGTGAACGAGCAAGGCTACACCGAAATCTACCCGCCCTTTGCTGTTAAGCGGGAATGCATGGTCGGCGCGGCGCAGTTGCCTAAGTTCGAGGAAAACATCTACCACGACGTTGAAGATGACTTCTGGTTCATCGGTACGGCGGAGATTCCGCTGACCAACCTGCATCGCGATGAGATCCTGAATGTAGACCAGTTGCCGCTGCACTATGTGGCTTACTCACCCTGTTTCCGACGAGAGAAATTCTCCGCTGGCACGGACACGCGGGGCATTAAGCGAGGCCATCAGTTCGACAAGGTGGAGATGTATAAATTCGCTACTCCGGAGAAATCCTACGAGGAACTGGAGAAGATGGTGGATAACGCGGAAGATGTGTGCCGACGGCTGGGCATCCCCTACCGGGTGGTGCAGATGTGCACCGGCGACCTGGGCTTCGCTGCCGCCAAGAAGTACGACGTTGAGATGTGGGCTCCAGGCTGCGGTGAGTGGCTGGAGGTCAGCTCCTGCTCCAACTGCGAAGACTTCCAGGCCCGTCGGGCCAACATCCGCTACCGGCCGGAGCCCGGCGCCAAGCCCGAGTTTGTCCATACCCTCAACGGAAGCGGCCTGGCCCTACCCCGAACCCTGATTGCCGTCATGGAGAACTACCAACAGGCTGACGGCAGCATCGTCATCCCTGAAGTTTTGCGACCTTATATGGGAGGACTGGAAACTATCAACTGAAGAAACCAGAAACCAGGTTTTTACGCTTTAGGGCCGAATAGCCGGCGACCATGTAGTGCTGCCAGTGGAGGTCACTTTTCCAATGCAAAAACCTGGTTTCTCAAGTTTCATGGAAAGCACAAAACGCTCGGGGGCGCGCTGTGCCCCGAGCGTTTTCATTACGTGTGGGGTTTCGTCGCCGAATACCGCGAACTCTGTCGTATTTCGCAGCACCTTGGACCATCCGGGCCTCGGTTTGGCCTGGAAAACCCCAAGGGTCTAAACTTGCTAGTACAGGAACATCGGCTTGCCGTGCGCGTGCCACACCTTGGGCCGGTACTCTTCGACGTCGTAGAGGGCACGCACGTCCACGGTCTTTACCCCCAGCAACGGCGACTCTGCCGTCACGTCGGTGTAGCGCCCATCACGCAACGCCATCATGCGCCCGAACCTTTTCGTCACGATCAGGTCCATCGCGATGTTGGCATAGTTGACGGCAACCATAATGTCCAAAGCATCTGGTTCCCCGGAGCGCATCAGGTAACCGACTTCCTGAATCAATGTCGCTTCGCCGGTTATCTCTTGCAGCCTGGCAGCGGTCACAGTGCCGATGCCGCCCAACTTTTTGTGCCCATAAGGGTCAACCTCCTCGTCTTTATGGATAATGTCCTCCTCTATGATCCGAGCCCCTTCAGAAATAGTCATCATGGCATAATGGCTGGGGTTGGCGTGCTTGTCCTGCATCAGCAGATCGGCCAGTTTCTCGATGTCGAAGGGGACCTCGGAGATGATGGCTCGATCCACGCCAGCCAGATATGCGGAGATGAGCGAGGTCTCCCCACAGTGACGACCAAATAGTTCGATGACCCCGATGCGTTCGTGAGAGCCACAGGTGCTACGCAGTTGGTGAATGAAACGCACACTGCGGGTGACCGCAGTCGAAAAGCCAATGCAGAAATCCGTTCCAAAGACGTCGTTGTCCATCGTCTTGGGGATGGACACGATGGGGAACATCTCACGGTGGAGCCTCGCGCCATATCCCAGCGTATCCTCACCACCGATAGGAATCAGCACGTCAATCTTCAGGTGCTCCAGATTCTTGAGCACCTGAGGGGTAAAGTCCAGGTACCCATCCTTGTCAGGCTCTTGCTCCCCTGGCTTCAGGAAGGCAGGGGCTTGCTCAGGCCGCACACGGCTTGGGTTAGTGCGTGACGTGTGCAAGAAGGTCCCGCCAGTGCGGTCAATGGTGCGGGTGTTGGCCTTGTTCAGAGGTAGAATACATTGCTGGTGAATCTCGGGGTCGTCCGGGTTGTAGTGTAACAGACCCCACCAGCCACGCCGAATGCCAATGACTTCGTGACCTTCGCTCACGCCTCGGTAGGTTACCGTCTTAATGACGGGGTTCAAGCCGGGCACATCCCCGCCGCCAGTCAAAATCCCAATCCTCATAATCTCCTCCTGAAAAACTAATGTGGGTCATCAAAACTCGCGGATGAACTCTTCGGCCTTGTCCACGTCCTCTCGGCTGCCAATGAAGAGGGGCACCCGCTGGTGAAGCAACTCTGGCTGGATGTGCATGATGTCCTTTGTACCATCGGAGGCACGCCCGCCGGCTTGTTCGACGATGAAGGCCAAGGGAGCCGCCTCGTAGAGCAGCCGGAGTTTACCGTGCGGTTTCTCGAGGTCTTTGGTGTCAGCCGGGTACATGAAGATGCCGCCCGCCAGCAGGTTGCGGTGAAAGTCCGCCACCAGCGTGCCGATGTAGCGTCCTGAATAGGGCCGGTCGGTGGCCTTATCGGACGCCTTCAGGTAGTCCACGTAGCGACGAACCCCCTCGCTCCAGTAGTGATAGTTGCCTTCATTGGTACTGTAATACTTGCCTCGAGGCGGAATCTGGATGTTGGAATGCGAGAGCAAGAACTCGCCCACGCTGGGGTCCAGGGTAAAGCCGTGCACTCCCTGGCCGGTGGTGTAGACCATCATGGTGCTGGAGCCGTAAACGATGTAGCCCGCGGCGGCCTGCTTGTAGCCGGGTTGCAGGAAATCTTCCAACGTACCCCGTCGTCCATCCGAGACCTTGTGGTGGATAGAGAAAATCGTGCCCACGCTGACGTTCACGTCAGTGTTGGCCGAGCCATCCAGCGGGTCGAAGATGAGCACGTATTTGCCGCAAGGAAACCGCTCAGGGATGGGAATGACATCGGGGTTCTCCTCGGAGGCCATGGCGCACAACCGCCCTGTGTGGTCGTTCATGCGGATTATGGTCTCATTGGCGAACACGTCCAGCTTCATGACCTGTTCACCCTGGATATTCACTTCGTCAGCGAGACCCAGGATCTCCACCAGACCCGCTTTGGTCACCTCGCGAGCGATGATCTTGGCCGCCAGCGCGATGTCGTAGAGCAAATTGGTGAATTCGCCCGTCGCTTTGGGAAAGAATCGCTGTTGCTCCAGGATGTGGCGCTCAATGGTGATAATCTCTGTGGTCATGGGACCTTGCTTTGTGAGAAAACTCCGTCAGGTGCCAGGCACTTCCGCAAAAGCCAACCTGCCCAACGCTGAAGACGATTTGGAAAGCGCTTTTGCTTTGAAATCTTCGGTGAAAGTGCCTGGCACCTAAACGCTCACTGTTACTCTTCAGTATGTCCAAGGTCTACACTTCGGTACTGCCTGGGCGGACTTTTGAAGCCGCCGCTGGAATCAATACGGCCGTTGCTCTTGAAAAGACGGATTTTCTCCCGAACTGCTTCTTTGACATTTTCACGAGAGATGCTCAGGTATTTGCGTGGATCCACTTCATCAGGGTGTTTCTCGAAACCCTCCCTCATCCCTCGCACAAAAACCTGATTCAGGTAAGTTGCCACGTTGACCTTGCAGACGCCGTGCTCAATGGCTTCGACCACACTCTCGTGCTTGACGCCTGATGAACCGTGCAAGACCAATGGCACTCCAACCCTCCGACGGACGGCCTCGATACGCGAGATGTCCAGGGTGGCCTCGCGTGCCTCCATGGCATGGACCGAGCCGACGGCCACCGCCAGGGAATCGGCTCCGGTCTGCTCGATGAACTCTTTAGCCTGGTCGGGGTCCGTCATGGCTGCTTCCACCTCTTCAGGCGTCACGCCGTCTTTGGCCTGAAGCACGCGACCCAACTCTGTTTCGACAGGGATACCGGCGATGTGGGCGATCTCACAGACCCTCTTGCTGATGGCCACGTTTTCTTCGTAAGGTAGCTTGGAGCCATCGAACATCAGGGAGGTGAAGCCCGCACGCAGACAGCGGACATTTTGGTCAAAGTCGGTGCCGTGGTCCAGGTGTAGGACAACTGGTACATCGGCCAGGCTGGCCGCGATCTTGACCAGGCCAACCGCGTAGGCCAGTCCCGCGTAACGGATGGCCCCCTGGCTCACTTGCAAGATTACCGGCGCACCTTCCTCTTGAGCAGTCTCGACGATGGCCTGCACCATTTCCATGTTGTTAGCATTGAAGGCCCCCACAGCAAAGCGCTCGGCCAAAGCAAGCTGTAGTATTTCCTTGCTGGTTACTAATGGCATTGAAATCACCTTTCTGTTATCTGTGTCATTGCGAGTCTTCCATGGCGCATCGCGCCATCCGTAGGGGGCAGAAACTTGGGCGAGGTTCGTAGTAACAGCTTTAGCTGTCGTTTGGCAGCAAAGGCGACTAAAGTCGCCACTACGAAC
>JBAWAP010000287.1:0-22853 GCA_049589355.1 Anaerolineae bacterium
TACGTGGGGGTATGGCGGGCGGTACACCAAACGCGACGCTTGTTCTTTCTGTAATGAGCGTAACTTCTCCCAGTCCGGCTCTGGATAGGGGCGGTCATCAGTGCGAAGGCGGACAATGCACCCGCGAGTGGCTTCTGGAAGATCAAACACCTGCACATTTGGGTCAAAGTTGCTCCACAGTCGCTCAAAGCGCTCGGCGTCAGCATCCACCAATGGTGCAAAGGTCGGTTGCCATGAACAGAAGACCTTGATAGACTCGTAGTTGCGGGTGCCCTGAATACTGTCGTTATAGGACCCATTGAAGCTGATTTGGTTACCTTCGGCATCGGTGAAGACGCCAAACTTATCATGGAACTCGCCACGCTCAAGCTTGTTGCGCGGCAACGCCAGCTTGAAATCCAGGATACCATCCGCCACCAGCCAGGCCAAGGCTGAGAGAGTTTCCTCTTCTAGCGCTCGCTCCAAGTCATCCAGATTCCGCTCAATGGCTCGTCGTAACACCTCATTGTAGCGAGCTGCATCTCCCAGTTGCAGGGCCCGCCAGTCCTCCTCGCTCAGAATGGGACTAGTTACCCAGTGAGCCCGGCCGCTGTTGGTGGCGAACTGCACCATCCCCGCGGCCGCCACTCGCAGCCAGCCCGAACTGAAGTAGCCCACGCCACGGTCATAGCGCAGCGACGCAGTCAGCGCAGGCACGAAGAAGTCCTGAATCAGATCAGAGGACGATGTATCCAAGATAGCAGGCCAGAGCCGAGCAGAAAGGTCTGTCATTGTTCGTCTAGGTATATCATACGCAGCCAGGCCGGCCACAAGGATTCTGCAAACTGCCCCTTCCTCCACATCATTTCACCCGGCTTGCAGACAGAGCATACCATACTACATTGCTACACTAATTCTACCACAGGTCGGGCCGATGAGCAAGCTCCCAGACACAAGGTGGCTCGTAGAAGGCGAAGCCCTACCTGCCTCGCTCAGATCTCCACCAGACCTCCACGCACAGCCAGGTGATGGGTCATCGCTCAATTATTCATCACTGGCTCGCCCTGGCCACCAACTTCTCCCACTCCCGATCCACGTTCTCCTGGATGAACTCGATGTCCTTCTCGGTGAGGTGGCTGAAGCGGCCCTGCAGCTTGAGGTATTCCCGCACCGGCACCTTCCGCTTGGGCCTGATGGTTGAAGGACTCAGCACAATGTCACCGCTTTTACAACTCCGTACAACTCAGTTGTGGATAGTTTCTCGGTTTGACAATTCCGGCCATCTGTGGTAAAGTATAAACAGATGGGATCGCGGGGTGAAAAAGCGCTGTGCGCCTCTGTGTCTGACCCAGTCAGGCCTAGCCCCGAGCAACGATCCCAGCTTTATTTTTCCCCGCTGAACTTGTGCCATCGTATGCGTGACTCGATCACCTCAAAGCACCGCTGATCCCCTCGCTCCTTGGCGCGAAAGACTGACCCTACCACCACATCAGCCAACTGAAGCAAATCGTCCTGCCGCGAGTTGTGGCCCCGCACCTTCTTGATCCGCCTGGGGCTCTCTTCACTTGGCTGAGGCGGATTGACCCTCGCTCGCACAGCCCTTTTCAGAGCTTCTGTTTGCCGCCCATCTACTTCATCTATCACAAGGATTGCACTCCTGAGATCACGAGCTACTGCTGCTAACAGTTCCTCTGCCATGGCCTGGAACAGATCCAACCCTCTCCGCTCTTGCCATTGGGGACTCAAAGATTCTTTATCCACAACCATAACATCAAAGGACAACCCAAGCGACTTGGCCACCTTCAACAGTCTGATCCGAATATCAACCGGTGTTTTGTGAGATTTGAACTCTTTGTCGAAGCCAAGCTGCTGCCGCAACACCCCAATGGCACGCTCGACTTTCTCTCTGTCAGGAACGACAATGGCTGCCAAGGCAAAATACCGAGTCGCCGAGGGGCGAGAAAGTGGAGCAGGATTGCCAGATTCGTCCAGATAGATGTGCACGGTGGGATGCCTCGCCTGCTTTCTGTTTGGCTACTGAGCATAGTATATCAGATTTAGACTCGCTTGGCAATAATAAAAAGTCAACCTATACTTTTCATCACTGGCTCGCCCTGGCCACCAACTTCTCCCACTCCCGATCCACGTTCTCCTGGATGAACTCGATGTCCTCCTCGGTGAGGTGGCTGAAGCGGCCCTGAAGCTTGAGGTACTCCCGCACGAGCACCTCCCGCTTGGGCCAGACGGTGATAGTCCACTTCTCCCCGTTCTCCACTTCGTAGAGGGGGAAGACCTTGCTCTCTACGGCCAACCGCGAGATACGAATGGAGTAGGCAGGCTCCATCTTCCAGCCCGGCGGGCAAGGGGAGAGGATGTGGATGAACTTGGCCCCGCGGATTCCCTTGGCCTTCTGGAACTTGCGCACCAGGTCCTCAGGATAGGCGACGGTGGCCGTGGCCGTGTAGGGGATGCGATGAGCAGCCATGATGGCTACGATGTCCTTCTTGGGCGTCTCCTTGGGATTCCGCACGGGCGTGGTGGTGGTCCAGGCTCCCCAGGGCGTGGCGGAGGAGCGCTGGATGCCGGTGTTCATGTAGGCTTCGTTATCGTAGCAGGCGTAGATGAAGTCCTCGTTCCGCTCCACGGCACCGGAGAGGGCCTGGAGGCCGATGTCGAAGGTGCCACCGTCGCCAGCCCAGGTCAGCACCGTGGTCTCCATATCTCCCTGCGCCTCCAAGCCGGCTTTGATCCCCGCGGCCGCGGAGCCCCCCGTCTCGAAGGCGGTGTGCATCAAGGGAACCTTCAACGAGGAGTAAGGGAAAGGACCGGCGATAATAGACCAGCAACAGGCGGGGATAACGAGGATCGTCTCCTCACCCAAAGCCTTCAACGCCAGACGCATGGAGAGCGACCCTCCACAGCCTGGGCAGGCCAGATGGCCGGAAAGCAGAAGTTCTTCGTCAGGAATAGCATAACCCATGATTAACCTCCATATCAAATCACAATGACCAATGACCAAATCCCAATTGGTCATTGGTCATTGTCTCATTGGTCATTTCTTGACCTCTCTCCAAATTATCTCCGTCTCAGGCGCAGCGTGCTCGAAGGTGTACGCGGCGATGCCCCGGATTGACGCCGGGGTAACGTCCCTGCCGCCAAGGCCGATGATGAAGCCAAAGATAGGCGGCCGATGTGACCCGTTGTAGAGAGCCGATTTTATCTCCTCGGCGAAGATGCCGCCGTGGCCAAAGGAGATGTTGCGATCTATGACCGCCACTTTGCTGGCCCCCGTCAGAGCCTCTCGAACATCCTCGGCAGGGAAGGGACGAAACATGCGCACTTTGAGAAGCCCCACTTTGTGGCCCTCCTCTCGCAGCTCGTCCACGACCACCCTGGCCGTGCTGGTGATAGTAGCAGAGGTCACCAGGACCACCTCGGCATCTTCCAGACGATATTTCTCCACCAGGCCATAGCTGCGCCCGAAAACCTCCCTGAACTCCTCATCAACCTGGCGAGCCACCTCCACGGCCACCTCCATGGCCTTCTGGATCTTGTAGCGTAGCTCCATGTAATGATCAGGCGTTACCAGGGCACCAAAGGCGTGAGGATCGCCAGGATCGAGCTTATATCGAGCATTATAGGGAGGCAAGTATTGATCCACCAACTCCTGGCCTGGTATGTCCACGGGCTCCTCGGTATGGGAGAGGAAGAAGGCATCCAAGACCAACATGGTGGGCAGGAGGATCTGCTCGGCGATTTTGAAAGCCTGGATGACAGTATCCAACACCTCCTGATTGCTCTCGCAGTAGAACTGCAGCCACCCTGTGTCCCGCTGAGCCAGGCTATCGGTCTGCTCTGTCCAGATGGACCAACCCGGACCCATGGCCCGGTTGACGTTGGCCATGACGATAGGTAGTCTGGCCCCAGCCGCCCAGTGGAGCATCTCGTGCATCAGGGCCAATCCGTGCCCCGAGGTGGCGGTGAAGGCCCGCGCCCCAGCCGATGAGGCCCCGATGCAAGCGGCCATGGCCGAGTGCTCCGATTCTACTTTAATAAACTTAGCATCCAAAAGCCCCTCAGCACAGAACTCCGACAGCATCTCCACGATCTGAGTCTGCGGGGTGATGGGATAGGCAGCGATGACCTGGGCCCTGGCCAGCTTGGCTCCGTAGGAGACGGCATGGTTGCCCATGATCACTTTTTCCATTTTAACTCCTCCTCGATGGATATGGCGTAGCGGGGGCACTCTTCGGCACAGACGCCACATCCCTTGCAGTAGTCGTAGTTAACCTCGTAACCAGCGCCGTTCAGGCGGGCCAGGGGCCACCCCCCCTTCATCCCCCCCAGCCCTTCGACCTTGCTCAGGGCAAGCTTGGGGGGGAAAGAGGGGGGAGGAGCCACCAGGCGAGCGATGGCCACGTCGGGGCAGAAGATGAAACAAGTGTCGCACAGATTGCAGGTGCCGCAACTGAAGCACCGCTCGGCCTCGGCTTGAGCCTCCTCCTCGCTGAAGCCCAGGTTTACCTCTTCGAAACCGCTCACTCTCTCTTCGACAGGTTTCTGGAGCTGTTCAGTCCGCTCCATCTCCTCGAAATAGGCCAGGTTCAGGTCTTCGAAGCGGACGATAGCAGGGTCTATGTCTTTAGGAACGGCATGGACGGCTTCGGCCATTGGCGGGAAACCCCAAAGCTCCTCGCCCCTGAAGTACTTGTCAATGGCCAGGGCGGCGCGTTTTCCGGAGCCGACGGCGTGGGCCACGGTGCCGAAGGGGGTAGCTATATCGCCACCAGCGAAAACGCCTTCCCCCGTCGTCAGCCCGGCCTCGTCAATGACGATGCGCCCCCACTCAACCTCCAACCTCCAACCTCCAGCTTCCAGAAACGAGAGATCCGCCTCCTGACCAAGGGCCGAGATCACGGTATCCACCTCAATAGTGTACTCAGAGCCCGCGATGGGCACGGGACGCCGCCGCCCACTCTCATCGGGCTCCCCTAATTCCATCTTCACGCACTTCAGTCCCGTTACCTGGCCGTTTTCGGTCAGCACTTCAACAGGAGCCGTCAGGTAGCGAATCTCAACCCCTTCTGCTAGGGCTTCCTCGATCTCCTCGGTGACGGCCGGCATCTCCGCCCGCGAGCGACGGTAGAGGATCGTTACTTCTGATCCCAGGCGCAACGCCGAGCGGGCGGCGTCCATGGCAGTGTTGCCTCCGCCGATGACCGCCACCCTGGGGCCTGTCCTGAGCATAGTCGAAGGGCCCACTCGGACCTCTTCACCTAAATTCATCCTCTTGAGGAGCTCCAGGCCGGGAATGACCCCCTTGGCATCCTCGCCCGGAATGTTCAGCTTGTCACTCTTCTGGAGTCCCACCGCGATGAAGATAGCATCGTAATCGTCGAGATCGGACATCCGCAGGTTATCGCCCAGGCGCATCCCGGTTTTGATCTCTACCCCCAGGGCTTCGATGTCGGCAATCTCCCGGTCCAACACCTCGCGGGGCAGACGATACTCCGGGATGCCCACCCTCATCATCCCTCCCGCCACCGGCAGGGCTTCGAAGACGGTGACGGGGTAGCCACGGCGAGCGAGGTGGTAGGCACAGGAGAGGCCAGCGGGTCCGGAGCCGATAACGGCGGCAGTACCGAGAGACGGGGAACGAGTAACGAGTGACTCATTGACTCGTTGACTCGTTACCTCGTTACTCATTGCATAATCGGCCAGAAACCGCTCCAGGGTGTGGATGGCGATGGCTCCTCCCAACTCCCCGCGGTTACATTCGCTCTCGCAAGGATGGGGGCAGACCCGCCCGCAAACCCCCGGGAAAGGGTTCTCCTGCTTGATCAGTTCCCACCCCTCTTTATACTTTCCCTCCTTGATCAGAGCTAGATAGCCGACTATGTCTTCCCCAGCGGGGCAGTTGTGGTTACAAGGAGGGGTTTTATCCACGTATAGGGGCCGGATATACCTCCAGTTGCCGGTCTTGTTGACCAAGGTCGTTCCGAGGGACATGGGGAGGGGAGGCATATCGGCTTCAGTCTTGAAAACGATCTCTTCTGTCATCGTTTCTCCTTCTTCTGGATATTGGAAATTAGAAATTAGAAATTAGAAATTGGAAATTGGAGATTGGATATTGGATATTCCAATCTCCAATCTCTAACCTCCCACCTCTAACATCTAACTTCCAAATAGGCTTCTCTGGTAGCGGCGACGTTTTCCTCTGGTTTTATAGGAACAGCCTCGCGCACCGCCTCGGAGATGGCCTCCAGGCTCACTAGACCTGTAGCCTTAGCAAAGGCTCCCAGGATGGCTGTGTTGACGATTGGTGCGCTCTTAGGCCCCAGCTTGTACTTGATGGCGATAGAGCTAGCGTCAACGGTGGCCACCCGATACTTAGCCGGCAGGTCGAAGGTGGTAGGATCCTGCTCGCTGTTGATGATAATCCACCCACCCTCTTTCAAGCCAGCGGTAACATCCACGGCTTCTAGCAAAGTCGGATCCAGTACCACGATGTGATTGGGCTCGTAGATCTGGCAGCGGATGCGAACGGGCTGATCGTCAATGCGGGTGAAAGCCATCAATGGTGCGCCTCGTCGCTCCACACCGAAGGCCGGGAAGGATTGCACGTACTTGCCTTCCTTAAAGACAGCAGCCGCAAGCACCTTGGAGGCGATAACCGCTCCTTGGCCGCCGCGGCCGTGTATCCTGATCTCGATCATACGTTTCCTCCTTCTCCGTTGATGGAAATCCCTGACATGCTTTACAACCCCCTTGTTGTTGCTCTA
Source organism: Anaerolineae bacterium (assembly GCA_049589355.1). Lineage (GTDB taxonomy): Bacteria > Chloroflexota > Anaerolineae > VGOG01 > VGOG01 > JBAWAP01. Next base: position 6,762 of record JBAWAP010000287.1, read on the forward strand.
TTGATCTGTTGATTTATCAGCCTGTCGTCAAATCATCAGTCTTCCAGTACGAATCCATATTGCTCGGCTGCTTCTACGAAGTGATGATCAAAGCCAAAGGCACATTGACAGCCCATTATCTCCATCACAATCAGACTAGCGCAATCCACGATTCCCCAGGTTTTGTCCTTATAGCGCCAGAAGATCTCCACAGCCTTACTTTCTACCTCGGGCGTCACATCTTCCCACCACACGAGTTCTTTATCGGTTAGCACTTCGTACAGCTTCAATGTCGGTTCATACCCAACACGGCTTTTTAGGAAAGACAAAGCCTCGTAAGCGGCCCAATTGGTTACCACCAACAAGACATCGCTATCCAACAAGCGCTGATAAATCGCTTTTGCCACCTGATGGTGCTTATCCTTACGGTATACTATGCTTATCCAGGCAGAAGCATCAACGAAAACGCGCTCTTTCATTAGCTCAGCTCTCAGGCTCGTAAAGATAATCGCGAAAGCGCTCTGAAACATCAGGAGGCATATCGCTATCTGTGATAATACCAGCTAATCGTAGTGCTTCCGCCTTGCTTTCCGGCGTGGGACATCGCTTTGCTTCCCACCTAGCAAGTTCTGCACGCCTCCGCTCGGCCAATTCACGTAAGGCTGGCGAGAGGAGTTCGCTCCTAATGCTTGGCCTTTCGGCAGTGAGAAGCTCTACTGCCCTAATTACAACTGAAGATATGTCCATCCCTTCTGCCGCTAAGGCATCCAATCTCTTCACTACCTCGTCCGGCAATTCCATCTGAATTACTCTTGACATGTCCTTTCACCTCCATTGGAAATCCGAGATCCCCCCAGGAAGTTGAGTGGGTATCTTTTTGATGAGTAGCAGGCCAAGCACATTGGCCCTCCCGGTGCGGACAACTTAATGGCCACTCTGTTCCTCCAGCAGCTTTCTGCGCAAAACGGCTCGGAGCTCAACGGCGCGCGGGTTTAGCGGAATCACCCGCGAACTAGTCCCCGCTGCCCGGGAAGCTCATCTGCTGCTCAGGGCCGCTGAACTTGGCTTCAGCCCATAGTGCAGATGCACGTGTTAGGCAATATGCGCCCACCTTTTTGGTCAGCGATCTCCTGCAGACATCCTGTAGCCCGTTACAGCCAGCATATACCCAAATAGACAGATCCCGGCAACGAGCAACTTGTCTTGCCAGCCCAAAAGACCACCTGTAAACATACCTGTATACAGTTGGTAGGCACCCAGCAATATGAACCCTACCCCGGCAACGAACAGCACGAGACCATAAACCTGGTGCATCATAGTAGCCCCTCCTGCTGGCAGGCGCATTTGCGCGCTAACGGATCGGAGCCCAGGTCGCCACGCGGCTTCGCAACGGCTGGCTCACCAGAAGACGGCCTGCAAATGCGAAACCCGCCCCTATTGCAATGTACGTTGGTCTCTCAAAAACGCTCTCCTATGGACATTCTGTAACCTGCTATAGCTAACAAGTATCCGAATAGGCAGGCCCCGGCAATGAACAATATGGCTTCCCAATCCAAAAGGCCACCTGTATACCCTACATATAATAGATAGGCGCCCAATAAAATGAACCCTATTCCGGCAGTGAACAGCACGAAACCAAAAACTCGGTGCATAGTGGCCCTCCTACTGTCAGTAGTTGCCCCGGCGCCTGGCCACCCGACGATTCATGACCAGGCAAAGGTCCATCCTTACGTAGCTAGCATAACCCCTAGAGCCATGGAGACCAGTTTGGTCTCATGAGGATCGGAGCGGGAGGCCACTATGAGAGGAGACTTGCCGCCCGCCACAACCCCCGCTCTTATCTACGCCTATGCCTGCGGCGTTTCGACCCGCGGTCGGCCTTCCCTCCGCCAGGAGCCGAATCTAGCTCCTTGCGCATGCAACAGTGCTTATACTTCTTGCCACTGCCACAGGGACAGGGGTCGTTGCGTCCAACCCTGGCTCCAGTCGTTCTGACCGGCTCGGGTGCACGCTGAGCCTCTACACTGGTACGCATCTCACGCATAGGGCGCGGCTGCGGCTCCCTGACCAAACTGACTCGGTAGATGTCGCCCACTATGGTGTGCTGGATGGCAGCCATGAGGTCCGCATACATCTCGTGGGCCTCTTTCTTAAAAGCCACCAAAGGGTCCTGTTGGCCGTAAGCCCTGAGACCTATGCCCTCTCGCAGATCATCGAGGCCGGTGAGGTGCCTGATCCATAGACTGTCCACGGCTCGCAGCATCACCAGGCGCTCCACCTGACGCATGTCCTCCGGACCCAGTTGCCGCTCCTTTTCTTCGTAGAGCCTCTCGGCCAGGTCCAGGAGCTGCGCCTCGATCTCCTTGGGCGCCAGTTTCCTCCAACGGGCCGAGGTGAAGGAGGGTGGCAAGGGCATGATAGTTCGCACGGATGCCTGCAGGGCTTCCAGGTCCCAGTCGTCGGAGTACCCAGCAGTGTGAAGGGCCACCAAGCCAGCGAGTTCCTCATGGATCATGTCCATGATGATGGGCTTGAGATTCTCCTCGCTAAGCACCTGATGCCGCTGCTCGTAGATGATCTCGCGCTGCTTGTTGACCACGTCGTCGTACTCTAGAAGATGCTTGCGGATGTCGAAGTTGTAGCCCTCTACCTTGATCTGGGCGTTCTCGATGGACTTGGTGACCAGATCGTGCTCGATGGGGATGTCTTCCTCCATCCCCGCCCACTCCATGAAGCCCTTGACCCTGTCCCCGCCGAAGCGGCGCATCAAATCGTCCTCCAGGGAAACGTAGAAACGGGAGGAGCCAATGTCACCTTGACGACCCGAGCGGCCTCGCAACTGGTTATCAATACGCCGCGCTTCATGGCGCTCGGTACCCAGGACATGGAGGCCACCCAGTTCCAGCACCTTCTCGCGGTCCTGTTCGCAGATTTCCTTTGCCTTAGCCACGGCCTCAGCCCACTCTTCTTGAGAGACGGTGGTCAGGTCCACCCCCTGGCGGCGCAGGTCCTCTCGGGCCATACCCTCCGGGTTGCCGCCCAAGAGGATGTCCACGCCCCGCCCAGCCATATTGGTGGCGATGGTCACCGCGCCTGAGCGTCCAGCCTGGGTGATGATGACCGCTTCCTTCTCGTGGTATTTAGCGTTCAGCACCTGGTGGGGGATGCCCCTGCGCCTGAGCAACTCCGAGAGCATCTCGGACCTCTCGATGAAGACGGTACCCACCAGGACCGGCCGCCCCTGTTCATGCAACTCCTCGATCTCCCGCACCACTGCTCGGAATTTGGCCTCTTCGCTCTTGTAGACCAGGTCAGGGTAATCAATGCGCTTGTAGTACAGCTCGTCATTATCGGGGTTTTTATAGGTTAATACCTCCACCCCGTTTCGTCTCTCTCTCTGGGTGGTCAATTCCCCCTCTATAGCCCGGTACTCGACGTTGGTGGGCAGCACGACCACGTCCAGGCCGTAGATCTTGTGTAGTTCCTCGGCCTCGGTGGCCGCTGTTCCCGTCATGCCCGCCAGTTTCTCGTACATGCGGAAGTAGTTCTGGAGGGTGATGGTGGCCAGAGTAAGATTCTCCCGCTGAACCTGTACCCCCTCCTTAGCCTCAATGGCCTGATGCAGCCCCTCCGAGTAGCGCCGCCCGTGCATCAGGCGACCGGTGAACTCGTCCACGATGATCACCTGGCCATCTTTGACGATGTAGTCACGGTCGCGATGGAAGAGGGTCTGAGCTCGCAAGGCGTTGTCCACGTAGGGGGTCAGGGCGAAGTTCTCCGGGGAATAGAGGTTGTCCACCCCCAGCCACCTTTCCATCCTCTCGATGCCTTCCTCGGTGAGGGTTACCACCCGGTCCTTCGCCTCCATGGCGTAATCTACTTCGCGCCGAAGGCGGGGGACGAGATCGGCCATGCGGCGGTAGTTGGCACCCGATTCCTCAGCCGGGCCGGAGATGATGAGAGGAGTACGAGCCTCGTCTATGAGAATGTAGTCCACCTCATCTACGATGGCGTAGTTAAAGCCCCGCTGCACTTGCTGGGAGAGATCGAGCATCATGTTGTCCCGCAGGTAGTCGAAGCCGAACTCGTGGTTGGTGCCGTAGGTGACGTCGGCCTGGTAGGCCCCGCGGCGGCTCACGGGCCGCAGGTGCTGATAGCGCTCATCGTCGGCTAAGTACTCAGGGTCGAAGAGGAAGGCTGACTCATGCTGGATAACCCCCACCGAAAGACCCAAAAGGTGATAGATGGGGCCCATCCACTGGGTGTCGCGCTTGGCCAGGTAATCGTTGACGGTGACCAGGTGACACCCTTTGCCCTCCAAAGCGTTGAGGTAGAGGGGCAAGGTGGCGACCAAGGTCTTTCCCTCACCGGTCTTCATCTCGGCCACTTTGCCCTCGTGCAGCACCATGCCGCCCATCAGTTGCACGTCGAAGTGGCGCATGACCGTGGTGCGCTTGGACGCCTCCCTCACCGCGGCGAAGGCTTCTACCACGAGACGGTGTCCTGAGCCTGTCGAAGGATCGTCCAGGGACTCGCCAGCCTGGAGCCGGCCGACGAATTCCGTCGTTTTGTCACGCAGCTCCTCATTGGACAGAGCCTCGAACTCGGGCTCAAGAGCGTTGATTTCTTCGACCAAGGGCCGCAGCCTATTCAGATCCCGTTCGTTGGGGTCTCCGATGACCTTGCTCAGTAGACTTTTAAACATGATCTAACCGGGCACATCTTTCATGTACTCACCCACGGAAATCCCCAGGTGGACGCGACGGATGACCTCGCCCAGCAAAGGTGCCACGGAGAGGACGGTGATGTTGGGTAACATCTTCTCAGGAGGGAGGGGGATAGTATTCGTAGTGACCATTTCTTTAATCTCACATTTTCGCAAGCGCTCCACTGCCGGTGGGGAGAACATAGGGTGGGTAAAGCTGGCGTAGACATCTTTAGCACCGTGGTTCTTGACGATGGTCACGGCTTCCATCATTGATCCTGCTGTATCCACCTCATCGTCAACGATGATCACGTTCTTGTCGTGCACGTTGCCTATGAGAGTGAGTGCTTTGCTGCGTGCATCGGTGAGGCTTCGACGCTTCTCCACGAAAGCCAGGGGCAACCCCAATTTCTCGGCGAAGTTGCGGCCCTTTTTGGCAAATCCCAGGTCGGCGGTGACAACTACCGCATCGTGCAGGTCCTTTTCCACAAAGTAATCGCTGAGGATGCTGAAAGCCGTTATTTCGTCGCCCGGAATGCTAAAGAACCCCTGAATCTGGCCCGCATGAAGGTCTATAGTCATCCACCGGTCGGCTCCCGCCACGGTGATCATGTCGGCAATGAGGCGGGCCGTGATGGGCACGCGGGGCTGGTCTTTCTTGTCGCTGCGGCCATAGGAATAAAAGGGTATCACCGCCGTGATGCGCCCTGCGGAGGCCCGCCTCAAGGTGTCAATCATGATCAGGAGTTCCATGATGTTTCTGTTGACCGGTGAGCATAAGGACTGGATAAGGAAAACGTCCCGCCCACGGACACTCTGGCGCAGCCTGATGAAGATGTTCTCATTTGGAAAATCTACGATGTCCGCCTGCGACGGGGGAACCTCTAAGTAATCACAAATCTCTTGGGTCAGAGCCGGGTTACCTGAACCCCCAAAGATGGCTAGCTCTCCGTACATCTTCACCGTGACTTCTTTCACCTCTCTCCTCCTGATTGATTGGCCTCAAACTCCTCTCGTAGGATGCCCATGATCAGAGTATCGTGATAGTTGCTGTTTTGGAACAGGGCATCCCGCTGGCGTCCTTCGAGCTTGAAGCCACATTTCTCGTAGCAGCGGATGGCGCGGGCATTAAAATCGTGCACTTCCAACTGGACGCGGTGCAGGTTCATCTCGCCGAAGGCAAAGCCCAACAGAGTGCGAATGGCGTCGCTCCCGTAGCCTTTTCCCCAGTATTCCTTCTCGCCGATGACGATACCCAGCACGGCACGGCGGTTCTTCCAGTCGAAATTGTGCAGGCCGCAGTTGCCGATGTGCACACCGTCCTCGGTCTCAATGGCAAAAATCCGGCTGTCCTGGTTCTCCAACAGACGCTCGAACCACTTCTCCTCCTCGGCCATGGACATCGGCATGTACATGGCCAGGTATTGCCGGACCTCTGGATCGTTAAACCAACGGACAAAGGTGGGAATGTCTTCTCGCTCTATTGCTCTGAGTTTTGTTTTCTGCCCATGTATCATCTCCGACAACCTCTGGGGGTAATTATACAACAGTTTTTCGAGATTGGGAAGAATCATCCAGTAGGGGCAACCCCTGCGGCTGCTCTTTATAAGATAGGGCAATCGCAAAGTCGCTCGGCAGGTGAGATCAGCCGATGTTCCGTCATTGCGAGGCGCGCTTTTTGCGCCGAAGCAATCCCCTACCAGGTTGGAGATTGCTTCGCCTTCGGCTCGCAATGACCACGTTAGCGGAGCTTGCGATTGCCCTGCTTTTAAGATGTCTGCTCTGGACAAGAATTTGTGTGCCCTGAGCTATTGTGGTATAATCAGAAGTGTCAAGAAACGGTAGTTGCTTCATAAGACGAGCGGGAGAGGAGGCAGGGAGAATGATCGAGGTAACCGTTGACAGCATAAGAGCGAGTTTGATATCCCAGCATCGGGTGGTGATCTTAAAAGATGCGGATAGTGAAAGGTATCTACCTATCTGGATTGGCCCCTTCGAAGCTGAGGCCATTACTCTTGAATTGCAGCAGGTCGAGCTGGCTCGCCCCCTCACCCACGACCTGCTTAACGCGGTTATCACCAAGATGGGAGCCAGGGTATCCCACGTCCTGGTAAGCGAGCTGCGCGATGATACCTTCTATGCCCGCGTCGTCCTGGACAACAACGGCCATCCCCTGGAGATAGATTCCCGACCCAGCGATGCCATCGCTCTGGCCGTGCGAGCCAAAGCCCCTATCTTCGTGGCCGAGCCAGTGATGGAAAAAGCCGCCATAACGCCTGACGAAGGAATAAGCTGTTCTGATGAGGAGAGCCTATCGGTTTTTCGCGAATTCGTTGACACCCTCGAGCTCGACGACCTAGGCGAAGAGGAGAGCTGAGAGAGTAGCTACTGTTGATATGATGGTGAAACGATGAACAGATCGGAGAAAATGGCACCTCATAACACCGAGGCGGAAGAGGCAGTCCTGGGATCGCTGCTCATAGATCCCGATGCCATATTCAAGGTGGCTTCCTTTCTCGGGCCCGATGATTTCTATCGGGAGAAAAACGGCTGGATCTACGATGCCATCAGCGATCTCCACAACCGGCGGGAGCCAGCCGACTTCGTCACCCTTTGCGATGAGCTGGAACGGCGCGGCCAACTGGAGGAGGTGGGCGGGGCAGCCTACATCACTTCTCTGATCAATGCCGTGCCCACGGCCATCCACGCGGAGTACTATGGCCGCATCGTGGAGCGCGCAGCCATCCTGCGCCGGCTGATTAGCGCGGCGGGGCAGATCGCGGCCATTGCCTACGAGGAAGCCGAGGACGTGGACGAGGTGGTTGATAGGGCCGAACAGATCCTGTTTGGGGTCTCCCAGCGCCGCATCGCCCGCGACCTGGTGCCAATCAAGCAGATCATCGGGGATTACTACGATCGGATAGACTATTTGTATCAACACCGTGGCGAGCCTATTGGCATCCCCACAGGCTTCCCTATGCTGGACAAGTTGTTGGGAGGCCTGCAGCCCTCAGACCTGGTCATTGTGGCCGGAAGACCCTCGATGGGGAAGACCAGCTTTGTCCTTTCCATCGCCCAAACCGCCGCCCGCAAGTTCAATCAGCGCGCGGCTTTCTTTAGCCTGGAGATGAGTGCCGAGCAGGTAGTGCAGCGCCTCATCTCGGCCGAGACGGGCATAGATTCCCAAAGATTGCGCCTGGCCAATCTCGAGGACGATGAGTGGCCCCTTTTCGTCCAGGCGACGGGCATCCTCTCGGAGGTCCCCATCTTCATTGACGACACACCCTCTATCTCCGCCTTGCAGATGCGAACCAAGGCCCGCCGTCTCCACGCCGAGCACGGTCTCGATCTTGTCATCGTTGATTTCCTCCAGTTGATGCAAGGAGACGTTCGGGCAGAGAACCGCGTCCAGGAGATTTCCTCTATCTCTCGGGCGCTCAAAGGATTAGCCAGGGAGCTGAATGTGCCCGTGTTGGCTGTCTCCCAACTATCCCGGGCCGTTGAAGCCCGTCATGATCACATACCCATCCTCTCCGACCTACGCGAAAGCGGCAGTATTGAGCAGGATGCGGATGTGGTGATGTTCATCTACCGTGAGGAGATGTACGACCCTGACACGGAACTGAAAAACATGGCTGACATCATTGTGGCCAAACACCGTAACGGCCCCACTGGCAAAATCCCCCTCTTTTTTAAGAAAGACCTGGCTCAGTTCCACGAAATAGAGCTTTTTCGCGAAGAGCTAGGCCCCTGAATCGGGTTTTGAGTCTGTGAGTTTCGGGTTTACCTGACCATCCGACCAAGGACCACTAGACCAACAGACCAATGAAAGGCTTTTCTGGTTTTCCTGCTGGCAAGGTGCACTTCACCCCTTTGCCTAATCTGTTCTTCAGCAAGCTTCTGCCGGCCATAGATGACCTGGCCGAGCTGAAGGTGACTTTGCACATCTTCTGGCTGCTACATCAGAAGAAGGGCTATCCCCGATACGTGAGCCAGCGAGAATTGGAGGCCGATGGGGTGCTGCTGGGAGGGCTCAGAGGAATGGGACAGGAGCCCGAGGAGTGCCTGGGGCAGGCTTTGGAGCGAGCCGTGGCCCGGGGTACCCTCCTCCACGTGACGGCCCTTCGGCGGGGCTCAGGACAGGCCCAGCAGGGAGATGAGCGGGACGACTGGTATTTCATGAACACCGATGCTGGCCGGAAGGCAGTGGAAAAGATACGCCGTGGGGAGTTGGAGCTCGAGGCAGCCATGTCGCCTGGCGAGGTGCGCCTGGAGGTAGAACGGCCCAACATCTTCGTCCTCTACGAGCAGAACATCGGCCTGCTCACGCCCCTCATCGCCGAGGAGCTCAGGGACGCGGAAAAAACTTACCCCGCTGACTGGATCGAGGAAGCTTTCAGGATAGCCGTGGAGCACAATGCTCGCCATTGGCGTTACGTGTGCAGCATTCTGGAGCGCTGGGCAGCCGAGGGAAAAGATCGTGAAAAGGCTGGGAGAGGTCCTGAAGAAGATCGCCGTAGATACATCGAAGGGAAGTATGCCGAGTACATCGAACACTGAAGAACTTCAAACCGCAAAGCTCAAAGTTCAAAGTTCAAAGGATCCAGGACCTAGGACTGGGGAAGTTTGTCCCATCTGCAAAGGGGCTGGATTTCTGGTCAAGGACGTGCCCTTTGGCCACCCCGATTTCGGCAAGCTCTATCCCTGCCAGTGCAAAATTGAGGAGTTGAGGGCCAAGCGCCTCTCGGACTTGCGGGACTTGAGCCACTTGGGCGAGCTTTCCCGCATGACCTTTCAGAGCTTCATTCCCGAGGGCTACGGGCTCAACGTCGAGAAGCGAGAGAACATCAGGCGAGCTTACGAGCGGGCTAAAAACTTCGCCCAGGAACCCGAAGGGTGGTTGATTCTCAAAGGGGGCTATGGCTGCGGTAAGACCCACTTAGCAGCGGCCATAGCCAACTATCGCATCGCTAATGGACAGCCTGCTCTCTTCGTCGTGGTGCCCGATCTCCTGGACCATCTGCGGGCCACTTATGCCCCCACCAGCGAGGTCTCCTATGATGAGCGGTTCGAGGAAGTGCGCACTGCTCCCCTACTGATCCTCGACGATTTAGGCACCCAGAGTGCCACCTCCTGGGCCCAGGAAAAGCTCTACCAGATACTAAACTATCGTTACAACGCCCGGCTGCCCACAGTCATCACCACTAATCGCGAGCTGGAGGAGATTGATCTGCGGCTTCGCTCGCGACTGGTGGACCCTGACTTGGCGGGGATTGTCACCATCTTAGCCCCCGACTTCCGCCGCAGCGGGGTGGGCCAAGATCAATCAGAGCTTTCCAGCCTCTACCTCCACAGCGACAAGAACTTCCAGACCTTCGATCTGCGGGCACAAGAGCTCCCCAGCGAGGAGCATGAGAACCTCAAGCGGGCCTTCGCTATCGCCAAGCAATACGCCGAGAATCCAGCGGATTGGCTGGTCTTCACTGGTGCCTATGGCTGCGGCAAAACCCATCTCGCGGCAGCCATTGCGAACTATCGGCAAGACCGGGGCTATTCGGCTCTCTTCGTCGTCGTGCCCGATCTTCTAGATCACCTGCGAGCCACCTTCAGCCCCCAGAGCCTGGTTTCATACGACAAGCGCTTCGAAGAAGTGCGCAATGCTTCTCTTTTGATCCTCGACGACCTAGGCACCCAGAGCGCCACGACCTGGGCTCAGGAGAAACTTTTTCAGCTTTTAAATCACCGTTATAACGCCCGATTGCCTACCGTTATCACCATGCAAGAGACAGTAGAGGAATTTGAGAAAACGAATCCCCGCCTCAGTTCGCGCATTTTGGACTTCTCGCGCTGTACCGTTTGTGGCATCATTGCTCCCAGTTACCGCGGCGGAGTGCGGCCTCAAAAACAACAGGGCCGTCGTCGTAGAGGTTAGAGAACTTTAAGACCTCGGAGGTCTCGCCAGACCTCCGAGGTCTTTTTCCAAACGGCATTGGGGTTAGACAACAGGCTGGCACTTACTGCCGTGGTATCTTCACCGTGAAGGTAGTGTCACCTGGCTGGCTCTTAACCTCAAACTGAGCACCATAGGGACTCAGGAGCTGATAACAACTGTGCAGCCCCAACCCCGTCCCTGTGATGGTTCCCCCGCTGATGGGCTTGGTGGTAAAGAAAGGCTCGAAGAGGTGGGGGGTGTTCTCCGGTGGGATACCTACCCCTGTGTCGTGGATATCAACAAAGACGTACTCCTTATCACAGCGCGTGGTAATGGTGAGCACCGGCTCCTCGCAACCTTCCATGGCGTCTAGGGCGTTTCTGATGATATTGGAGAAGGACTGGCTGAAGTCGCTGTAGATGCCTTCAATATACAAGGGTTCCTTATAGAAACTGTAGACCTTCCCGATATCGTGTTTGAAGCGCGGGTCCCCGTCCAAGAACTTCAGCTCGTGCCACAGCAGATCATTGACGTCAATTAGTTGCTTCTGCTGCTCCTGTTCCCGCCGACTCTTGTACATCAGGTTATCAATGATCTCCTGCATGGTTTGGCTTCCTCGCTCGATGGCAAGCAATTCCTGGCATATATCATCATACACCCCGGCGATGTTGGATGGCGTCTCCAACTTGCGGCCGGCTACCTGGCCCAAAAGGGATGGCAGTCTCTCCTCGAAGCAGTCTCGTACCTCCTCGGAGATAAGCTGAGCTCTGCCTTTGATAACTGTTAGAGGAGTGATGAGGTTATGGGCGATCCCCTGGGCCAGCCGCCCAATGGCGGAGAGCTTCTCAGCCTGCATAAGCTGGGCCTGCAGTTTCCTTCGCAGAGTGATGTCCTGGACGATGTGCACCAGCCTGTCCACATTGCCCTCGGGGTCCTGCAAGGGATAGATAGACAGGAGCAGGTCGCTTCCCAGTGTGGGCTCCCTCACCTCGATGTTTTGAGGCTCCCCTGTCCGCATCGTCTCGACCATGGGGCAGTAGCCGGGAGGCTCGTATTGATTGTGTAAGAGCCCATAGCATTTCTTGCCGATGAGCTTGGCTGGTGTAGTACCCAGCATCTTGGCAAAGGCGATGTTTGCCCGGAGGATGTTGAATTCCTCATCCAGCATGAAGATGCCATCGGTGATAGCGTCGAAGGTCTCTTCCCACTCCTTCTTGGCACGAACCACCTTTTGGAACAACTGCGCGTTCTCAATGGCTATCCCGATCTGCTGGCCAATGATCACTAACAGGTTGACCTCTCGAGAGGTCAGAGAACGGTCTCGGCTGAAGAAGCTCATGACCCCCAATAGCTGCCCTTTAGCGCTCAGGGGCACGCTGACGTAGGAGTGAAACCCTTCTCTGTCTCGCAAGAACCTACCAAGCCGAGGATATTGGGCAATTTCCTGCACCACGATGGGTCTTTCCGGCTCGGCGGTCACCGCCGGGAAATCGCGTCCGGCTTTCATAGTGACCAACTCCCGGGACAATTGGTTGCTCATCCCCCGCTGAGCTTTCAACGTGAACTCACCTCTCGCCTCGTTTAACAGGAAGATGAATCCCGCCTCTATTCTCATCGAGGACACCACACTATCTAGAGCCCTCTCCAAGATTTCCCATAGCTCCAGTGACCGGTTGACCTCGACGCTGATCTTGTTGAGGGTGACAAGTTCCTCCTCCCTGGCCAGGAGCGCCTTATTGACTTCATCCAACTCAGCAATCTTCTCTCCCAATTTGTGAATCAATTCCTCCTTATCCATCTTCCCTCCCTGGTTCATTAAACCGCTCATCTGAGACGGCGAACATTACCTGTTGGCCATCCGAGTTGACCACTATGGCTCACGTTTCCGAGTCGCCCTCCTTTTGCTGTGGAAATCACCAGGAACGCAGCCTTCCTCGGCGTCACGATCTTGCTCTCTATCCTTCATCACTTCGACAGGCTCAGTGCAAGCACTTCGACAGGCTCCCTACAAGCTCTTACTCGAACTTAAACCCCCTCTCGGTGAAAAGCTTCAAGCAAGCATCTGCCACCTCAGGATCATAAAGGGCACCTCTATTCTGTGCGATTTCCTCTAGGGCATTATATATACCACGAGCCGATCGGTAAGATCGGTCAGCGGTCATAGCCGCAACAACATCAGCCACCCCTAAGACCCTTGCTTCCAGGAGAATCTCATCGCCAGATAGCCCTTGAGGATAACCGGAACCATCCATCCTTTCGTGATGTTGAAGCACCATTTCGGCCACCGGCCAGGGAAATTCTATGGTCTTCAATATGTCGTGACTGAGTTGGGGGTGGGCTTGGACCATACCGTATTCGTGTTCGGTTAACCCACCCAGCTTACTGAGAATCTCAGCGGGTATATTTATCTTGCCGATATCATGAAGAGCCCCGGCCACACGGATCCCTTCACTCTGCTCCTCGGGAAGACCCATCTCCTTGGCGATGGCGTAGGCCAGTTGGGTTACCCGCCGTTGATGGCCAGCCGTATAGGCATCCCTCATCTTGATTGCTGATGCCAGAGCATTGACCGTTTCCTCGAAGGTTCTTCGCAATCTCGCGAGACTTCGTTGAAGTTCTTCTTCCGCCCGCTTGTGCTCGGTGATGTCGGTGAAGATGGCGAGCGTACCAGCGAAGCGACCTTCCTGAATCCGGGGGCTGCCGCTGACCAGGACGGGAAGCCGCGTACCGTCCTTGCGGATGAGTTGGAGCTCGTAGCGATTGGCTTCACCGTGCATGTACCGTTCGTCGGCCGTCTGGACGCTTGGGTGCTGATCGGGGGGGACGATAACCGTCCAGTGCTGGCCCAATAGCTCTTCGGGCGAGTAGCCCAGCATAGCCGCCACGGCCGGGTTGACGAAAGTGAGGTGCCCTTCCGCGTCCTCCACGGCGATGCCTTCGGTAATGCTCTGAACGATACCTTCGTTGAAGTCTTTAAGTCGCCGAATCTCCGCCTCCGCCTGCTTGTGCTCAGTGATTTCCCGTTGAAGTCTTTCATTGATCTCTTCTAGTTCGGCTGTGCGTTCCTCAATAATCTCTTCCAGCCGCTCTGAGTACTCCTTCAGCGCCTCCTGTGCCTGCTGGCGCTCGATGTCCATCGCTTCCAATTCGGCGACCCGTTGGCGCAATTCTACTAATGCATCCATGAGTAACGCCTGCTCTGCTTGCTTGCGCTCGGTGTCCACCACTTCCAGTTCGGCGACCCGTTGACGCAATTCTGCTAATCCATCTATGAGTAGTAGCTCTTTTCTCTTATCTTGATCGTTCATCTCTTGTACCTCCTGAAATAGGCAGCAATTTCACCTAACTTCCAAGAGGGCGATCATCTCGTCGGAATCAAAGTGGCCCTCTCAGATATAGGCGTCCTCTTTGGCAAGGACGCTGAGTTGGCCAGAAGCAAGGCAGCTCTGGACGTCAACGCCGGCTTCTCCCAAGGCCTTCTCTATATCCTGAGCCGTTCTCTCCTTCACGATGTAGATTCGCTTCTCGCCCCTGTCCAGGCCCAAACCTTTCGAAATCCTCCGTCCGTTTCGTTGTCACAATAAACTGCTCTCCAGACACCCTACCGGTAGGGGCAACCCTCGCGGGGCCTTTGCTTCCAGGGCAACCGCAAATACACCCCTGCTTTCCAGAAGAGGTCTTTGACCGCCTTTGGCTACTAAACTCCAGACTCTCTCTCTGACTCTGACCATCGGCGGCGAGAAGGTTTGCGGCTCTGTTCGAGATACTCGTTTAACATCTTGAGGCTATACCTGCGATGGCCGCCAGGAGTGCGGAAGGGAATCAAACTTCCCTCGCTCTCCATCCTTCTCAGAGTGTATGGGCTCACTCGCAGATACTCAGCAGCCTCCCTCGCTGTGAGGATGGTCATTTCCTCTTCTGTCATATCACCCTCCTGCTTACTGTTGACGGACCGGCAAGCTAGCGGTAAATGTCGTTCCCCGACCCACTTTGTGCTTGCCCCCTTGATGCTTCCCCCGTGCCGCTAAACAAGCCCATCAAACCAGGCTCTGATCTCCTGGCGGGGTAGAAAGTTGAAACATAAATCCGTGATACGCACCTCATGTTTCACGTCTTCACGTTTCACGTCTGGCTTGTTTTTCCCCTATCGGCCGGAGTGGAAAGAACTGCGGCTATTGTTGAGGTATTCATTCAACATCCTGAGGCTGTACCTGCGGTGCCCCCCGGGAGTGCGGTAAGGCACCAATCCACCCACGCTCTCTATCTTGCTCAGCGTGAACATGCTCACCCTAAGGTACCTGGCCGCCTCCTTGGCGGTCATGAGGCTCGTCATATTCCTTGCCATTTTCCCACCTCCTTTCCCTGGTTGCCGAAGAGCTATCCAAAAGCAGACGAAACGACGGCAAATTTTCTGAACTACTTGAATTATAACAAACTCTGCCCAGTTTTTGGGTGAAAGAAGCGTTAATTTGGCGTGAATTTTGCGTGAAGGAACGTGAGCTCCCCCGGTCAGGCCGTTCCATGCTCAAAGGCAGGAGGCAGCAAAACCACGAAAAACGCCGTCCGGCACCAGCTCTTCAGGCTGGTGCAGCCGGATACAAAAGGCGCAAATGGGCTCAGAGACAAAAAGGCTATTGAAGGGGTTCTAGAAAACTGGGCTTTGAGGTAGTTCAGTGGAGATCGTGGCACAGCCACCTGAGCGGGAGCGTCGTGCCTTGGATTCCATTCGGGAGCCGTTCAAGACAGACGCTAGTCCAATGGCTGACTAGCGTCTAGTGGTAGAGTTCTGGGTTTTTGGATAGGTTTGGATCTTGCCAGGCTCCGGATCGCTATCCAGTGATGATATAGCCGTGGCGGGAGATGGTTTTGATATAGGTAGGGTTGTCGGGCACGGGTTCGATCTTAGACCTGATGTTCCTGATATGTGCTCTGACCAGGTTAGGGTCGCCCGTGCCCGGAGGGTATTCCCACACCTCTTGCAGCAGCTTCTCGGTGGAGACGACCTCGCCGGCGTGTCTCATCAGATAGTAGAGCAGCTCAAACTCTACGGGGGTAAGGAGAAGGACCTCGTCCTCCACGTTTAACTCAAAGGTGCGTGGATCGAGGGAGAGGGAGCCAATTTCTAGAGGGGCTTTGGGCGCCTCGGTTGGCAGGCTACGGCGCAGAAGGGCTTTCACCCGCAAATCTAGCTCTCGTAGGTCGAAGGGTTTCGTCAGGTAGTCATCGGCCCCGGCCTCGAAGCCTACGATCTTATCCTCGATCTTGCCTTTAGCTGTCAAAAACAGGATGGGCACAGAAGCCACGTTGGGGAGAGCGCGTATGCGTTGGCAGACCTCGATGCCATCCATACGGGGCATCATGATATCTAGCACCACCAGGTCGGGGTGCTGTCCTTGGATCAGTTGCAGGGCTTGAACGCCACTGTAGGCGACAATCACCTGATGGTCCTTGCGCTTAAGGGTACGCTCTATTGTCC
>JBAWAP010000288.1:0-19801 GCA_049589355.1 Anaerolineae bacterium
GTTTTCTACCAGGTGCGTGTTAGCGGTGGCCAGGGTTGGGTAGATGCAGACTACTTCTATCCAACCTCTATTGGTAAGCCACGCTGGAGCCGATGAACAATGCCTTTTTCTAAGGAGCAACATGGAAAGAATCTTTTACTTGAAAAGACGACAAGGATCAAGCCATCATGCCCTGACCCTCGCCTTTGCCCTACCGATCACTGACCACTGATCACCCGCTGCTCGTCCCCTGCCGCCCCCGACTCTTCAGCACCAACAATAGGCATAGCCTCGACGGCCGCCTTAGCCCCCTCGCCGATGTGCGCCAACACCTGCTCGGAGATGTGGGTCACGTCGCCAGCGGCGAACACACCAGGATAGCTCGTGGCCCTGTATAATTTGTGCTTTTCGTCGTAACCTGATAGAATATGTTAGTCAAAGCCGACAAGAGATTTGTGAGGCAGCAAGAATGAGGGAGGCTGAGGTGCTGATTTTCGAACAGTTCGTTGGTTTCGACTGGGACGAGGGAAACCAGGGCAAGAACTGGGACAAGCATCGGGGCTCCGATCCGGAATGTGAACAGGTCTTTTTCAACCAGCCCCTTTTGGTCTTCCCTGATGAGGAGCACTCCGAAGAAGAACAGCGCTACTACGTTTTGGGTCGAACAGACCAGGGGCGGCGTCTATTTGTGGTCTTTACCCCCCGAAGAGGCAAGCTCCGTGTCATTTCCGCAAGGGAGATGACAAAGCGAGAAAGGGCATTTTATCCACTATGAAGACAAAGCAGATCCCTACATTCACCTCTGAAGAAGAGGAGCGAGAATTCTGGGCAAACCACGACGCTACAGATTTCATTGACTTCTCTGAAGCCAAGCGAGCGCTTATGCCTAATCTCAGACCCACTCTGAAAACGGTCACGATTCGACTCCCGGAGTCTCTCCTTGAATCAATTAGAGTTCTAGCGCACAAGAGAGACGTGCCATATCAATCTTTAATGAAGATGCTTTTGGCGGAGGGGATCGAGCGGGAGCTATACGCACAGAGGGAACAGTGAGACAGGCGCGATGGATACCGCCGACTGGGCAGATGGGCTTGCTGTGAGCTCAAGGCTCGGCTGCAAACACACGCCTCACGCCATTGGCGGATGGGAAGTTGACTTCTCAAAAAGTAGACAACCTTGACCGCGATAAGTGCCACCGAAGAGAAAAGCCACCTGCGTCAATCGCACAGGTGGCTTTTTGGTTATTGCCAAATGAGTAGAAACCTGGTATAATATGTATGGCAATCGGTTGGTGTTTGAACCCGACTTCACCAGAAGCCGCCAGAAGGAGTATCTCATGCCATTTCCTGAAGCCACGAGGGTACTGTATAAGAAGAACCCTCTCGACCAAGTCATATGCCAGTTGAGGTTCCCCCCAATACTAAGAATCGATGCTGAGATTCCCGCAGAATTCCAGGAGAGAATTCGTCGGCATTTCCCCCAGTTCTCAGAGACGTTTGACTTGAGGCTGCCAGTTCCGCAAGACTTAAGCGGCCAGATCCCACCCGAAATTGTCCAGCAGATCGCACAATCTTCAGGAAGGAAGAACTATCAATTCTCTTCCGAAGATGAGCATTGGCAAATAAACCTGACACGAACCTTTGTTGCGCTAACAACGAAGAAATATGAACGATGGGAAGAATTCAAGGAGAAATTGGAAATCCCATTGAGTGCCCTAATCGACGTTTACTCTCCGGATTATTTCTCGAGGGTTGGGCTGAGATATGTAGACGTTATTAGGCGTTCAGCACTGGATTTAACCGGTAGTAGCTGGGAGCAATTACTGCAGCCTTACATTTTGGGTATCCTAGGATCGCCAGACGTGAGTGATTTCGTTAGGAATTTTGAAACCAGGTACGAAATTGGACTATCCGATGGCGAGAGTGTGGTTCGGATAAGCACTAAGTTTGTTGTTGAGGCCAGAGACGATGGCGAGATTTGCTACATGATCGACAGCGATTTCTACAACTCTCAGAAAACGCAACTTGAATCAGCAGTAGAAAGACTCGATTACCTTAACGTTCGTGCCTCTAGGCTCATTCGATGGTGTATCACCGATCGCCTACACGAAGCTATGGAGCCTCAGCCACTATGACATACTACGTTCAAGAAACTGACTCGAGAATGGTATACCCGCGCTCACCCGAGCTTCATTATTTCTTTTCCGATCCCCTAGCAAATGCGACCTTCGGCGGCTATTCGCATGGCGATTACTTTCCATTAGCGTCAGGATCGAATCTTCTGCAACCAGCTTGGGGATTGAGTTACAGGCTCGCTAACAGGGATATCGCCAACGAAGCTGGAAGGCTACTGTCAGTTATTCAGAAAGCCTTCTTTACCTTGCAAGAGCTCCAACTTGACCTGAGTCATATCCCACAATTAAGGGCCTACTTAGTGGATGATGGTTCGGTCTTGTTTGAGTGGATCTTCAATGACTATCGAGTAGGTTTCAGTATAGACCCCAATCCCCAAGAGTCCGGATGGTACTTGATCACGAGACCGAATTTAGGCGGAATAAGCGCCTCCGGTTTCATCTCTGGTATCGATCTAGATACTCTGATCATGTGGCTCCTGAATTTCATTATGTCGCATTCTTGAAACATGAGCTATCCAGATAACTGCATAAGAGGTATTCCCGATGATACGTTTCTGACTGATGATGGCACTGTTGGGTCACACCTCTTCTACTTCAATCTATGTACAGATCGGAGTAATGGCTGGGTAGAGCAATCAGTCAATTGGGAGGATGATGATACCGTAATCGAGTTCACGCTAAACCAAAGAAAAGCTGATGGCGCTTTCCAGTTCAGAGCCGGAGCAGCAGTAATCCCCCGGCAAGAAATCGATCGGCTAAATAGCCGTCCTACTGTAAAGGGCTTGCTTTCATATGAAAGGCAGCCAATACAGGACAACCCTTACCATGGAAATATCCTGTTGCGAGCAAATACATCAAAACCCACCATGAAGCTCATAGCGGCTGGCCTTGCTCTCGCTGTTTCCCGAATTGTTCCTCGCGACAGTACCAATTAAACCCATCTATGACTCCGTGTAGGTTCAAGCGGATGTTTTTGTGATAACCTGGTAGAACAGCCTAGAGTAAAGATAGAGCCCCTCGGCGGGGCAACACCAGGGGCAACGGCCAAGCTAGTCACGGCCCGACAAGAGATAGGTAAAAAAGCCACCTGCGTCAACTGCACAGGTGGCTTTTTGCTGTGTGCTAAACGAGCTGACCGCTGATCACCGACTGCCCACCCCCTGTCACCTCCGGCTCTTCAGCTCCAACAAATAGGCATAAGCCTCGACGGCCGCCTTGGCTCCCTCGCCGATGTGCACTAGCACCTGCTCGGACATAATTACCAATCTACCGATCCACCACCTACCCGTAATGTTCCTCATAAAACGCTCTGATCTCCTCCGGCGAAGGGATGGTGCACTTCTCCCACACCTCGATCACCGGCCATAGCTCCTCCCCTCCCTCCTGCCCGGCGAAGAGGTCGCGCATGTACTGCGTCCGCTCGGCGATGTCCCGTTTGAAGAACTCAACCAGCTCTTCGGGCGTATAAAAGCGCAGCGGGTTGAACCGCCAACCAAAGTTCTCCATCCCATGCTCTTCCTCCAGCTCCTTCGGGTCGGGGATCAGGTAGCCGAAGACTGGATGGGTGATCCAGTTTTTTATCTTGCGCTGCCTCACCAAATCCACCAGCCTCTTCGAGTCCTGGACAGTGATCTTCTCGCCCAAGCCCTCATACTCGACATTGCCCTTGGCGTCCTTTTGGACCAGGCCGGTGACCAGGTCCATCTTGGGGATCGGTTGGCCGTTCTCGTCCAGCTTCAGCTTCTGCCGGCCGTTGATGTCGAACTCGCCCACGTAGCCGGAGTTGGTGATGAAGAAGACCAACTGGCCGTCAAGGCCCAGTCCCAGGTCGGCGTACATCTTCCACTTGAGAAATGCCTGCTGGCTCTGCTCACGGACCATGAAGTCGGTAGCCGCATAGGAGCGCACGCGGGTGCCCACCGGTTGGTCGGTGATGGCCGAGGTGATGATCGTCTCGCAGCCAGCATCTAAAGCCACAGCTATGGCCGGGTCCACCGCCCGAAAGATAGGCTCCACCACGTCGAACCGCTTGTAGAAGAGGGACTCGCTGCGCAGCCACTTGGTGCCACCTTTGCCCCAATTCGGGTTCAGTTCGCTGAACCGGAAGATGAATCGGCCGTTGGTCGTGCCACTCTTCTCATAGCGGGTGCAGGTGAGCGAGCCCACTTCCTCACCGGGGATGGGCCGGGGTACCTTCACGATGTAGCCACCAATCGTCTCCATGCGGTACTCGACGCCCTCGCAGTCAATGTTCTGGGCCAACACCACAGGACGCTTGCCGTCGAGACCGATCTGTCGGGACTTCATCAGGCCAGGATACTCGGGGCTCTCGCTGGTGATGCCCTCGCTCTTGGCGTAACTGGCCGCCTCCAGCCCGATAAGTTTCACCCTGACGATCCTGCCATCCTCATAGAACGGCTTAGCCAGTACAGCGTCGTCCTGTTCCAGCTCAGGGCCGACCGTCAGCGTCGTCTTGCCCGTGCCCGAAAGCCCCTTGAGGACGCTGTCCGAGATGCAGCCGGCGTGATAGCTGATCATCCCATCCGATTCGCCCCGGTTCCAAACCATGGCCAGATTGGGCTTCTTGAAGGCCGCGCCGAAGTAGTCGAATTGCACGCTGAGCACCTGGCGCACATCCTGGTCCATGCGAGTGAAATCGTACAAGCTGATGGGCAGGTCGGCCTCGTAATCGGGCCAGAATTCGCGGATTTCGGCCTCCACATCAGGAGGCAGTTTCTCGGGCACGATGTAGTTCCAGCAGGAGATAGGCACACCCTGGCGATAGGTAAAGGTCATCAACTTGCCCATCCAGGCGATGTAGGCACTGTGGGGGTTCTCCACACTGACGACGATGCGCAGCCCGGTCTCGTAGTCAGCCTCGCCCTGGAGGGCGTCCAGGACGATCACGTTGCAGCGGGTCAGATAGCTTTTGACCGCCTGGTAGAACTGGTGGCCGATCTCGACGCCGGGCTTGAAAGGCAATTGCTCCTTGCCCAGCTTATAACCTGGCGGGACCATATAGAAGGCCCGGCTGGGCATGCGGCCCGACTGCTTGTTGGCGAACAGGTATTGCCCGTCACGGGTCATCACGTAGTAAGACTTCAGAAACCCGATGAAGAAATCGTCATCCGGGTTGCGGATCACGTTTTCGGCCTCGAGCTCGAAGCCTGGTCCGATGGTGATTCCTGGAGTCCGTATCCCCATTGCAGAATACCTCCATCCAAAGATTACATATTGCACCTCCTTGTACACCATGACCTGACTTTGGTCAAGTTCTTCGCTCAATGATAAAAACCAGCACTCAAAGTCGCCTGTCCAAAGCGAAAAATCGGCCGGCTATCTTCCAGGGCGATGGCATCTTCGACCCTTGAGCTTTGGGTTTTGAAGTTTGAAGTTTAGAGTTTGAGTTTTGGACTTCGTCGTGAGCGCTCAGTCGAACGACTTCGGCCTCCCTTCGCCGCTGGAGGAAATCCCGTGCCACCTGGGGGTAGAGGGCGTAAGACAAAACATCCTCCTCGCTCCTGGCCAAATGGCCAATCTCCGCCGCAGCCTTCTCATATCCTGGCGGGATGAGATCGGCAGGGCGGCAGTCAATGGGCTCCTCATCGCCGATGGCCAACCTCTTCACCTCCGAAGCGATGGGAGCGGGCGGGCGACCGTAGAACCCCTTGATGTAATCCTTCACCTCATGGGGGATGATTTTGTAGCGCTCACCCAAGAGGACGTTGAGCGTAGCTTGAGTCCCCACCAGTTGGCTGGAAGGGGTGACGAGAGGGGGGTAGCCTAGCTCCGCTCGCACACGGGGAACCTCGGCCAACACGTCCTCGTACCGATCCTCGGCGTTCTGCTCCCGCAACTGCGAGACCAGGTTGGAAAGCATCCCTCCCGGAATCTGGTATTGCAGCACCCGGACGTCAACCCCCAGCAGGCCGCTCTCGAATGTTTTGTAACGTTTGCGCACCTCGGCAAAATAGGCCGCAATCTCGGCCAGGAGGTTCAAGCCCAAGCCCGTGTCTCGTGGGGTGTCCTGCAGACTGCTGACGATGCTCTCGGTGGGAGGGTGCGAGGTCAGCTCAGACAGGGAGGAGATGGCTGTGTCTACCATGTCCACGCCAGCTTCGGCCGCCTTGATGAGCGCAGCGGTGGCCATCCCGCTGGTGCCGTGGGAGTGCAAGTGGATGGGCAGATCAGTGGCCTCCTTCAGGCGCCTAACTAACTCGTAGGCGACGTAGGGGGTAATGAGGCCAGCCATGTCCTTGATGCAGATGGAATCGGCACCCAACTCCTCCAGTTCCTTGACCATCTTAACGTAGCTGGGAATGTCGTGCACCGGGCTGATGGTGTAGCAGATGCTGGCCTGGACGTGGGCTCCCACTCGCCTGGCCACCTCCATCGCCCACGCCATGTTGCGAGTGTCGTTGAGGGCGTCGAAGATGCGGAAGACGTCAATGCCGTTCTCGCGGGCCCTGACGATGAAGCGCTCTACGATATCGTCGGGGTAGTGGTGATAGCCAACGATGTTCTGCCCCCTGAGGAGCATTTGGAAAGGCGTGTGAGGCATGTGTCTCTTGAGCGATCGGAGGCGTTCCCAGGGGTCCTCATCCAAAAAGCGCAAGCAGGAGTCAAAAGTAGCCCCACCCCACATCTCCACCGACCAATAGCCCACCTGGTCCAGCTTCTCAGCGATAGGCAGCATATCCTCCGTGCGCATGCGCGTGGCCAAAAGCGACTGATGGGCATCGCGAAGGACCGTTTCAGTGATACGTAATGGCTTATCTATCATCCCTGTCTCCCTCGTGAGGAGGACCAGGCGAAACCGCCACTCAAAGGGATACCAACCTGGCCAGGCGCGAGATGCCCTCGCGGATCTCAGACATCGAGAGAGCGGTAAAGGCCAACCGTAAGAACCTCTCCCCACCACCCTGAGGGAAAAAGCCCCGACCGTCAGATAGGCTTAGTCCAGCCTTTGCTGCTCTCTCACGTAGATTGGCCGTGTTCATCTCTGGAGGCAGGGTCATCCCGACAAAAAAGCCTCCTTCAGGCTCGACCCAATCGGCTCCGGGCAGGTATTCCCGCAGCGCCGCAGCCGTAGCCTTCAACTTGGGCCCATAAATCCCCTTCAGCCTCTCCACGTTGGGTTCCAGCCATCCTCGACGGCAGAACTCATAGGCGGTGCCCTGGGCAAGGAGTCCGGGGGTGACGTAGGTATCGGTGGCGATTTTAGCTACGGCCTCGACGACGGGCTTAGGGGCAATGAGGTATCCTATCCGCAGCCCTGGGCTCAGAACTTTAGCGAAGGACGAGAGATGGAACACTCGGTCAGGATTCATGGTTCTCATAAGTGGTACGTCAGAGCCTTGGTATCTCAATGCCCGGTAGGGGCCGTCCTCCAGTATCCAGAAACTATGCTTCTCCGCCAGACGGACGATCTCCTCCCGCCTGGATAGCGATGTGGTCCCCCCGGTGGGGTTCTGGAAATCGGGGATAACGTACAGGAGCTTCGGCGTTACCTTCCGCAACTGGGCGGTCAGGAACTCGATGTCGGGGCCATCGCGCTCCAGAGGTATGCCTATGACGTTGACCTCGTGTCGTCGAAGGGTGGTTATCGTCCTATCATAGGTTGGCTCCTCAACGAAGACCGTATCGCCTGGGCGCAGCAGGAGTGCCGAGAGGAATTCCTGGATTTGGAGTGAACCATTGCTCACCAGGACCTCTTCGGAGCTGGCTCCATACTGCTCGGCTATGGTCTCCCGTAACGGCATGTAGCCGGTTGATTTGCCATACTGCAGGATGGTTGCGGCATCGGCGGCCAGAATGGCCACAGCGCACTCCTGGATTTCGCTTATGGGGAAGGCTTCTACACAGGGTACTCCCCGGTTAAAGCTTATGCTTGTGACCTTTGCAGTCATAAAGCTTGGCTCCTTTCACCTGGACTTTGGACAAATGAAATAGAAACCCGTTTTTTGCCCAAGTCTAAGGCTTACCTCCCCAAGAAGGGCTTCAAACAGGCGATCCGTCCCACCGAGTGGGATAAAAAAACGGGTTTCTGAGCTTTCCTCCCCCCACAAGGCCGAATTGTCCAAAGTCCAATTTCACGGCTCTTTGTCTGAATTAGCGTTATTCTCCCACAGGGGGCAACCGCCTGCACAAGCTGTTCTCATGATGGCAGTAGCGCAAAATCACGAAGGGGCAGCACCTCAAACCGTTCCGGGGCATCTGCGTATTCCTTCAACCAGCCGGGCAGTTGCCGCAGGTCCTGAATGCGCGCTCCCGGCCACCCTTCGTAGAGACCCAGCGGATCGAGGTGCAGGCCAGGAACCCCCAGCCGGTTGGCCCCCCAGATGTCTATGTGGAACATATCCCCTACGAACAGAGCTTCTTCGGGCCGGAGACAGAGTTCCCCCAAAGCCATCTCATAGATTCCTGGTTCCGGCTTCCGAACTCCCACAACTTCAGAATCGTATACCCTCTCGAAATAGCCTTCCATCCTCATATCGTGCAACTCTTGCTCTAACCTACCATCTGAATTGGAGATGATGGACATTCGATAACCTTCGCCCCTTAACTGACCGAGGGTCTCCACAACCCACGGGAAGGTAAATCCCCAGAGGTTCCTCTGCTCGTGCCTGGCCTCGGCCACTTGTGCTGTCCGCTCCGCGCCCTCCTTGGATAACCCCACCGAGCGGAGAAGGATCTGCGGGTAGGATGTGGTAAGCCCCGACGGAAACCTCTGGTGGATCCTGACGTACGTGTCGAACCAGTGGACGAGGCGGAAGTGCCCGTCGTAGAACCGCTTCGCTTCAACCTGAAAGCCCTGCGTATCCGCCAGCCGTGACAGATAGTCTTGATCCATGAAGAGCAATGTGCCACCGGCATCTAGCAACAGATATGGCTTCATTTCTTCCTCGGCAGGCCGCTGCAGGTCAAGGTTCGATTCGTCAACGGTCATACAATCCTCCAAGGATGCAGGATGCAAGAAGCGCGTGCAGCACGATCCGCCATCACAGCCCCAGGTTGTACCCAAGCGCCCGGTTCACCTCAGCCATCTTTTGTGCACTCAACTGCCCTATAGGACGCACTTCGTGCTCTCCAGGCCACGGGCGCAGCCTTGAGCCAGGTTCGTCTTTCTGAATGGTTGCGATCTGGGCGCAGTTGATGGCACTTCTGGTCAGCAGTCCGCTCTCCTCCGGCTCAACAACCACAATGAACGGATAGGGACGCGGTGGTAGCGTGCGCGTGATCGCGACAACTACAGTAGTCGGGCTGTACTGGTTTCCAATATCTTGCTGTACGATCAGGGCGGGACGTAATCCACCTTGTTCACTGCCCTTGACGGGATCGAACTCCACCCAGTAGATCTCACCCCGTTTGACCATCATGGCCTAACACCTCTGAAACCGCCTGCAGGCTGGCAGCAGCAAATTCACTGGCTTCCTGAGCATAGAAGCGATATCCCTCCGCCGCTAACCTAGCCTCTTCGCGCTCTCTCTGCGCCGCAATCGCCTCAGCGATCACCTCGCTGCGGCTGATCTTCATCGCAACGGCGGCCGTGTCCGCAAATTCGACCAGTTCCTTGGGCAGGGAGACTGTGATTTTCCGCATTGTGCTGACTCTTCCCGGCATGGTATTTACCTCCTCCCATTCATTTAACCTTATTTTACCGCCTTATGAGAATGCCGTCAAGTCATACCAATGGGTATTCCAGAAGCTACGCGAATTGCACCACCGGCAACGTCAACAGCGCGTGGGGCACGATGAGTACGTCCAGTTCCAGCCCCAGCGTCTCGGCAGCGATGCCCAGCGCCTCCTCCATCGTAGCCACGGGGATCATCTTGGCCTCCCGCACGAGCTTTGGACATTCGGCGCCCACGATGATCACCCCGCACTGCTCCATGACTTTGGCCATGATGAAGGCCCGCTGTGCGCCCGGTGGATAGCCGGTGCACCGCAGTTCCTCCAGCAGGCTGGGCATGTCCCTTGCGCCTCGCATCTTCTCCAAGAAGCGCTGCTCCCCCGCTCCCTCACCGGCTCCCTCCTGACAGCGGGCGGGGATGATCAAGAAGCCGCCGGGCTTGACCACCGGCGTGGGGGCAAAGAAGAGATAACTAGCCGCCCGCGTGGCCTGGTAGAGATTGGCATCTTTGGGGAAACCCACCCCACCGATCACCACGTCGTACTGCTGTGGTACCGGCACCTCGTACATAGATCTGGCCAAGGCCACCAGATCGAGAAACGCGACCGTCGGCTCCCCGGCCCGCACAGCTACCACCCGCTTCTCGTCGTCCAGCACCACATTGACGATGAAGCGTAGCCCGGCGCGGCCCGCTGCCTCGGTAATCGCCTCGTGAAATGGGTTACCCTCTATGCGGCCCAACCGAACGCCGGGGTGTTCAACCATCTGGGGGCCGTGGGTGTAAGCGAGCATGGCCTCCCCAGCCGCGCCTACAGCCACCGTCTTGCGCCCGCCGCTGTAGCCCGCCAACTGATGCGGCTCGACGATGCCAGTGGCGATGAGCACATCGGCTTCGTAAGCTGCCCTGTGTACCGAGAAGGGGGCGCCGCTTTCGGTCGTACCCAGATCAACCAGCGCCGCCGGGTTCTGCGGCTCGTTGTCAATGACCCGATAGCGGGCCACTACCTCCGCACCGAGCTTGGCGATCTTCTCCTCCGGAGTGCTGGGCCGGTGCATCCCGATGCCGCACAGCAGGGTGATGTCCTCGTCGCGTACCCCAGCCGCCTCCAGCTCACGGAGGACAGGCGGTACCAGAAGGTAGTCGGGGCTGGCGCGGGTGATGTCGGTGAAGACGATGCAGGCGATATCCCCTGGCCTGGCCATTTCCCGCAGCGGAGGCGAATTCACCGGCTTCGCCATAGCCTCGGCAATAGCGGCTGGCACATCGGCGATGGGCGGCACAGTTCTCGATTCGACCACCGTGCCGTGCATCCCCGGCGGCAGGTCAAAGGCCAATTCCCCTTTTCCGTATGGCACTTTGTACATCTTGTTTTGTTGACGACGCTGGCTGCTACCGTCCGGCCGCCGCCCGCAGGTTCTCCACCAACCAGGCGTCGCTCCCAGCCACGTGGCGGGCAATCTCGGCGATGGACCATTCTGTCTCGCCCAGTGGATGAGCATCCAGTTGACTGGCCGTGACCCCGATCAACTCGGCGATGAGCCGGCCACGGGCCTCGCTCCACAAGTTCAGAGCGTAGTTCACCTGTCCTGCCTCCATCAAATCGTGGCAATGCGGGTCCAGGGACTGGCGAGTGTGGAGCATCTGGCGCAGGTGGTTGTCGTCGTGCCAGCGCAGATCGGCGAAGTATTGGCTGACCGACGCCTGCAATTCCCCGCCGACCTTGCCCATGTCCTCCGGTGTGAGGCCCATGTCCAGGATGGCCTCCACTGAATTCAGGTAGCTCTCAAAGAGCTCTCGCATTAAATTTTTGACTCGTGGTTCCATTGGGAAATCCTCCTTAAGAAATTTTTATCGCCGCGTTGGGGTCCCTGCTTACAACATCCGCAGCCCCGTCGCCGTGGAGAAGACGATGAGCAGTTGCCCCACAATGTAGGTCATCCACACCAGGTCGCCTACCAAGAGGAACTTGCCCCCCTGAAACAGTCGGTGCCCCAGGAACACATCGGAGACGAGAAATAACAACGCCCCCAGCGCCAGCGGCGCGAAGCGAGGCTCCTGCAGCGCCAGGCTCACCGCCAGCCCGGCCATCGCCGCCAGCAGCAGCGCGTATCCCAGCGAGCCGTAGTTGAGCGCGGCGGGAGTCTGCGGCGAGCGAATCAGCGTCCACCACAATACTATGGCCAGAACGAGGAAGATAGCCAGCCCAACGGCCCGCGCCCCGCCGTTCTGCAGCCCCAACACGCCCCCCAGCCGCAGGTAGCCGGTGATGTACAGCACGTGGGCCACGCCAAAAGCCCCCATGCCAAAGAGCACGTGCTGTGGCAGCGGCAGAAGTTGGGCCATTATCACATCGCCCAGGAACGAGAACGCCATGCCGAAGAAGAGGAGCGCAGCGTAGGCGACCAGCGGTGTGCCAGACGCGCCGGCCAGCCACCAGATCAGTGCGCACATCACCAAGATGGCCGACGAGAGTATTTTGTTGGCGCGGGGGATACGGTTGATTCGCTCCTCGTCGAGCCGCCCGAAAGCGAAGCCCAGGAGCAGCAGCGCGGCCCAGACGGCCAGCAGCAAGCGCAACAGCGTGACATGGGACATAATGTACACCTCTCGTTCCAGGTTTCAGGGTTTCAGGTTTCGGGTTCGTTGACGTACCAGACAGGGCCGGATTCGCGGAACTTGGGTCCCTCAAAGGAAAGGGAACCTTAGGCAGCCCTGATACGGGCTATCACCGGGTTCCCCTTCAAACCGCTACCACCGTCATCATTGGCGAGATCGTTCTCGTGTAGCCAAAAACAACGTAAGCCAGCTTCGATCACCTAGCAGCGCCACTAGCTCGCCCCTTCAAGCCCCTCTTCTTCTACATCCAACAGGTGCTGCAAAGCAGCTATCGCTACTTCCAGCATTGATTCGTCAGGCTCTCGAGTGGTGAGCCTTTGCAGGGCTAGGCTGGGCGCTAGAACCACTCCTCTTATCAGAGGGTTGTCACGGCGTGCAGCGCTGAACTTGATCAGCTCGTAAGTTAGGCCAGCGATGACGGGAATGAGAACCAGGCGCGAGATGATACGTAGCACCAGTGGAGGCCGTCCCAACAGGCTGAAGACCAGGATGGCAACCACTGCAAAGATCAACAGAAACCCGGTGCCGCAGCGTGGATGAGCCGTGCTGTAAGCCTTGATGGCATCCGCCTTCAAAGGAGCTCCGCCCTCGTAGGCATTGATGGTCTCGTGCTCCGCTCCATGGTAGGCGAAGACGCGCCGGATGTCGGGGATGAAGCCGATAGCATAGACGTAGATCAGGAAAAAAGCAAGGCGGATCAGCCCTTCCAGGACATTGCTGACCAGTGGCGAGGCAATGTAGCGATCCACGAGCCTAACCAGGAACAAAGGGCCAAGGAGGAAGACACCTATGCCGATTATCATAGAGAAGGCCACGGAACCCCAGGCAATCGGTCCCTTGAACTCGACTTCTTCCTCCTCCAAGGCCACATCGGCCGAGAAAAGCAGCGCCCGTATGCCCAGGACCAATGCATCCCAGAGCATGATTGTGCCCCGCAGGAAAGGCAGCTTGCTAATCGGCCCGCCGTATACCTTAGCATTCAGAGGTTCGCTGTGAACGATTATTTTGCCCTTAGGACCTCGGACGGCCACGGCCATGTACTTGGCTCCGCGCATCATCACCCCTTCGATGACCGCCTGTCCTCCATAGTTGAATTCACCCAAGTTGTCTACCTCCAACTCAAAATCGTGTCTGATTGTACACCAGAGGACGCTAGATGTCAACTTCTAGACGCACCAAGCAGCGCTAGCACCAGGCTGGGATCGGCTAGGGCCTTGCTCAGTCTGAGACTGAGACTATTCGTACCTGCCGGGCTAAAGTCTCAACGAGAGACCGCGGCCCCATGGCCGTGCCGTCGAGGCTGGCCGCTGCCGCACCACAAGCTACGCCCCAACGCAGAGCTTCCGACCCGCCATAGTCACGACTCAACGCCCAGACCAGTCCGGCTACCACCGCATCGCCAGCACCGATCGGATTGCGCTCATCAACCTCGGGCGGTTCGGCCTGCCAGATGTTTTGCCCATCCGAGTAGAGCGCCCCAACTCGGCCGAGCGAGATGACCACATTTTGCACACCCAGAGTATGGATCTTGCTGAAGGCGTCACATGCCTCGTTCGGCGAGGTAACACGAGTTCCCGCTAGTTCACTAGCCTCAGTGGCGTTGGGTTTGACCAGGAAGGGCCTGGCTGTGCACCCGACGCGCAATGGCTCACCACTCGTATCGAGCACCGCGTGCGCGCCAACCGATTGGACCAACCGGATCACCTCGGCATAAAACGTCGCCGGAACGCCGGGCGGCAGGCTGCCAGCCAGCACCCACCAGTCGCCCGGTTGGGCCAGGGCACGAGTTTTCCGAAGCAATGCAGTTTGTTCGACAGGGGTGATGGTCGGGCCAGGGTCGTTCACTTTGAGATAGTGGGCCCGATCCTCGGTGACGATGCTGACGTTGGTGCGCGTCTCGCCCGCGACCTGCACAAAATCCGTGCGGATACCCAGGTCTGCCAACCCGACTGTCAGGCTTTCGCCGGTTGCGCCGCCGACGAATCCCAGCGCTATGCTCTCCGCGCCGAGGGCGGCCAGTGCCCGCGACACGTTGAAGCCCTTGCCGCCGTAGTCAACCCGGACCGCGCTGGCGCGCAGTACGTGGTCGAAAGCAAACGCAGGCACAGTCAGTTCGCGGTCGAGCGCCGGATTGAGGGTGAGGGTATAGATCATGGTTCCCACATCATGCGTCCCAAAGGGAACACAATGAGATAGAACATGAGGGCGATGAACAGGAAGGCGAGGATGACATGAGGTTAGGGGCGTCGGTGTTGCGATTATATTGAGCCTTGCGAAGCGCTCTAGACTTCGGAGGTTTTCAGAGGCGATTTCGCCAGCAAACCGACCAGATAATCGAGGCAATTTTGCCAGCAGAGGCACTGACGGAAACCTCCGAAGTCTTAACCTTTATGCCAAGCCCAACTCCCGCAGTTTCTCATCTGTGGGAACGCCTTCCACTGTCCAGCCTCGCAGTTGGTAGTACTCCTCCAGCATGGACTCCAGATCGGGTAGCACGCCAGCCGCGCTGCCAGTGGGTCGCGCGTGGGTCAGAAGTCGCCGTGGGAGGGTGTCGTCCGCTCCGGTGATGCCCAATCGGACGTTGATCATCCTCTTGAGGTTGAAGATCCTCTCTCCAGCGCGGATGAGGTCGTCGGAGTCCCAGTCCCAGCCCATAGCCAGGTTCAGCCATTCCACTGTCGTCTCTGACCCCACCAGACCCTTGATGATGAACTTGCACAAACCCAGGGGATTGTAGACGCTCAGGTAGTTCTGAAAGTCATAGACTACCTGTGCCTTACCAGCGCTGTCCAGACGGTCGTGCTCTCCCGCCTGACCCCACTCGTCCCACTCCAGGCCATAACCCCGCCAATACGTTAGCCCTTCGAGGTGACATCCTCCCCGGTTGGCCGTTGCGTAGTTGACAGCCATGTCAACGAAAGCTCTGGGGTCGTGCATTGGTATTTCGAGCCCCTTAACGTGGATTGCCATCTCCTCGGCCTCGGGTCCCAACTTCTCGGCCGCGGCTCGAACTCCGTCAGCCAACACGTCGCCAAGCCCCTGACGCCGCGCAATCTGCTCCACCAACTGCAAGATGGCTTCGGCGTTTCCCCATTCGAGCTCCAAGCCGCCGGTATCTTCGGCAGTCAGCAGCCCCTTCTCGTAGGCCTCCATGGCCAGGGCGATAGTTGCTCCGGTGGAAATCGTGTCCATGCCATAGCGGTTACACAGGTGATCGGCTTGGATGATGGTCTCAAGGTTATCGTTCAAGAGGAGGGCTCCGAAGGCGGCCAGGGTCTCATATTCTGGTCCGTGGCCCTCGAGCCCAGCATAAGGTCCTTCAGTGATCTTGATCTCTTTGCCGCAGGCGATGGGGCAGGCAAAGCAGCGATAGTGCTTGTCGAGCATAGTAGTCACAATGGTCTGGCCAGAGGTCTTATCGGCTCCCTCCTTCCAGCTACCCAACAGCCAATTCTTGATGGGTATATCGCCAAAGACTTCTGTCGCCGGCACCCCGCCGCCAGTACCGAACTCCGACATGGCTACGGAGTTTCCCTTGATCCAGGCTGTCGCCTCCCGCACGCTGCGACGCAACCCCTCCCGGTCATAGTACTCCGGCCGCTGGCTTCCCTTAACGACCACTGCCTTTAGATTCTTAGAGGCCATCAGTGCCCCCATGCCCCCTCGGCCCGCAGTTCGCGTCCCGTTGCCGAGAAACATCACGCTGGCGATGCGCACCCCGTTTCCAGCGGCCGGCCCTACACAGGCGACCAACGCTTTGGGGTCGGTTTCATCTCGAATGCGCTGCGCCGTCTCTTGGGAATCCAGCCCCCAGAGGGAGGCAGCCGGCCGGAGCTCGACGTGGCCGTCGTGGATCCACAGGTAGACGGGGTTCTCAGCTCGCCCCGTGAACACCACGCCATCGTAGCCGGCGAAACGCAACTCTGGCCCCCAGTAGCCCCCGGCCACCGACTCGCACCAGATGCCGGTCAGCGGTGAGCGCCCACATACGGACACGCGAGAAGCAGTGGGAATGAAGGTCCCAGTCAATAG
Organism: Anaerolineae bacterium; assembly: GCA_049589355.1. Taxonomy (GTDB): domain Bacteria; phylum Chloroflexota; class Anaerolineae; order VGOG01; family VGOG01; genus JBAWAP01. Next base: position 16,396 of record JBAWAP010000288.1, read on the forward strand.
CCCGTTCACGATCAAAAGCAGGTTGGCCGGATCGAGAGGATCCAATTGAGGCTGCAACCTGTCGTCAAGAATCTTGGCTGCCAAACCGCTGCCGAGGAGATAATGGCGAACCTGATCGGAAGCAATGTCCACTACCTGCCACTGCCCCAAGTCGAGATTCACCCAAAGAAGCTTACCAGCGTATGCGTACGGCATCGAAGCGCCTCCTACGTCCCCATCTTAATAGGCGCTCAAGCCAATTGATCATCACCGTTAGATCAACTGGCAGAGCGAGAACCCACCCACTGCCCCCCTAGCATGACAATCTCTCCATCCAACAAAAGATCAGGGCGCGGAAGAACGAAGTCCTCGTGCAGGTCCGCCGATACCGTCCCCCCTATATGGGCGTTATCACCGACGGCCAGGTGCACCGTTCCCCGAATCTTCTCCGCCTCCAAGACGTTGTCTGGGTAAGAGGCATTGGGATTGGTACCGATTCCCAACTCGGCCAGGTTTCGCCGGGACCGGTAAGGTTCCCGATCATTTCCCGGCTTTAGCAACTCCAGGAAGCTCTCGCCGACAGCACCACCACCCTCCAGTGCGCAGACCAGCCCGTCCCGGAAGTGGAACGTCAGGTTCTCTCTCAGCCCTGGATACCAGCCAGCCAGTACGACTAACTGTCCCTGGGCAGTACCCTCCAGGGGAGCAATGTAGGCCTCCCCGGCCGGCAGATTGCCCCAGGAGCCCCTCTCTATGTACAGGCCGTGATCATTCCTGCTCTGGCGTCCAGCCAGGCTGAAGCGCATGTCAGTGCCTTCCGGCGTACGAACCACTGCCTCTTGTGCGACCGTCAGCCAATCGGCGATGGCCTGCCCCTCGGCGACCACCTGCTGGTAGTCCACGGCCATCGGGCCGCCGGGGGCAAACATCCGGGCCAGGAAGGTAGGCATGCTGGCCAGGCGGACGCCAACTTCTGTCGCCCCTTCCCTAGCAGCGGTATGGGACAAGGAGTACGTGGTGATCGCCACCACCACGTCCGCCTGACGCAACTTCGCCGCCACCACTTGTGACGGCTCGGCTCCGTGACTCCCTACCGCCGGATAGGTATAGAACTCTACCATACAACCTGAGTGATGTTCCAAGGCGATCTCACTGACGGCTTTGGCCAACATGACTCTTTCCAGCATGTCGGCCAGCGTCGCCTGATCCTTGCTCCGCCAATGTTCCGCCGTAGGGACATCGCTCACCACCAACAGCTTTTCGCCTTCTTTGAGGTCCAGATTGACGGTCAGCATGTCCAACACAGCCTTGGTGATCTGTTCTTTGTCTGGCCAACCCACCAGGTACACCTCCTCCTGTTAGTAGATTGGTACATTGGTAAATTGGTCTTACGTTACCAGTCTACCAATCTACCAGTTTCCCAGTCTACCAACTGTCAGTAGCCCGGGGCCCCCATCTCCCGGCAAAGCTCGATCAGCTCTGGGTGGACGTATCGTCCTTCTTCTTCCAACTGCACATCGTCGGCCCAGACCGAGGGGTTGAGGACCACGCCATCGGTGTGACTGGGTGCCCCCTTGCTGGCAGGGCCGATGCCGAACTGCATGCAGCCGAAGACGCGCTCATCCTCCAGGATGCGTCCCGTAGGCCGGCTCACGCCCGGGTTGAAGCCGTAGCAGGCGTGATCCACCATGTACATGATCGGGTCATCGAAGCTCGCCAGCCAGCGCTCGAAAAGCCTGGCCTCGTGGCCTCCCTCAATGTGCCGGATGTAGCCTTCCTCGATGTGCAGCATCACCGGCGAGTGGAGCAGCCCCACATCGGCTGGGGGCCAGAGACATCCGTCGAAGATCAGCGTCCCCTGGAAGCTCCCATGGTGGGCCATAAAGCCCGACTGCCCCCCCAGCATTACCGGATAGCCTCCCTCGGCCGGTGGTGGCTCCCAGAAGGGGTCACCTGCCTTGTCAATCCTCATCGTCAGGTCGGTGCCGGCCGAGCTGGTGACGCGGATGGTCTCGGCTGCCTGGGACAGCTCGTAAAGCCGGGTTTTCATCTTGTCCAGGGCAGGATAGTTGACGCGCCCGATGGTGCGCACCATCATATCCACATCCATGCCCGTCAGGCAGAGGTAGGGACAGCCAGCGGCAATGGCCACATGATAGGCCGGGCTGTAGAGTTGGTAGGCGGTGGCGAACTCGATCCACAGGTCGGCCTTGAGGAGAGCGTTGGCCACCGGGCCGGGTGGGTCCATGCAGGGCTGGGGCAAAGTAGGGTACCAGATCACAGTGGGTACGCCCCCCACAGCGAAGGTGGCCTGGGCGGTGGCCTGCACGACCCGAGGGTCGCTGGCCGTGTCGGCGGTGATGACCACCTGCTGGGCCGGTCGGACCGACATTATCTCGGTCACCACCTTGTGAGCGGCTAACGCCAGTTCGTAGGCATAGTAGTCTGGTTGGCCTTCCGTACCTAGTGTAAGGGGCATGACTATCTCCTCTCCATCAACTCATTCGTACCACAGATTCTGCAAATCGGCCCCCACTGGTGGCGCTTCGGCCAGAGGACCTGCCTCTGGCTGGCCGACAGGCACGACGCTATTGATCTCCAACGAGAACTCGGCTGGCACGGCGAAGGCCCCTACCTCGGTCAGACGCTCGTTGACCGCCCGCACGTAAGCCTTTGGCGGACCGAAGTCCCGAAGGGAGAGGGTAAGGGTTGTGCCATCCACGGCTCTCATGGACTCGACGATGTAGTTCGGGAAGTCGTTCTGGCCCTCGAAGGTGGCTTTTACAATGGGAGCCGGTGGGGTCTGTCCGGGAACGCCGGCAAAGACGGTGTAGCTAAAGATGTCATCTCGCAGATGTTCGGCCATAGCCAAGTTGTCGCTGAACACAGCAAAGACATCGCCGCGTCCATTGCCTTGTAGGTCGCTGCGGGCGAAGAGCACGCTACCACTGCCGTGGGCAGTGTAGCGAACCTTGACAAACCAGGCCAAAGTGGTGACTTCTCCATCCGTGGTCAGCACGACCCAACGCATCGGGCCGGCCATGACCAACTTCTTGTACTCGATGGTTGCCATATCCCCTCATTGCACTCTTCGGATCGGTGAGACTGCTTCAGAGAGCGCATCTAGTGCCTTACCGGTCAAATCTTTGTTTTCCATTTCTACCCCCACCGCCCGCGCCCCGCCACATCCCACTTTTGGTGGTAGGCGAAGGTCGGAGACCCGAACGGTTTTACCCAACAGCGTGTTATTCTCGCCCCCGCAGTGTTGGATCGAAAGCGTCGCGCAGGCCATCCCCTAGAAAGTTAAAGGCGAACATCAGCACGAATAACGCCAGGGCCGGGAAAATTGCCTGATTCGGAAAGGATTCAATACGAGATGCTCCGTCTGCGATCATGCCTCCCCAACTTGGAGTGGGCGGGTTCACGC
>JBAWAP010000289.1:0-8157 GCA_049589355.1 Anaerolineae bacterium
CCCCCAATCCAGGGCATGATGCGCCCGACGCTCCCGAATCCTCCACTGTAAAGCAGTTCACTCCCCGCGCCGCTTATCGCAATCCTTTGCTCCCCCGCTTCTTGGTTTGGCTAAACTGTACACTGAGCCTGGCTTGTAACTTGGTGTTCAGTTTTTGCACGAACTCGTCTTTGTTGGGTAGGCCAGGATTATTTCACATTGCCTGGTACACCTCGTCTACGGTGGTGGAAATGAAGCGGCTCCTGACAGTAGAGACAGTCGCAAACTACACTTTTCAAAGTGTAGTGCTTCAAGAGCAAGAGAGGCTGCGGTCTATGCGGACACCACACATTGAAATGTGGGGATTGAGGGCGTGATCGCTTATGCTAGGCTCAAACGCGCGCTGCTTCCGCCTCGTACTTGCTCGGAATCTCCATCATCTGCATGATGAGTCGCAGGGCTTCGTTTACGGCCTCATCGGTCGGAAAAGCCTGCGCAACATCTGGGGCAAGCAAAACCACGTTCTTCCCGGCCCGCCGATGGGGCGCATATCTGCCCTTGGCTACGATGGTCATCTTGGACAAGTCGTATTCGTCACGCAGTTCGTAATCGTCGGAATCAATCGGGGTCATGTATTCTTCACCCATTCCTGCTTCTTGGTTTGGCTAAACTGTACACTGAGCCTGGCCTGTAGCTTGGTGTTCAGTTTTTGCACGAACTCGTCTTTGTTGGGTAGGCCAGGGTTGTTTCGCATTGCCTGGTACACCTCGTCTACGGTGGTCGAAATGAAGCGAGTTGGGATTAGGGTCAGGCGATTGTCTTGGCGAACAAGATCGTACAGAGCAAACCGTGAAGCATGTCCAGATGAGAACCCATCCGTCTTGAAGCCATACCGATTGACCAGGTTTGCATAAATGTATTCTTGAACCACCCAATAGCACTTTGTATCCCAGGTTTCGTACACGATGCCTTTGTTCATCAACTGGGTTATGGCGCGTTTGATGGAATCGTAGGTGTTCATGCCGAATTTGTAGGTTTGTTCTTGCAGATCGCGACCCTGAAAGAAATCGAGTATCCCTTGAATCAATGCTCCTGTACTGGTCGTGGAGTCAGATTGAAACTCGACAGGTACAAAATCCTCCACTTCGGGTTTCATTGGCTTGTGCCGAACGAGAACGTAATCTATGCTACCCACGTTTGGCAGGCTGACCTCAGGGAACACGATGGTGTTGTTGAAATCCCCAAAGTAGTGCAAGGCAACGTCCTCCAAGACTCTGGATACCCCTTCGATGGTGCCCTGTTCTTCAAAGCGACGCGGACAAATGGTATGGATTTTGCCATTATGCTCCGCTGAACAGACACCGAAGGCGAAATCAATCAGCCGACTTTTCTTGTCGCAAGGGCGATTTACGAACGGGCACCAGTGTTTCTCGCGGACGTCTTGAGCCTCCGCTGAGCGGTTTCCAATTGGGTATCCAAAAATCTCTGCTGGACGGTTACCCGTGCTTTTCGTCATCTAGCTTTTTCCTCCCATAAGCTCCTTCCAAATGGTACGGATTTCCATCGTCGAATGTCCGCTCTCCAGCAGCCAACCTAATGTCATGCCACATTGACGACAAAAGGTTTCACTGTCGTTGGTGTCAATAGCTTCCAACGGTGACCAGGAAGCGGCGGTGTCCTGAGCTTGTCGAAGGGTTGGCGCATCCCCATCGAGAGCAAAAACCAAAATGCTATCGTGCTTGATCGCGTTCAGATTCCTGATGTGTACTGAGATAGGATGTTCCGAAAACACGACGTAGACGTTCATCAGTCTGAAGCCAGCACTTTTGAGGGCAATGGTGAGTTCGGCCCAGGCGTTAGGATCCCAGTGATGGAATGTAAATACCATCCGTCCCGTCTGGTGTTTAAGTACGCGCCCACATTCAGCAAAAATGCCGGCCAGCACCGTCATAAAGCTACTGCTACCGTCAGTTGCTTTGGTTGCCACAGCACTATGGGCTTCGTTGTAGGTCCAATTGACTTCGTCGGGAAGCAAGCGTGCCAGCCACACTCGGAAAAAAGCGGCCAGGTTGCTATATTGTACGCTGTCATAGTAGGGAGGATCGGTCACGATCAAATCTACCGAGCGATCGTCAATCGGCAGGTCACGTGAGTCGCCGTGAATGAGCCAGAAGGTTTGACGACCAGTGGTCAGCTCAGTCTGGTCAAGAGCCTCAATGCCTCCATCTTCTTCTCCTGGTATCTTGATCAACTGGCTTTTACCATCTGGCCCAATCTTTCGTTCCACTGGTGATATAGCCCATTTGCGTCCGCGTTCGATGCGATCATGAAAAAGCAGTTGCAGATTGCCAGAAGACTTCTGGCGATTGATGGGGTTGTTCTCCAAAGCGGTGTAGGGGAAAGAATAAGCGTGGAGGGCGAAAACGTGCCGAATAGCGCCTGGCCGCTGTTTGTACCAGCCCTTGTAACCACAGAGCATGGAGTTAAACTCAAGTGAGGTGGATACAAGCAGGCCCAGGTTGAGTCTTATCACACCATCGTACTCGCGCAATTGTCGAATGGCCTGGTGAAGGTAAAGCAATTGGCGAGATGAGAAAACATCAAGATACGAGTGGATGTTGCGCCTTATCAGATCACCGGACTTAGGGCCATCTTGCACCGTGAAATCTTCTAGCGCCCCAAAGTCTAGCCCGTCCCGCAGCATCTCAGCCTGGTCAATTCGTGTCAAATCAAGCTCGCCAGGCGAGCGAAAGAACAAACCATGCTCAGGACAGGCTGCCACAATCGCCATCGGCACGTAGCGAGCATAATACGGCACATCAAGCAATTCCTGATATTCTAGCCCACAGACTGGACATGCCTTCTCGGCTTTAGTGATCAAGCGCGTGGTTTTGGCTGAACCACTGGGACCGCTTTGGCTGTCAGTGATCTCCCAGCTCTCCGGCCAAATGCGGATCTTGCGGTCAGCCTCGTGGCGCAAATCGTATTGGTCAATCTGTACCACCTCTCCACAAGCGCAAGATTTGCGCAGGCCGTGGAGGGTGTACTGAAAGTCCAGGGTCTGCTTGCAGGTTGGACATTCAGTTTGGAAATAATGCCCCAAACTACGATGTAGCTCGGCAAAGAACTGATTGAAAGCGGCCCGTAAATCTCCCAAAGCTGCTCGAGTGAGGGTAGCTCGAGCCTGTACAACTGGAATCGGGTCTATGTCTGCCCCAATAACATTCGCACCTAACCGGATTGCTTCGTGAAGGGTTGTGCCACCGCCCATCATTGGGTCGAGCACAATTTTGCCCTCTAACCCACCAGGCGCGTAGTAATCGCGACGTCTAACATTGGGCACAAATTGCTTGAGTATGGCACGAAAAGTGGAACCGCAGCGGCGCGCCCACCATTTATGCAGATAGGTATTGGGGCGGAAGAGATGCTTGTTGTACACTTCGAGTCGGGAGAGTGCATCAACGAACTTTTCAGGAAAGGAATCATCTATCACCAGGCTGTACTCAGTTTGAGGGGCGCGGTATAGTTCATCAAAGGCCAACTGTCGGGCCTCTCGGATGACACGATTCGCTGGAGATTCAACTCTTTCAGTCATTACCAGTTTCCTTTGTGTATCTACCAAGAGGATATACCCGCTTCCGGTTCTTGTCAAAAGGGATTGCCCAGGCTGGTTACACTCCCAGGGCCCGAGATAGTCTTCCTGACCGTGGGAGTGCCGTAATATTCCACGCTGCCAAGACCGGCAACAAGTCGAATCTCGATTAGGCGGTCGGCTTCAGCGAGTGGTTAGGTGGCCCCGGTCTGTTGCGACACTTGACAAAGAAACATTTGTTTGGTATAATATACCTAAATTAGCTATTTTGGACATTATCTAAGGGGGCGTGATGATTGCTAAGAAGATTAGTTCCACTCAAGCGCAGAACAACTTTGGTCAAGTTCTGAATGATGTCACACAGAATCATACTCGCTATATCATCGAACGTCACGGTGTGCCTCAAGTTATCATACTCGGTTTTGATGATTTTGCCCATGTGTTGGATGACGAAAGCGAGCGCCAACAGATGGAATCTATCCTAAGAGAACTCCGCCCCGAATACCACCTGGGACAAGTTATCAGTTCAACCTCCGCTACGAAATAGAAACCATCAAACTGGGGCACTCAAAATGACACGATTGACAGATTTGCGAGACAGGGAAGCGAAACAGTTAAGATTGTTTGAAGCAGATGAAGAACAGTCCGCCTTATCGGACAACGGCAGTTCGCATTTCAACGACCCTTCTTTTGCCAACAACAAAACACAACCTATCCACCGATGGGTTCCGTGGATCGCTGGATTCTCTAGCGACTTTGTTAGAGACGTGTTGAACAGGTATCTGCCCGATAACGGAACCGTCTTGGATCCGTTCTCTGGCATAGGTACTACTTTGGTGGAAGCCATTTTGCTTGGCCATAATGCGACTGGGTTTGAAATCAATCCGTATGCCGTCCTGGCCTGCCGCACAAAGGTTAACGCTCATCGAATCGCTGTCGAGAGATTGTTAGGTGAGATGTTGAGATTCCGGACATTCTATAACGAGAAAACCTCAACTGATTATATTCCTAAAAGCACTCCCCCAAAAGGATTCAAGACACGCTCCTCGTTTTATAGCCCCAAGGTATTGCAAAAAGTCCTGATTTTACAAGATTTCATTGCTACTGTCATGGATTCCGGCTTACAAGATGTATTCAGGTTAGCCTTTGCCTCAACGATGGTGCGCTACTCAAATTACTCGTACGAACCAAGCCTGGGCAGACGAGTGAGTGCCGGAAAATCTGAGATTCAGGATTTTCCAGTTGGTCAAGCAATCCTGGCGAAGTTGTCACAAATGGCAGAAGACATCTCTTGGCTTCAACAGAATCTGGCAGGTCAGCAACCGAGTGTGCAAATTGTCAATGATTCCTTCTTCAAATATGAGTCCCATCTAGGCCCTGAGTCAATTGACCTCATAGTTACGTCACCACCTTACCTGAACAACTATCACTACAATCGAAACACACGCCCACATCTATACTGGTTAGGATACGCAGAAAGCCCGCAAGACCTGAAACCTCTCGAACTCTCAAACTTTGGTAAATACTGGCAGACTGTTCGCGAGCAAGACATTGTGGATCTGGAATTCTCTTTGCCAACCACAGACCTGGCAGAACGGCTGCAAACGCTCAGGAAGGTTAAACCTGAAAGAGGCATCTATGGTGGTAGTGGATGGGCAAACTACGCAGCCTCGTACTTCAACGATTGTTACAGATTTGCACAAGGTATCAAATACACTCTGAAGTCAGGTGGCACGGCTTTGGTCGTCATTGGGAATAGCATATTGCAGGGTATCTTGATACCGACCGACCAATACTTTGGCAAAATCGCTGAGTCTGTAGGGCTTGAACTGGTCAGAGTTGACATACCACGGGCAACCCGCGTTGGGAATAGTATCATTCAATCAGACGTTCGTGTCGTCAAGGCTAAGAGTTCGCATCAGTTGTATGAAGCCATAGTGGAGTTAAGGAAAGCGTAATCCCTCAAGGAATTGCTGAACCCCCGCTATTACATCCTCCGGACGTGGAGATTCTCCGGTCAATCGCTCCGCCCACAGTCTGCCAGGATGCAGGACATCCCATTCCGATTTCGCCTGGTTGTAGCGACCCTTTCACTTTCAATGCCGCCAAGAATCATAAACCTGCATCGAAAATCATCAATCTGTAGATTAGTTGCTTGCTGTATGCTCCTCACGTGTTCCCGCAACCTTTGATATAGAACTGGTGTTTCTGAGTCCGTGATCCGCGCCATTCGCCACCCTGATGGTACAGCCTTGCCTATGTAAATCGGCTGAACGCAGGTTTGCCGGTTCAGCTCAGCGATCTTGATGTACAGCTCAAAATCACCAGCGTAGTATAGCCCATAAACGCCAGCACCAATGAGCCTGCTGGGCGGTGGTATTCTGTGCACAGGCGTTGCAGTGAAAAACCTGACCGCTTCATCTACAACGCTTTGAAACTGCGGCGAGTGGAAGACGTGCAAATTGAAGTCAAAGTTCGTTGTCATTTTTCCTCTGCTCCGGTAGTCGCGCCCCGCATCGGCCCGGAGGCTCGCTTCCAGGCTCCGCCCTGAGGCCTGTCCTGAGCGAAGCCGAAGGAGGCACCCCGAAGGGTCAGGGGCGGCCCGGCGTGCAGCAGCAGGTTCTCTCTCATACCGGGGATCACATCCCGCGCCTTACCCAGCCCCACCAGCACTGGCCGCGCCTCCATCATTCGCTCTGTGGCTTCTGTGTTTGCTTTTTCGATGTTCATGGTGATTCTCCTTTCAATCTTTTCCAGGCATTTTCCACTGTATAAGTGCTAACGCGAGTATGAGCTGCGTCCACTCAAGCTTTTCCAACCATAACCACGGAATGCGATACGACCTTCAACAGACATAAGCGCCGTGGCCGTCGGCTCCATGCATTGTTAGCCAACCTACGGGGCAACGTACAGGTTAAACAAGAAGGTATGAACAAGTATGCGGCGCAGTTCGTCTACCCTTGATGAGAAAACAAAACGCCATTCACCTTCCCCTTGTGGCCCCAAATCTCTTTTGAAACAAGGATGCTGAGTTAATGTCTGAGGCACTTTTCCCAACAACTGTGTAAAGCCGGCATTATGTTTGTTAAAGAGAACGATAGCAGCTTTGCAGTCTCTCCAAGTAAGATAGCTTAGTAGTTGGTCACAAGCGCCATTTAAGCTTCTTTCTGGTCCTTTCCAGATTTTGCATTCCGCCACAAATGCGGCTCTATCTGCGCTCTCGATCCGAATGTCAGTTGGCCCCTCGCCCCGAAATGTTTCACCTGTGGCATCTCCATAGTAATGTCCATTCAGGTGTGCCAAAAGAATATCCCTCAGCTGTTCTTCGTTGTGAACGGCATAGGTTGCTGGTGTGGTTTCAAATGTCCTGCCCTCATGCCTGATAACCCCAAGAATATGCTCATAGTCTTCGTTTGTAATACCAGGTTCGGGTTTGAAGCCCTGTTTAGGGGCAGGCGGAAGGGGCCGAACCAATTTGCGTTTGAAGGGTATGGGGCGGATTGCTGGCACACCTTCGCGGCGCTTCAAAGGAATGTCTAGCATTTCTATGATGCCGTTGTGTTTCTTCAAACGTTCGCGTCGATTCCGGATTGCCTGACGAACCAAGTTTGGTAAGCTTGCGTTTTTGCCTTCGATTTCTGTCTTCTGATTTCCCAGATAGAATCTCACGCCATCAAGAGTTTCGTCAAGCAACTCCTTGAACCTTTTAGGATCTTCGCTGCTCAGCAATTCAATAACAATGTCTAGGTATCCAATCCCATCGGATCCGGGCCGCCGGACGTTACCTCTTGGATAAGTGCTTCTACCGTGACTAGGTCTTAATCTCCAGAGTAAAGGATCACCTGTGTACGGTATAGATACTCTCACCTTCAGTCCAGGGACACGGACTGGACGGGAGTCGTGAAACGCATACTCTCTATGTCCCTGGGTTATTTCGATCTTCGTTTCTTGTTGCTCCATTTCCATGGAATCTTCAAAGGTTTCTATGGGGGCAACTGACAGTTCTGCCACAAAATGCTCTATCAGAACGTCTTCGGGCGTGTTCAGAAATTGATCTCTTGGAACAGAATCAATCTTATCCGGGATTTCGGCGAAATGTGCTCGAAGGGTAGCTCCTAAATCGCCTTCCGCGAACAGAATCTGATTATCGTCACGAAACACGTTGCATCTCCTCAATTCGGTGTTCAAGCCAGTTCGTGAATTGGTCGGCTAACGTTGAGCTCAGCCGCCGCCGGGTTTAGAGCATGTTCTAAGCTTCTTAAACCTCTTCTTCCAAAATCTGGGCTTTCAGTTCCTCAAACCTCTGGTCGATCAGGTGTCCGATTGTTTCTACTCTTCCCAAGTATTTGGAGAAGAATTCCTGGATTTCGTCCCCGTATATCCTTTTGAGATCGTTGCGGACACTCTCCTCCATCTCTCTTGGTCCCTTTAGTTCGTCTGCGGATGCATGTATTATTCTATCTAGCGTAACGGTTGTGCAACCAGGAGCTGAATCGTTCATATCGGCGAAAAAACGCAACTTTTGAACAACGGCAAGGCCAGTTGGAAGGATGCGGAATCCTGGATCACCAACTGAACGCCCGCAA
>JBAWAP010000290.1:0-2979 GCA_049589355.1 Anaerolineae bacterium
AGGTAGTGCTTGCCTCTCTCGAACTCCTTCTGCAATGCAGAGGAGAAGCCGTCCAGCGATACGAGGGGTGCTTTCAGGTCGTGGGAGACGGTGTAGACGAAAGATTCCAGTTCCCTATTCTTGGCCTCAAGCTCGGCCAGCAGCCGCTCGCGCTCCTCCTCCCCCCGCTTGCGCGCGGTGATGTCGCGCGCCACGGCGAGGATAGCCGGTTGTCCCTGATGTTTGACCATGAGGGCACTGACCTCTACGGGAATGACTTTCCCATCCTTGCAGCGATGCGCCGACTCCGCTACCGCGATTTCTCCAGCCCATATCCTCTCCTGGTTACTCTTTATCACCAGGTGGAAATCCGGATGGACGATGTCCGCAGTCCTCAAGAGGAGGAACTCTTCGCGGCTGTAACCCAGTCGCTGAAGCGTAGCTTCGTTACAGTCCAGGAACCTTCCTTCCCAATTGTAGACCATCACCGCGTCGCCGATGCCCTCAAATAGCTGCCTATAGCGCTGCTCCGATTCCTGCCGTGCCTCTTCCGCCTGCCTGCGCTTTTCTTCTAGTTCTACGCTGTGCAGGGCAAAAGCGATGTCCTCGGCAACCTCTTCGAACAGAGCTTGCTCTTCCTCATCCGTGGCGAGATTTGCGGGGATGGAGACATTAAGCAGACCATAGACCTCTCCACCGTATTCCAACCGGATGGCCAGTGACCCTCTGGCACTGTACTTGTCCAACAGGCGCAAGTCGGCGCTGGGGGATGAGGGGTCTTCGACCACAACACCCGGTTGAGACAACGCTTTCCGGCCGCAATCAGTTAACTCGCCGCGCTTTAGCCGCTCGACCATGGGCGAGAAGTCCTCGCCCAGCCCGGCTGCAGCGATCGTCACAAGCTCCCCTGATTCATCTAACAGTATGATCCAGGCGTTATAATAATTACGATTCTCGACGAGGTTGTCGCAGATGCCTTGAAGCAGCCTGTCGCGATCCCTTTCCCTGGCGACGAGTTGGTTGACGTTGCGAATGGCGAGCAATACGGCGTTGAGGTGTTCTATCCTCTCCTCTGCCCGCTTGCGCTCAATGACTTCTTGTCTGAGTTCTCTCCACCTACGGAAGGAAAAAACGCCCAGAGCTAACGCCAAGACTATAGACGGGATGATGAATTCATCAATCTTCAGTATTTCATGTATTCGAGTCCATTCGAGAATGGCCACCATTAAATGAAAAACGGACGCCAACACAATCATTACCGCAGCTATAGCCGCGATTACTACCAGGTCTCTGAACGCCTTGCTTCTTTTCCAATCATCCTTGGGCGATTCGTAACTCATATCGTCCACCTCACAGTTCTCGGGTTGAGAAAACGCACGATTCAATTATTGTCCTCGCTCAGGCTACATTCCGCGAACCACAGACGCGCCCTCGGGAAGTTATGGGCTCAGGTTGTACCTATTCATAGCAGCTTCAATGCCCTCTGCCAGCCAGAGCTCGACGGCGGAAACGGCTCTCTCGTAGGCCTCCTCTATGGCCATTCGCTCGTCGGGGGCAAAGTCGCTCAGGACGTAGTTCACGGGGTCGCCACGGGTTGGGCGGCCTATCCCCACCCGCAAACGGGGGAAGCCACCGGTGCCCAGGTGCTCAATGATCGAGTTCATCCCTCTGTGACCTCCAGACCCGCCTTCGGGGCGCAGACGGATCTTGCCCAGAGGCAGGTCCAGATCGTCATAGATCACCAGAAACCCCTCAGGGGGCAACTTGTAGAAGCGAGCCAATCGCTCCACCGCCTCGCCGCTCAGGTTCATGAAGGTCTGGGGCTTGGCCAGAATGGTTGTCAGGCTGGCGATCTCGCCCTGAGCCAGAAGTGCTTTGTGTTTTCGCTTGCTAAACGATAGGCCCCAGGCTTCAGCTAAGCGATCAAGGCACTGGAAGCCGGCGTTGTGTCTGTTGCCAGCATACTTTCGGCCGGGGTTGCCTAAACCAACGATGAGTTTTTCTGTGCTGGGTTTGCCCCTTTGCCGCAAACGCTTGAAAACTTGAGTCATTTACCTATTTGCATCCGCTGCCCGGCTCAGAACTGAGCTATCAGCCACGAGATGAGTCGCCGCAGGGTGGTTAATATGCCCATCAGCAAAAACAAACCTATGGTTCCTCCTGCACCGTAGAGGAAGGCTTTGCTTAGCCCTTGCGCAGTGATATTTAGCCCGGTTCCTGTTTGCGGTTCCGGCGTCACCCCGGCCGGGCCAGGGGTTGGCGTGGGCCTGGGGGTGGCTGTTGGTGGCTGCTCGATGATCACCGTGGGCGTGGGGGGCAAGGGGGTGGGGCTGGCTGCAGGGGTTGGCGTTGCCGTCGGCGTCTCCGTCTCCTTTGGCTGGGCATTAACCACTGAGATTTGGCGCACGTAATACTCATCGTAATTGCCGTCCTTACGGACAACCCTGAGTCGTAAACTGTAGGTCCCATCGGGCACCAGGGAGGTGTCCCAGGTTTCCAATCGGCCATCAACGACCTGCACCTCGTGAAGTCCCAGAACTGTCCACTGATCGGTGGGATTGGGTTCCGGTGCATAATGTATCTCGTATTTCCAGAAATTGGGATTGGTGGCGGTGCCTTTGATGACCAGCAGGCCACGCACTACATCGCGATCGCGAGGAGAGGTAATGACTGCTTCTTGCTGCGGCGGAGCAGCCTCAAGCCTTACGATTGAGAGCCCCACACAAAGGGCTGCAAACAGGCAAAGAGCTGAAATAGTCTTGGTCATCTGGACTCCTTCCAGGTCTTATTCCACTCTAAGTTTAGCACAAAAAGGCGCTGAAGACAAGATTTCAGTAACCAGTAATCAGTAAACACTCAATGTCGGTAAGTTAACGTAGCCGTTGCGCACGCGCGAGGCAAATCGCCTCCAAGCGTACTTTTTCGACACTTTTCCGAATGGTCTCAACCGTCCGGGGGACTTAACAACTGGCGAGGCGCAGGCGAAAGATAGCGAGTTGG
>JBAWAP010000291.1:0-3361 GCA_049589355.1 Anaerolineae bacterium
CCCCGGAGGTGTCGCGCTCGAGCGCCACTTGCACTAGTTCATGAATCACGACCTCCTTCCACTTCCACTCCACCAGGTCGGCCTTGCCCTTGTCGATCTTGACGTGCCCCAGGCCGGTGGGGGTTGAGGGCGGTGGAGCCATGCCAGCGGCGGGCTGTCCATTGTTTGACAAGCCGGTGGTAATGTCGAACCCGATGTTGTCGATCTTTACGCTGTTGTTCCCCTGCTCGAAGGTTTGGCCATCCCAGCCGGCAAACCCGGGATCCACGGTGCCGGGCGGGAAGACGCCCATGTGCTTGTCCTTGATCTGTTTGAGCACCTTCTTCAGCATCTCCTGCTCCGGTGTAGGATCGGCCGCGAGGGGCGCAGGATCGGCAGCCGGAGCGAGATCGGCCTGCTGCCCGACCTGGAAACTAAAGAGGATGTCCAAGTTGACCTTCCCGGGCGTGGGGCCGTCGGCCTCGACGCCGCCGTCGCTCTCCCAGTCGAGGGAAGTGTCGGTGTCGCTGGAGAGGGAGTTTCTGCCCAGGGAAGTTCCCTCGTCCAGGGGTACGCCGCCGGGGAAGAAGTCGTCTTGAGTCCATATGCCTGCCAGGACAGCCCAGTCATGGGCCACTCCCGGCGTGAAGGGGGGCGCAAAGCTGTAGGCCATGAAATCGACGATCGTGCCGCTGCCAGGAGCCCCGTCGTATAGGGCCAACTCGTCCTCCAGGTTGTCGAAGGCCTCTATGGCTGAACCGGTATAGAAGTGCCCCTCGCCATCGGAGAAGTCAAGATCGTTGGAGCCGATCCCGAAGTGCACTACCAGGAAGGCGTTGGGGGGCAGGATCAGTAGCGGGAGGGTGGCGAGGGCCCCGCCGCTGCTGTCGCTGACGGTCCAGCCGGTGAGGTCGCGGTTGGTCAGGCCACGATTCACGACCTCCACCCACTCCTGGCCTGCGTCACCGCCCAGGGGGTCGAAGGAGACCTCGTTGAGCCTGACCAAGGTCACCGAGCCGCTAGCGTGACTGGTTTCCGTTCGGCCCCCTGGCTGCAGCAACACCAGGGCGAAGATCGATCCAAACAGCAGCCAACGTAGCGCTTTCATGGTGTCTACCCCCTGATCGGCAAGGCTCTATAACATAACAACACAGTATACGCCTGTGGCGTAGGGAGTCAACTTTCTGACCAGCTGCATCTGGCTATCGCAAGCGGCGAAGAGCACCGGGTGTCCGGCGTGAGGACATGCGGCGCTTTCTCCTGGCGGCCGCCTGGAATGGAAGATCGAAGGCAACGACGCCAGTACTATGGTGTGTGGGGGGAAGCCAAGAGGGAGAGCATGAGAACTGGCGACCCCGAGGGGATTCGAACCCCCGATCTCCAGCGTGACAAGCTGGTATGTTAGTCCACTACACCACGGGGCCGCCGACGCTACGGATGACCGTAGCTCGATCCAAACCCTATTCTAGATGGGTGAGGTTTGCTTGTCAATCGTTTTTTGGCTGCGGTGGCGTTGGCCTGAAGCTAGACCTGTCGTATAATGCTGGAGGCAGAGAGAACGAGACTAGTCTCAGGAGAGGAAACTTGCCGAAACGACCTCGGCCAGGGGGCAGGCGGTTCGCTCCCAGGCAGCGCCGCAAGGAGCGGAGAGAACTAACGCCGAGCCAGGCGGGCCCCTCGGCTGTTGTGACGCCCAGGGAAACGCCAGAGGCCCCTCGCCGCGCCGATGTCCCTGCGGGTGGGTCTCCTGTGGCCACCACTTCGACCAAGCCGGCGACTCGCCACATTGCTAAGGACTACAGCTACGTCTTCGGCGAGCTAAGACGCATCGGTATTATTATGCTCGGCATTGTGGCGGGACTGGTCGCTGCTGCGATTGCTCTGCGCTAGCGCGATAGACCACTCGCCATAGCCACTTACGGGCGCATGCCGCGGATTTCAATGGCCTCCACCACGCGGCGGATCGCCAAGACCGTGGCTGCCCTCCGCATCGTTAGTTTCTCGTTCTCAGATACAGACGCCACCTGTTCGTAGGCCTTGCTCATTATCTGAGCCAGGCGGCTGCTGACCTCTTCTTCCGTCCAGTAGATACCGTTCCGATTCTGGGCCCACTCGAAGTAGGAGACGACCACGCCGCCGGCACTGGCCAAGGTGTCAGGAATGACGAGGATTCCCTTATCATTCAGGATCTGATCGGCCTCGGGCGTTGTGGGGCCGTTGGCTGCCTCGGCGATGATCTTGGCCTTGACATCGGTGGCATTGGCCGAGGTGATCTGATTCTCGAAAGCGGCTGGCACCAGGATGTCCACTGGAAGGATCAGGAGTTCCTCGTTGGTGATACGGTCGCCGTTCTTGTAGTCAGTGACACGACCGCTGTCCAATTTCTGGGTAATGGCTGCTTCCACGTCGAGACCACGCCCGTTGTGGATGCCGCCCGATGTGTCACTGACGGCCACCACCTGGTATCCGAGGTTTGCCAGGAGGCGAGCCGACCACTGGCCGGCGTTGCCGAAGCCCTGGATAGCTACGGTCGTGTTGGCTGGTGTGAGGCGGTTGCGACGGGCAGCCTCCTGGACTACGTGCATGATGCCAGCGCCAGTGGCGGAATCCCGCCCTACGGTGCCGCCAACGCAGATGGGCTTGCCGGTGACTACGGCCGGCGTCCAGCGTCTCTGCGTCCCGCCGTAGGCATCCATAAGCCAGGCCATGGTTTGGGGAGTGGTGCCGACGTCAGGAGCGGGTACGTCCTGGTCAGGGCCGAGCACTGGGCTTATGGCGATGGTGTAGCGTCGCGTGAGACTCTCCAGCTCGCGGGTTGACAGCTTCTTGTAGTCCACCACTACGCCGCCTTTGGCTCCTCCAAAGGGGATGTTCACAACGGCGCACTTCCAGGTCATCCACATCGCCAGGGCTCTTACCTCGTCCAGGCTGACGAGGGGGTGATAGCGGATGCCTCCTTTGCTCGGGCCACGCGCCCAATTGTGCTGGACGCGACATCCCCAGAACACCTCTATGGAGGCGTTGTCCATGCGTACAGGCAGGCGGACTAGCAGCTCACGCCGATTGTTGCGCAGGTACTGACGGGTTGACTCGTTTAGGCCAAGGTAGTCAGCGGCCGCATCGAACTGCGCCAGAGCAGTGACATAAGGGTCCACTACCTCGCCAGGCGCTAGGAGCTCTCGACTCGGCTCAACCATATCGCACCTCCCCCTGATGATTGCGGCTAGCGGTTGCCGGTTGCCGTCAGCCAGCCGACAGTGTTTCAATAGTGGACTAGTTATGAGCACTTGTCAAGCCTCGAGCTGGGAGGTCTTGGACGCGGGGTGCCCGTTTTAACCATGCTTTAACAGCGATTGAACACAGGGCATGAGGAGTGTGAGGT
>JBAWAP010000292.1:0-1787 GCA_049589355.1 Anaerolineae bacterium
GCCGTAATCCGTGGATTTGTTAGATGGTTCAAATAGAAGCCAGATAGTGGTAGACTTTGACCCAAGAGGTGAAAGAAAGTGAAAGGTTTTCGAGGTCATTTAGCAGTCAGGGTAACCGGTGGACTGGAAGAATCGGTGACGCCGTGGGCGGGAGCCAGTGTGCTGGTGGAGGCTTATCGGAGCTTTGGAGTGGGAGATGCAGCCGACCGGGCGTTGCCGAAAAAGAAGACCTCAAAGGGGTTGAGCCAGGGTCAGATGACGGAGTCTTTCGTATTGCTGAGTGCTCTGGGCGGAGAGTGTCTTGAAGACATGGAAAGGTTAAGGCAGGACGAGGGGCTGGAGGCGATGTTGGGTTACCGACCGCCGGCGCCGGAAACAGCCCGGCAGTGGCTGGATAAGTTCCACGATGAAGAGTTGGCAGCCAGGCAACCGTTGCAGGGGGCCTTCATTCCAGTTGAGTCAGCACCTCTAGCCGGGTTACGGGAACCCAATCGGCAGGTGGTCTGGAGCTACGTCGAGAAAATGAAGCCGGGGTGCGAAGTAACTCTCGATGTAGATGCCCAGTTAGTGGAGACAGCCAAAGCCAATGCAGCGTACTGTTATGATGGCTATAAGGCTTTCCACCCGATAGAAGTAGAGTGGGCGGAGACAGGGTTAGTACTGGCTGATGAATTCCGACAAGGGAATATACCTGCCGGGAAGGACATAAAACGGGTAGTGGACGAAGCTTTTGGGATGTTGCCCGAAGGCCCATGGCAGGTGAAGGTGAGGTCGGATTCGGCTGCTTATCAGCAGGATATTCTCGACCATTGGGATGGTCGGGGATGGCACTTTGCTGTCAGCGCCGATATGACTGCCCAATTGTGGCAGACGATAGAGACGTTGCCGGCAGAGACCTGGCGAATGTGGTATGTAGAGAAAGAGGGGATGATACGAGAATGGGCTGAAGTGCCCTTCATGCCTGCCCGTCGCTACGAGAGAAAGGATAGCCGACCTTACCGCTATCTGGCTGTCCGGATACGCCACCAACAGGGGCAGCTATTTGAGGATGGAACTCCCGTGCGCCACTTCTGCGTGGTGACAAATCTCTGGGATATCGAAGGGCAGAAACTGCTTGAGTGGCAGAGGGGCAAAGCAGGTACTATTGAACAGGTGCACCATATCCTGAATAGTGAGCTTGCCGCGTCAGTCTATCCCAGCAATAAGCACGGAGCTAATGCCGCCTGGTTGAGACTTCAGGTGCTGACTTACAACTTGCTCCAATTAGTGAAGGCTGCCGCATTGCCTTCAGAGTATGCCAAAGCTCAACCAAAGCGACTGCGGTTTGCCATTTTCACTCAGTTTGGGAGAGTGATTCGACACGCCGGGCAGACAATGTTACGCCTGGCCAGTTCGGTATGGCAGCATCTGATAGATAATGCTTTACGGCGGATAACTACGCCCCTCCCCGGCTAACGAGCCCGTCACCAGTCATCAAGATCAGTAATCCGGCTATCCGGGCATGGGTTAAAAACGTTCTCTTTTATCCAAAATCCGCCTCAACACGGTCCACGAAGAGCTTAACCCCCCCCTTTCTGAGTCGACCAACGCTTCTCCCGCACTAACTTCACTGCACCGGGGAGGAAACTACCGACTTGACCCATACAAATCCGTTTTCCCCAAAAGAATCCACGGATTACGGTTGACTGGTTCTACACTATTAAGTGTGAAATTGGGTAATTGAAAAGCACCCGCTGACCTCGGTAGCCTTTGGGTAGTGAAAAACTCAAAGCAAGGAGGTCAGGTGT
>JBAWAP010000293.1:0-19812 GCA_049589355.1 Anaerolineae bacterium
CTTTGGCAGGGGCCTCCAGCTCTCGCGTCATCTCCGTAAGCTCTTTGGCAGGGGCCTCCAGCTCTCGCGTCATCTCCGTAAGCTCTTTGACAGGGGCCTCCAGCTCTCGCGTCATCTCCGTAAGCTCTTTGACAGGGGCCTCCAGCTCTCGCGTCAAATCCGTGGTAAACTCTTGTGACATTTTGCGTAGATCGTTGAGGATTTTGCCGATTTCCCTGCCGATTTCCGGCAATCGGCGCGGACCGACGACGATCAGGGCAATGATGAAGATCAGTATCAGTTCAGCGGTACCTATGTTGAAGAAATTCATCTCTCACCTTAATTCTCTAGGTGCTCTCTCCCACTGGCTTGGCTAAGTAATCCCTTTGGATACGATGGTGCCTAGAACACCGTTTACAAAGCGTCCCGAGCTATCGCTACCGAATAACTTAGCCAACTCCACAGCTTCGTTGATGGCTACTTTCACCGGAGTGTTCCCCTCGACAACGAACTCGAAAATGGCCATGCGCAGGATATTTCTGTCTATGATGGCTACCTGATCCAGAGGCCATTCAGGGGCGTTACCTTGGATCAGAGCATCCAATTCTGCCTGATGCTCGAGGATGCCTTGCACCAGGATGCGGGCAAAATCGCGCCCTGCTTCAGGAAGGGGTTTAGCGGCGAAGCGCTGTTGCAGGACCGCGTCGGCGTCGTGATGGGCAATATCAACCTCAAACAGAACCTGCAAGGCGACGATTCGAGCGTGGTGTCGAACTTTCACTACTGGTATCCTGTTTTACTCTTTTGTTAATCTTCGTTGAGAGGAATCTCCACATCCTGGATGTGAATGTTGACCTCTTTGACGTCCATGCCCACCATATCATGGATGGCACGACTCACTTCGGCCTGGATCTCTTGACTTAGCTTCAGCATATTCACGTCTTGCTCAATGACGATGTACAGGTCTACACTAACGGTGTCATCTTCGACCTCTATTCTGACTCCGTCGCCTGGGCCTCTACGCCGTAGCAAGCGCCCCATGCTATCTGTCCAGCCAGGGCTCATCCTCACCACTCCAGGCGTGGAGAGGGCAGTAAGTCTGGCAATGGTAACTAAAACACTGGGAGCAATAATCACTTTTCCCAACTTCTCTTCCAATTTGGCATCTCCTTACTATCCCATCATAGCCAGGCCGCCATCAACGCGCAACACCACGCCGGTGATATAACTGGCCTCATCGGAGACCAGGAAAGCCACCGCATTGGCTATTTCCTCAGAAGTGCCAGGCCGTCCCAGCGGCGTCATCTCGATGGCCTTCTCGACCAGCTCCTGGGGCAGATCCGCCGTCAGGTCGGTGGGGATGAAGCCGGGAGCCACGGCGTTGACAGTGATGTTTCGCGAGCCGACCTCTTTGGCCACGGCCTTGGTGAAGCCCACCAGCCCCGCTTTGGCGGCGGAGTAGTTAGCCTGCCCTGGGTTGCCCGCCAGACCCGCGACCGAGGTGATGTTGACGATGCGGCCGTATCGCTGTTTCATCATGGGCCGTATGGCGGCCTTAGTGCAGTTGAAAGCTCCCTTGAGGTTGGTATTGATCACCAGGCTCCAGTCCTCCTCCGACATGCGTGCCAGTAGTGTATCGCGGGTGATGCCGGCGTTGTTCACCAGGATATCCAGCCCTCCGTAGGTCGTTTGAGCCGTCTCTATGAGTCTCTTCGCATCATCAGCATCCCTGACATCGGCCTGGACGGCGATGGCCTGGCCGCCCTGGGCCTCAATGGTCTCGACGACCTCCTGAGCTGCCTCGGCATTACTGCGATAATTGACCACCACCTTGGCCCCCAAACTTGCCAATTTGAGAGCGATAGCTCGCCCGATGCCCCGGGAGGAGCCGGTGATAATAGCGACTTTGTCTTCTAGGCTCATCATTTTCTTCATTTCTTTCGCTTGCGGAAGAGTTCGACATATTCTCGGTTAGTAAGACCAGCGTCTCTAATCAATCCCTTCAAGGTTCCCAAATCGAGAATCTCTCTGCCATGCACGGGGACAGACAATATGGCCTCATGCCCTTCTTTCACCAAGATGTAGTGGCTCCCTTTTAATACGATCCAGGATCCATCCATTTCGTTGAAAAGCATTGACGTGCTTGATGCCTGGTGCTCGAGGCAGCTTAGGCATAAACGACTTCTTTGCTTTCTACTTTGGCAAGATTGATGAATTCCAGTGGTATTGTAAACTTCTTCTGAGCCCTTTCCTCCTTCAAGGAGGCTTCTGCTTCTCTGATAGCTTTGGCGATTCTAGCTTCTAGACAGCCAGCAATAGCCTCACTAATGCGCTCTAGTGCTTCAGGAATTGTGCTACCCTGCGACCAGCATCCTTTGAGTTCTGGACAATGCACAACATAACCGCTTTCCTCGCCTCTCTCCACAATCACGGTAAACCTCATTCTTCACGACCTCCTTTTTCAGGGACTCTAAACGTCCCTGGCAACGGTTCTGCTACCGCGTCCCTTAAGTTAGATGTATCATCATTTCTACAAACGCCTCTGTGCTTGCCACGTCCTCTACATTCACTGTCCGCATACTCTCATCAATTCGCTTGATCAGCCCTGTTAGCACGTTCTTGGGCCCGATCTCCACGAAGGTTGTGACACCCTGAGCGATCATGTATTGGACTGACTCGACCCACCGCACGGTCGAGGTGAGCTGCTCCACTAGCTCCTCCTTGATCTCCGCTACGGTGGTGATAGGTGCGGCGGTGACATTGGCCACGACGGGCACCCGTGGCTGATGAAAATCAACCTGGGCTACTATGCTGGCGAAAGACTCGGCGGCGGGCTGCATTAGCGGCGAGTGGGAGGCGATGGAAACGGCCAGCGGAATGACCCGTCTCGCACCCTGCTCCCTGGCCAGCTCCATAGTCCGCCCCAGAGCCTCCTTATGGCCGGAGATGACGATCTGGCCGGGCGAATTGTAGTTAGCTATCTGGACGCTGGAAACTGGAAACTGGATCCGAGCCTCCTG
Source organism: Anaerolineae bacterium (assembly GCA_049589355.1). GTDB lineage: Bacteria > Chloroflexota > Anaerolineae > VGOG01 > VGOG01 > JBAWAP01. Next base: position 3,000 of record JBAWAP010000293.1, read on the forward strand.
GCATATATCCTCGAGCGTCCCTGCATCCAGGCCGATGATCGCAGCCATGGCCCCAGGATTAAGCTCCCCCGCCTCCTTCATCAGACGTCCGCGCTCCCGCACCAAGTGCAGGCCATCGGCGAAATCGAGGGCCTCGGCGGCCACCAAAGCGGTATATTCGCCCATGCTGTGGCCAGCCACACTTGCCGGATTAAGCTGATCCAACTCCAGCCCTGTGCTGAGCTCCGTCGAAGTAATCTGTAGCAGGGCCACACTGACCGTCAGGAGAGCCGGCTGGGTGTTGATGGTGTCGTCGAGCTCCTCCTTGGGACCTTCGAAGCAGAGCCTGGCGAGGGGGAAGCCCAGTATTCCATCGGCTTCATCGAAGAGGGCTTTCGCCTCGGGATATGTTTCGTACAAATCCCGGCCCATGCCCACGTACTGCGAACCCTGGCCGGGGAAGACAAAGGCAATCTTTTCCATCTTTCAAACCAAGAGTATCTCCAGCGCTCTCTCATCAATGATGAAATCTTCAGTAGCTGGGTCGAGCTTTATCTTCCACCTTTGGAGGAAGTCGGCTCCGATTACCACCTCGCAAGGCAGGTTCGGAACCACCAAAAACATATGAGCCAGAGGGTGCCCTTTTATATCCACTTGGAGGTCAGTTGTATGTTCTGCTGTGATAGTGGTTTCGTCGCCAAGCGTGAAGGTAAGCGGAGTTGGCCACTTCAGGACTTGGGCACACTCTCTCGCCACACTCTCCCTTACGAAGCAAGCCGAAGCCCCCGTATCGAACAGGACATCACAATCTCTCTTACCCAGGCTGCCGGCGACCTCCAACTTTTTCCTGGTTTTCCCACAGTTCCCCTCTCCACCTGAGAGGATCTCCCCATGCCTTTTCACGGATCTGGGCGAGGCATTCCTCAGTACTGAGCCCCTGCCATTCTTCTCGATCCGCCCACATGCCATAAAACTCGTATTCCTGCACTGACGTAAACTTCTTGCGCTCCCTCTTGGCCGCCATTGACTCCAAAAGCTGCTGCCGCAACCTTTCGAGTTCCGTTGCCATCTGGTCAATCCGTCTGAGCAAGTCGGCATCTGTCATCACAGTTTCTTCCATGCTTCACCTCCAACCTAGCTCACAACCCTCTGCAAACTGCCAATGATCTCCTCCGCCTCGGCGACGATGCGCTCGATGAGTTCCTTGACGGGAACGATGTCATTGACCATCCCTGCGATCTGCCCAGCCATGACCGAGCCGTTTGTCATATCCCCCTCAATAGCAGCCAGCCTCAGCTTCCCTGTGCCAAACTCGATGATCTCCTCCTCCGAGATGCCGCGTCTCTCCAGTTCCTCGAACTGGTGCACCATGGGGTTCTTAAGGGCGCGAACGGGATGGCCCAGGCTGTGTCCTGTAGTGATAGTGGAGCGATCCTTGGCCTTGAGGATCGCCCGCTTGTAGTTCTCGTGGACGGTACACTCGGTGGTGCAGATGAAGCGCGTGCCCATCTGGATGCCCTGGGCACCTAAGGCCAAGGCCGCCGCCAGGCCCCGTCCATCAGCGAAGCCACCAGCAGCAATGACGGGGACGTCCACGGCGTCCACCACCTGAGGCACCAATGGCATGGTGGCTACATCGCCGATGTGCCCGCCCGATTCCATCCCCTCAGCTACCAGCGCATCAACCCCTTGGCGCTCCAGGCGCTTGGCCAGGGCCACCGAGGCGATGACGGAGATAACGGTTATGCCCGCTTCCTTGAGGCGAGCGATGTGGTTCCCTGGCCTCCAGGCCCCGATGACTACGATTCTCACATCCTCTTCGATGCAAAGGCCCACGATCTCATCGGCGTATTCGGAGATGGCCAGAGGGATGTTCAACCCGAATGGCTTGTCAGTTAGTTCCTTGGCCAAACGGATCTCGCGTGCCACTTCCTCAGTGGAGGCATTGCCTCCCCCAATGATGCCTAGACCTCCGGCAATGGAAACGGCGGCGGCTAGTTCAGCCGTGCCTACCCAGGCCATGCCTCCCTGCACGATGGGATACTTGATACTTAATAAGTCGCAGAGGGGTGTTCTGATCACCTTTGCCTCCCCTTTCCAGTTATCAGGTAATCAGTTATCAGTAACCAGTAACCAGTGCTCAATAATACCGATCACTGATTACTGGTTACTGACCACTGAAGCAGCTATTCAGCCTTCTTTTTCTTTTTGACCTCGATAACTTCAACGCCTTGATAAGTGCCACAGGATGGGCAGACTTGATGGGGCAATCGAAGTTCGTGGCACTGAGGACAGGGGACAAGTCTCGATAGCTTCAGTGCGTGATGCGCGCGCCTCTGATTCCGACGCCTCTTGGAAATCTTTCTCTTAGGCAGTGCTCCCACTTAGTTCTCACACTCCTTCCATACATACATCGTTAAAGATGTCTAATCTGAGCCTCATTATAGACCAGAGTAGCTGTTGTGTCAAGAATAGACTTCTACTACTCAGCCTCTTCTCCCGCCCTCTCGCGTTCTGGACTCGCTCTACCCTCCTGCATGACCCTGATGCCATTGCGCACGGTAGCCAGCAGGCTGTCCAACTGGGCCTCCAATTGGCTCAGAACTTCGATGACGTAGTTGTCAGCATCGTCCTTTATTCTGAGCGCCTCGCGTTGGGCCCGCTCTACGACGGTGTCGGCACGTACCTCGGCCCCTTTGACCATCTCGTGCTCGGCCAATACCACTTCGGCCCGTTCTCTGGCTAAGGCCACGATACGTTCTGCTTCCTCGTGGGCTTGAGCGATGATCCGCCCGCTCTCCCGTTCGGTCTTCTGGGCTTGCCTGACCTCCTCGGGTATGCGCGAGCGCATCTCGTTGATGATGTCGAAGCACTCTTCTTCATCAACAACGAGCTTTGAGGTGAGGGGAATCCGTCGGCTCTCGACAAGCCTTGATTCCAATGCGTCAATTAAATAAAGGATGTCCATTTAATCACCCCCTTTTACAGTTCCCGCTCGGCGGGAGCTCACTTGGATAGAATAAGCAAGTCTAATGGAGATAGCTTCAGTCTCGCAAAGAGATTATCTCCACTTTGTCACTTCCCTTTTCTCCCAATCCCTCGAACTTCTTTTTGAGGGCGGACACAACATGGGCGGGTACCATGTTGTCTACACAGCCACCGCCCATAGCCACTTCTTTGACCACACTAGAACTTAGAAAGGAGTATTCCTGGCTGGTCATCAAGCAAACAGTATCAATGTCCGGGGCCAACTTTCTGTTAGTCAATGCCAGTTGGAATTCCCATTCGAAATCGGAGAGCGCCCTCAGGCCACGTACCATAACTTGTGCTCTCTTTTGGCGAGCGAAATCTACCGTCAGACAATCGTAGCTTTCGACGCTGGCATTGGATAGACGCTTCAGAGCTTGGCGGGTCATAGCCAAGCGCTCCTCAGTAGAGAAGAGGAGTCTTTTCAAGGGACGGGCGTACACCGCGACGATCAATTCATTGAAGATAGCAGCCGCTCGCTCCGCTATGTCTATGTGACCATTGGTGATGGGGTCGAAAGTAGCGGGATAGATGGCGATGGTCATAAAAAACCTCCACTGGATTAATGACCAATGAGCCAATGACCAAATCCCAATCGGCTATTGATCATTGGTCATTGGGATTTGGTCATTTAACTAAGGTCTCCCTTCCCCTGCCAAAACTCCGCCAACTTGCGAGCCAGAAGCCGGTGCTCGGGCTTCGTCAGGTCTGGGTCCTCGCTAAAGAGGACCTGGGCCTCGTTTCGGGCTTGCTCCAAAATCCTCACGTCGCTAAGCTTGGCCATTGTGAGCTCAGGCAGGCCGCTCTGGCGGGTGCCAAAGAACTCGCCCGGGCCTCTCAACTCCAGGTCCTTCTCGGCCAGGGCAAAGCCATCCTGGGTAGTCTCGATGGCTCGAAGCCGTTCCTGGGACTCTGGGGTTGAGGAGTCCGAGAGGAGCAGGCAATAGGATTGATACTCGCTCCGACCAACCCGGCCACGGAACTGGTGCAACTGGGCCAGGCCGAAACGGTTGGCCCCTTCCACCAGCATGACCGTGGCATTTGGTACATCTATACCTAGTTCCACCACCGAGGTGGAAACCAGAATGTCGAACTCGTCCCGTTTGAAGCCCCCCATGACTGCCTCTTTCTCCTCGCCCTTCATGCGACCGTGGAGAAGGCTCAGCTTCAAATCAGGGAAGATCTCCTTCTGAAGCCGTGCATATTCCTCCACAACAGCCTTGGCCTCGATCTTCTCTGATTCTTCCACCAGAGGGCAGATGATAAAGGCTTGGTGACCTTGCTCAATCTGACTGTGCAGGAAACTATAGGCCCGCTCCCGCTCTCGCGGCAGGAGCCAACGGGTCTTTATCTCCTGCCGACCAGGCGGCAGTTCGTCAATAACCGAGATGTCCAAGTCTCCATAGATGGTCAGGGCCAAAGTGCGAGGGATCGGTGTCGCACTCATGACCAGGACATGGGGACACACAGGACCAAAAAAGGGGCCTGTCTCTGCGATCCCTTTCTCGCGCAAGGCAGCTCGCTGGGCTACCCCGAAGCGATGTTGCTCATCTATGACGGCCAAGCCCAGGTCCTTAAACTCCACCCCCTCCTGGATCAGGGCATGGGTACCGATGATAATGTCGGCCTCTCCAGCGGCGGCCTCCTCATGGATTTGCTGTTTCTCTAGCGGCGTTAAGCTACCGATGAGGAGCCGAATTCTGAATTCTGAATTCTGAATTCCGATTTTCGATTCGAAATTCGTTAACAGCTCAATAATAGTTTTGTGGTGTTGCTCAGCCAGTATTTCAGTCGGGGCCATCATTACGGCTTGACAGCCGTTGGCCACGGTCAACAGCATAGCTGCTGCAGCTACCACCGTCTTGCCCGAGCCGACATCGCCCTGGAGGAGGCGGCTCATAGGCTGGGGCTGACGCAGATCTTTGACGATCTCTTGTAGCGCGCGCTGTTGAGCACCGGTCAGGGCGAAAGGCAATGACAGAAGGAAGGAGGTAAGCGACTCTTCGTTTATGGTCAGCGGCCTGCCCGGTTTAGATCGCCAGAGATTTCGTTGGCGCTGCGCCCCCAACTGGATCAGGAAGAACTCGTCGAAGCTGAGGCGATGCCGGGCTCGCTTGAGGCTCTCTTGATCCTCAGGAAAGTGGATCTGACCGATGGCTGTCTCCAGATCCAGGAGGTTGGCCCTCTCGCGCAATCTAGCGGGCAAGTGGTCAGGCAAGCGCTTAGACCAATAATCCACGGTCTTTTTCATCAAGCGGCGCAGCCAGCGAGCACTCAGCCCCTTGGTAAGGGGGTAGACGGGCGCGAGACGGGCGGTGTGGATCAGCTCTTTCTCCAAGGGCTCCCATTCCGGCGCTTGAAAGACCAAGCGGCCCAGGTATTCATCAATTTTGCCACTGAGAACGATCTGGCGGCCAGCGGGCAAACGCCTGGCCAGGTAAGACTGGTTAAACCAGGTGGCTTGAATGGTGCCTGTGCCGTCGGAGATGATGCTGGTGACGATGACTCCTCCCTTGCGCGTCTCGCGGGCCTTAGTTTCCCAAACGGTTCCAATGATGGTCACCTCTTCGCCGTACTCCAACTGGTTGATAGTCTTCAGGGAACTGAAGTCGTTGTAGCGGCGGGGGAAAAGGTACAAAAGATCGCGGATGGTCTCCACTCCCAGCCGCTTGAACCGCTTGGCATGGCTCGGGCCGATGCCCAGGAGGACAGTGACAGGTGAGTCCAGGCCCGGGCGTTCGCGAGGCTGTTCCTCTTTCGGTTCGACCACCTCTTCTTTTTCAAGTAGCTCCTCTTTCACCCTCCTTGGCTTCTGACCCAGCTTGCTTAATATCTCCTCTACAACCCTCTCTCGTGCCCCGCGATCCTCTAAAGTTGGATAGCTCTGGAGCAGGGCGACGATCTCTTCTACCAAGCGAGCGCTCTCCAAATCCTCGGTCTCCTGGCGAGCCTCCTCGCGCCAGAAGGAGGCGAACCTTTCCAACCCGCCAATGACCGCCCTGTTGCGATAACCCTGTTCCTCTTCCAGCGTCAATATCTTGGTCAGTTTCTCAAAGGCCAATGCCATGAAACCTCCGTTAAGGAGTAGCGAGTCAACGAGTAATAAGGGTATCTCTCAAGCCCCCAATACCTAATACCTTGTACCTCGTCATCTCATTTCCCTAGTACACACGCCACGCCGACGGCCCCTGGGCCGGCGTGGGTGCCCAGGATCGCCCCGACCTGGCCGATGAGGATGCGGTCAGGCGGGTGAATGGGGGCCAACATCTTGACCAACTGCTGGGCGGTGACCGGGGCGTTGGCGTGCATCACAGCCACCTCTTCCAGCGGCCCCAGGTCGCCGACAATCTCCACCAGTCGTCGCAGGGCCTTCCGCCTCGTTCGCACATTCTCCAAGGGCAGCGCCTCACCGTCCAGGACTTGCAGGAGGGGCTTCACGTTTAGCAATGTACCCAGCAGTGCAGCCCCCTTGCCGATGCGTCCTCCCCTTTGGATGTATTCTAAGGTGTCAAGCAGAGCGATGAGACGCAGGCGGGGTATGGTGTCCTCAACCAAAGCGACAATCTCGGCCAGTCCCCTTCGCTGGCGCGCTGCCCGGGCAGCGATGATAGCCAGCCAACCCTGCGCCATGCATACCTGGGTAGAGTCTATGATGACAATCTCCAACTCAGGAAGCGCCTGGGCAGCCAATCGGGCCGAGTTGTACGTGGCGCTCAGCTTCTTCGGCAGGTTGATGGAGACGATTTGGGCCGTCTCCTCAGCCACTCGCCGGTATGCCTCCTCGAAGACCCCTACGGCTGGCTGTGAGGTGGTGGGTAAGATAGGGCTCCTGGCCATTTTGTCAAAGAACTCCTCGCTGGTGAGGTCAACCCCATCCCGGTAAGTCCTCTCTCCGAAGTGAACATTGCAGGGCACGACAATGATCCCCAAATCCCTCGCTATCGTCACCGGGATGTCGGATGCACTATCGGTGACAACTTTGACCTCAGACACCGAATTACTCACCAAGTCCTTCGTCGTTCAACCCCTCATAAACGATGACCCCTAAGCCATTGGGCCCGACATGGCAGGCTAGTACGGGGCCGTACACCAGGATAGGAGGTTTTATCTTGGGGAAGGCTATCTCCAGGCGCTCGATCAAAAGCTTGGTCTCTTCGATAGGCTCAGGGGTGCTCTGCAGAATAGCTATCTGCTCGATTTGGGAGAATTCAGCCACGAACTCGAAAAGCTTGTCCACAGCGTCCTCGCGGGTGCGCACCTTCTCCATGGGGATTATCTCGCCGTCCTCGATAGCTAGGAAGGGCTTGATATTCAGCATGGTGCCCAGCAGGGCCTGGGCTTGGCCAATGCGTCCTCCTCTTTCGAGATACTCAAGGGTCTCTGCCAGGAATACGATGTAGATGTGCGGGATCATGCCACGTGTCAGAAACTCAATCTCATCCAGAGGCTGGCCCTTGGCTGCGGCCTGGGCGGCGGCGGTAGCCAGTATCCCTAAACCTAATGAGGTAGTGAGGGAGTCAACGACAGTGATCTCGCAGCGCCCTAGGAGGGCCTGAGAGGCAACATTAGCTCTGTTGCAAGTCTGACTCAGCTTACTGGAAATGTGAATGGATATAATCTGGTCCGTGTTTTTGTTTAGTTTGGTGTAGACAGCCTGGAAATCCTCCACTGACGGAGGAAAGGCCATAGGCACGGCGGAGCTGCGGTCCAGCTTCTGGAAGAATTCCTCAGCCGTGATGTCTACGTTCTCACGAAAGATTTCGTCGCCGAGGCGAACCGTGAGGGGGACGACGGTAATTCCCAGCCTCTTGGCCACACTCGCTTCCAGGTGTGCAGTACTGTCCGTTACAACCTTCACTCTTCCCATTTCATCCCCCCAACTTAGGCGTGCTTCGCCCTGACGCCTGATAGAAGTATATGATACGCGATGTTACTCTGCCGATAGGATGTAGTGATAGTGAGGTTGCCCGCCGTCTACCAGCTCCACCTCCTGGTCTGGGTAGCTGGCCCGGATTTCGTCGGCCAATCTCTCAGCCTCTGTATCAGCGATGCCCTCGCCGTAGTACATGGTGATTATCTCCTGTTCATCGGCTTTCATCTGGCGCAGCATCTCCTGGACGACCTCTTCCAAGGTGCTGCCCGAGGCAGTTAATGCCCCGTTTAGAAGGCCAATGATCTCCCCCTCTTCTACACTGACGCCGTTGATCTGAGCGGCACGAGTGGCCGTGGTTAACTCGGCGGTCTGAACGCTGTGGATCGCTCGTTCCATCATCTGAGTGTTCGTCTCCAGATCCACTTGGTAGTTGAAAGCTAGGAGGGCACTGATGCCCTGAGGGATGGTCTCGGTGGGCACGACGACCACCTTTTTCCGGGAAAGCCCTCCTGCCTGTCGCGCCGCCATGATAATGTTGATGCTGTTAGGCAGGACGATGACCTCTTCAGCATTTAAGCCTTCGATGGCTTCTAATAATTCTTGGGTGCTGGGGTTCATGGTCTGGCCGCCGGGCACTACAGCGCTGGCTCCCAGGCTCTCTAACACACGGGCCAGGCCCGCGCCGGGAGAGACGACCACGATGGCTATGTCGCCCAATTCCTCTGCGACTAACGGAGGCTGCGGGCGATCAGGGACGGTTGCCCCCCCGCGGCGGACGAACTCCTGATATTGCTCCTGCAGGTTCTCAACGCTAATTTGGGCTAGGGTGCCAAGCTTCGCTGCGTAGTCGAGGGGCCTGCCCGGCTCCATGCTGTGGATGTGAACCTTGATGGCCTTGGAGTCGCCGACCACCAGGACTGACTGGCCCATGGGCGCTATCGCCTCTCTGATCTCATCCACGTTCAGATCTTCACCTCTGAGGATGAACATCGTCTCGTAGCCGTACTCCTCCTCGACAGGCACCTTCAGTTCTACGCCCGCCTCAATGGCCAGAAGCTCCCCTACCTCCTCTCCCCGCATGAAGCGTAGGGCACCTTCAAGGATGACGAATAGTCCCTGCCCGCCAGCATCAACCACCCCGGCCTCCGCCAGCACGGACAAGAGAGATGGTGTCCTAGCTACGGAGTGCCTGGCTTCCGCCACCGTTCTCTCTAGCACGTAGAGGAGATCGTTCCTCTCCTCGCTGGCGGCCACCGCCGCATCGGCCGCCTCTCGGGCCACAGTGAGGATGGTACCTTCAACGGGCTTGATCACCCCCTTGTAGGCCATGGCCGAAGCCTCCTTCATGGCCTGAGCCAACTCCAAGGCAGTAAAGGTTTCCTTCTTATCCAAGCTTCTGGCGAGCCCCCGGAACAACTGCGAGAGGATGACCCCTGAGTTACCACGTGCCCCCATCAGGGCGCCATAGGACACAGTGTGAGCGACGGCCGAGGCCGACTGGGCCGAGGAGCTGTTCAATTCTTCGAGGGCGGCCCGCATGGTGAGCAGCATGTTGGTGCCAGTATCGCCATCGGGCACAGGATAGACGTTTAGAGCGTTGATGGTTTGGACGTGCCTTTCAAGCCAGGTGGTGCTGGCCTCCAAGGCTCGCCTTAGCCCTCCCTCACTGCATAAGTTCGTTGTCTCTTGTTCTCCTCGCTGGGACGAATTCTCGCTTGTCAAACCGTATCTCCGTTGGGATTTAGAAATTAAAAATTAGATATTGGACTCCAACTTCCAGCTTCCAATTTCTAATTTCTAATCTCTAATTCCCAGATCACTAACCCGCAATCCCTGAACGTGGACGTTCACTTGAGAGACGGGCACGCCAAGGGCCTTCTCTACGCTGAATTTCACGCTGCTCATGACATTGTGGGCGACGGCGGAAATCCTGGTGCCATACTCGATGACTACGTAAAGGTCTATAATGATCCAATCGCCCTCTAGCTTTACCTCTACCCCACGCTTGCTGTCCGGCTGGATGATCTGGGCCAACCCGCCCACCAGGCTCTTGGAGGCCATGCCGACCACGCCGTAGCTATTCAACACCGCTTGGCTGGCGATGCTGGCGATGGCTGTTGGCGAAACCTCGATCCCACCTAATCTCGTCTCCTCTGTCATTTTCACCTACCTCCAAGGGAAGGAATGAGAAATGAGTTACGAGTAACCGAGGAAGACTTACACGTCACTCGTTACTCGTGACTCGTTACTCACCCAGCGGCTAGCCGATTTGCAAAAAGCGGCTTGTTGTGGTATGATATATACAGTGATTTGGACATTGTTGAGAAGGGAGTAGACATGGCTAAGTGTGACATCTGTGGCAAGGGCGTCCAGTTTGGACAGAACGTCAGCCATTCAAAGAAGGCTACCAAGCGTCAATGGAAGCCCAATATTCAGAAGGTAACCATCACCAAAGACGGCATTACCAAGCGCATTAACGTCTGCGCCCAGTGCTTGAAAACACTCTCTAAAAGCTAATTGGTATGGCTTTATGCCATTAGCTACGCACCAACCTGCCAGCTCAGATTACAGGGCTGGCTTTTTGTTTCCCAGTATCTATAACACGTTTCTCGTCGCAAGGTTGCTAATCCTTGCTATGCTCTGCTAGCCACTCCTCAGGCGTTTGAACGTTGATAGCGGTCTTGCCCGCAAAATGCTTCGTGTTCCAAGTGACGAAGATCTCACAAGCGTTGGATTCTGCCGCCCACAGAACGGCTGCGTCTCCCACCCTCATGCCACGTTCAACTCTTTTCATTATCTCCTCGTTGTGAACTGCCCAGAACCTTCTTTCTGAAAACAAGGTAATCTTGGGGTAGAGGATTTCGATGTCTTTAGAGGTCACGTATTCCTCGAACAGAGCTCTTCCCTCAGCCAGTCTGCCGGAGCTGATGAGTATCCCACACAATTCGTAAAGGTTATAGATAGTTGTGCTTCTATCCAGTTCTTTGCTCCTCTGCATAAAGAGCTAATTCGTTGGATAACGCGCATCGCCTTTGTGATGGTGATGGATGACCAGCACGTCGGAGTCAAGGCAAATCATAGCTCCCTGTACCTCACCTTCTCAATCAGTTCGATGGGATCTCTGGTGCCAAATGTCTGATATATGGCTTCCGCAATTTCTTCAGAGTCTAGCTCGATATCATTAATGCTGCGTGTTCGTTCCAGCTCTCCGCTAAGATAGCGATAGGTGAGATCGCCATAGAAGCCCAGGCCTCCTGTCTTCAACCGGGCAAGCGTCGCCATCGCGATTTCTCTCGCTAACCCCCTTCGCTGGACGTAATCCTCAACGAGCCTAATCAACGCTTCATCGCGTGTGAGGCTTTGCCTTTCGATAACCTCATCGAAGCTTTGTAGCAACTCCTCTGGAAAATGCATTGTGATTTCTCTCATCGCCATCTCAGCCACCTCCTGATTACTTACCACGTTCCTTTCTGGGGCATAATCATACACTGTATTAAGGAAAAATGCAAGGTCGGGTAAGGGCAGGCCTTACCCCTACCTACTCCTTTGGCATCCGCTGACAACGCAATTGACCACAGCCAGCCTGAATATCTACGCCCCGCTCTACCCTGAGGGTATTGGGCACCTTCGAGCGGTTTAGCTCGGCCTGGAAGGCCAGAATCCTACCCTGCGATGAGGGCTGGTACGGCGACTCAGGAACGGGGTTGAGGGGGATCAAATTGACGTGGCAGAGCAGCCCATCCACCAAACGGGCCAACTGGCGTGCCTGCTCTGGGGAATCGTTGATCCCATGGATGAGGGCATACTCGAAGCTGATGCGTCTCCCCGTTCGTTGAACGTAATGGCGACAGGCAGCCACCAATTGGTTTAGGGGATAGCGGCGGTTGATGGGGACTAGCTTATCGCGCAATTCATCGGTGGGGGCATGGAGGGAGATGGCTAAGCCGATCTGGGTCCCTTCCTCAGTCAAGCGCTGGATGCCAGGCACTAGGCCCACGGTCGAGATCGTAATGCGCCGCGCTCCCAGGTTAAAACCTTCATGGTGAGTCAGCGTTTCAATGGCCTGCCAGGTGGCCTCGTAGTTAGCCAGAGGCTCGCCCATGCCCATGAAAACCACGTTGGCCATTGGTCTGTTGGTCCTTCGTCCTTGGTCTCTCAGTTGCCGAGCAAAGTATAGCACCTGTCCCACGATCTCGCCGGGAGTCAGGTTCCGTACGAAACCGCTCTGGCCTGTGGCACAGAAGACACAATCAAAGGGACAGCCGACCTGGGTAGAGATGCAGGCGGTGTGCCGCCGCTCATAATGCATCAGCACACTCTCAATAGTCTGATTGTCCCTCAGGGCGAAGAGCACCTTGCGCGTCAAGCCGTCAGCGGACACCATTTCTTCCAGGGGCTTCATAGTTTGCAAGAGGGTCGCCTGTACCAGCCTCTCCCTTAGCTCATTGGGCAGGTTGGTCATCTCCCGGAAGTCGGTGGCCAATGAGCGATAGAGCCAGCCCCATATCTGATCGGCCCGATAGGAGGGCTCGCCCCAGGAGGTGAGGAGCTCCTTCAGTTGGTCGTAGGTTAAATCGAGCAAAGGGGTCTTGTCAAACGCTTTAGGATTTCGGCCAGGCCTCATACAACTGCCTCACGTCCTCAAAGACTAAGTCTGGTTTGATAGAGGAATTCTCCAGTTCTTGTCGGCTGGTAGCACCCGAAAGGACGAAGATGGTGATCAGGCCAGCCCTCCGCCCACCCAGGACATCGGTCTCCAGACGGTCACCGATAACGGCCGCCCCTTCTTTGCCTACCCCCATTCTGGCTAAGGCCAGGTCGAAAATGGCCGGCTCCGGTTTTCCAACCACAAAGGGGGCCACACCGGTGGCCGCCTCCAAAGCCGCTATGATAGCCCCATTGCCCGGTATGAGTCCCTTTTCTGTCGGCAGAGTCTTGTCTGGATTGGTGGCGATAAACCTGGCCCCGCTGCGGATCAACAAAGTAGCAGTTTTGAGTTTCTCATAGGTGAGTCCCCTATCCAGGCCGACAACCACAAAGCTGGCTCCTTCTTCGGCGACAGTGTACTTCTCTTGCAGGGCAGCCTGCAGGCCCTCCTCGCCGATGGCATACACTCGCCCCCCCGGTGGCGCCATCCTCTCCATGTACAGAGCAGTGGCCTGGGCCGAGGTCAAAACATCGCTTTCCTCGATGGCGATGCCCATCTTAGCCAGCTTCTTTACATACTGGCCTGGCGTACGGGTGGAGTTGTTGGTAAGCAGCAGGAAGGGGACCCTTTCTCGCTGCAAGAGGGCCACGAACTCCTTGGCACCGACGATGGCCTCGTTGCCACGGTAGAGGACGCCATCCAGGTCAATTGTCAGGCTTTTGACAGATTGGAGTTTGTCCATGAGCTATCCTCAGAATTTGGGATCTGGAGTGCAGGCGCAAGCCTGCTTCGGCCTTGGCGGACTGGCGTCCGCACTCCAACGAGGTTTCCAACCTACTGGTCTTCGAAGCTTGGATTCACCAGGTCATCACTTTTTGATAATCGTCGGCGGTGTCAATGTCGGTAAAAATAGTCTCTGTCTCCACCTCTACTTCCTCCAACTCGTCACTGTGTTCGGCAATGAGGTGTCGCCCACCCTGGTCGCCTTTCACTTCCATCAATTCCCTGAAAAGAGAACGGTCGAAGAGTACAGGATTGCCCCGTCGGCCCCGATGGGTGGGGACGATGATGGGCGCCTGGGTCTCCCGGTAGCGCTCGACGAGCTTGGCTATGACCTCGGTTGTGACGCCCGGCTGGTCGACCAGGACAAAGAGGGCTGCGCCCATCTCCGGCTTCATGGCCAAGAGCCCCGCTTGCACAGAACTGCTCAGGCCCGATCTCCACTTCTCGTTGACCACGACCTGGACCGGCCGGCTGGCGAGGCTCGCTCTTATCTCCGTCGCCCGACAGCCCAAGACGACGATCACTTGCTCGATGGGCGAATCCAAAGTGATGTCCACCACGTGTTGGATCATCGTCTTGTCGCCCACTGGCAGAAGCTGCTTAGGCTGGCCAAAGCGCTGCGACTCGCCAGCAGCGAGTATGATAGCGGCTACTGCCGATTGTCGATTGCCGATTGCCGATTGCCGATTGGTCATTGGGATTTGGTCATTGGTCATTGATCATTGGTTATCACCTCCAGCACTGGCTCAGGGGCTCGCAGGGAGGCGATGACTACCTTCTCCACGCGCTCGTTTCGTAGGATGAGATGGGCGATCTGGCGCGCCTCGTCCAAGGGGCGGTCTTCCGCAATTTGGTTCAGAATGGGGATCGCTCTCGCTGGCTCAGGAAGGCCCTTCAGTCCGCCCTGAGGATGGCTCAGCACTATGGCTACCATCTCAACGGTCACAGGCTCGCCGATAGCAGCTCCGGTTAGGCTCGCCACCAGCTCAGGATGGTGGACATGCTTTTCAGCCAGAGGCTTTCCCAGAACGGTGAGGTCGGCCATGGGCACGAGTATCGTGGTCGAGGCGGGCACCACTGGCTCGTGGGCGGCAGGGGTCTTGAGGGCGCGGTGGCGAGCTCCATCGGCCTCCACCAAGATGACCGCCTCGCTGAGCCGTCCGGCCAGGCGGTCAACCAGATAGAGGCACACTCCTTCCAGCTTGTTGGGGCGCATAGGGTAATCCCTGTCGCTTTCCCCCAGGGCGGTCAGATCCACCTCTTCCAAGCGGCGCCTAGCCAGGAAGACCTTCAGATAGCGGGTCAGAAGGTCGGGCACCTGAGTCAACGCCTCTTCCTCCTCGGCCAAGAGCAGGTACTCGTTCTCCCTGGGGATTGGCTCCAGGATCTTGGTCGTGGTGGTGAAAACCACTGGCCTTTGGATCCCAGCCAACTCTTCCATCAGGCGCAGGGTCGCCGTCGTGTTCCCCCCCGCCCCGACAAAGGAGATAACATCATTGGGTTTGACGTTGAGAGCTTGATATAGCGGCATTGCACCTGATAGTATACCAGGTTTCACCTCGCTTAGCAACAAAGAAGCCACCTGTATTGGTTACGCAGGTGGCTTGGCCGAGCGAACCAGCCTCGATGCGTTGAACACCCGATCACAGGCGCTTCACGATCTCACGCCTGTATTCCGGAAAGTAGCGGCCGATCACCATGAGATCAAAGGAGCCCAGGATTGACTCCTTGGGTTCGCGTTCCAAGAGGAATCGAAAGGATTCCGTCACCAGGGCCTCGGGGCTCGCTTTGCCCAAGGCCAACTCCCGATAGTCAGCTTTCCGGAGTGTCACCCGGTGGCGACTTTCCCCCCTCCTGTCCTTCACGGTTACCTGGAACTCGTAGCTATCGTCGTGGTCTGTTCTCTGCACTTCGATGTTCGCCATGATTCTGCTGAACCTCCTGTCGTTCACTGGCGTGCAAGCAATGGTTCGCCCCCTTTGTCTACCTCGCTGAGTTCCTCTGCCACCGGCCTATGTCAGATCATGGCAGTAGGCACCCTCTGACTACTCACCACTCCTGTCTGCATGGGCATCTCGTCCCAGGTGCGGCCCTGGAGAACTCGCCCAGTGTGTTTCCTTCTGAATCCTCCCCATTGCTTGAAGAAGAAAGGGATGTTGGCTACAAGACATTGGTCTCTGATGTCAATTACCCACTCTTCTTTGATAGGTCTGGCCCCAGGCCCAGACTCGCCTCCGACAATGACCCAGTCTATGCCATGCAGGTCTAGGTTTGGCAATGGACCAAGCAGAGGCTCTAGTGAGAGGAACTTGAGGTAGGCGTTCGTTTGACTGAGATGTCCAATACGAAACGCATAGTCCTGGTTTTCCACACTGACGCCCATCCACACGTTGGGAGGCCAGTCAATCTCTTGATCGAGCTCGAGTAGTCGCCGGGATCGTTTGGTGAGCACCTGGAACGTATGCCACGAGCCTCGGCGCATGGCATCAAAGATCTTTTGGATGAATTCCAGCGGTACGTCTTTGTGGAAAAGGTCGCTCATCGAATTGACAAAGATCATTTGCGGCTTCTTCCATCTCAGCGGCAATTCCAACATGTGTTCGTGTATGGTCAACTTAAAACCATTGACATAGTTGGGTTGTCCCATGGCGCGCAGTCGCAACGCCATGCGCCCAGCGTAGCAGTGTTTACATCCCGGACTGACTTTAGAGCAACCCGTCACTGGATTCCAAGTGGATTCTGTCCACTCAATGCTCGAACTGGCTCCCATAGGCCATACTCCTCTCAAATGTGACCCGTCTACCGGCCTAGCCGTTCGTATCGTTGGAAGATCTCTCGTACAATCTTAACTCCCGTTGGGTCGTGCCCCGCGAGGATCAAACAGTAGAGTGGTGCATTCTTGGAGTTAGTCACTACCAGTGGATTGGTAACGTGAGGGAAGACTTCCTCCAAACGTTTCTTAAACAACCGACCGAGCCGTTGCCCTGTGGTGCGGCGAATTTTCATCTCGACGGGTCCAAAGAGCGTTGGCACTTCTTCGTAGATGTCGGCTCGCCATTCGGTGGACCCCCAAAAACGATTCATCCGCTCGATTTGTACTTCGGTGAGCGCGTTGGGATCATTGGGCAGCACAGTACGGTTGAGGGCCATCACTGGGAAATTCAGAAATATCTCCAATGCTTGCGTCTCGGCTATTTGCCCGATGGTGGACCATTCTGCATCCATACCGAAAGGATCGAGGAAGATCAGCCCTCGGTTGAACCGCTCGTATCGGATACGTGGCGTGATCTCTGTTGTTATGATGTGGTTACAATCGCCTTCAAGGATGCGAATGCCTCGATCTGGGAATTCATCCTCAAGTTCTCGAAGTCGTTGTACGACTCCCCTGAAAAAAGGGCAATTTCCAAATCCTTTGGGTGAGGGTGGTGTTATAGATGTTGGATTCTATTCTATCTAAGTGAGGGAACGATGTTTCGACCAAATAACTCCCATCTCCAGAGACC
>JBAWAP010000294.1:0-5942 GCA_049589355.1 Anaerolineae bacterium
CAGTGGCATCCCAGGGAAAGCACGCTACACCGAGACTGATCGTGGTGCGGATGGGCGTGGCGCTGGTCCGCACCTCAAAGCTAGCCGCCTCCACCGCCTCCCGTAGCCGCTCGGCAAAAGACCGCGCCTCAGCCGGCCCCACCTCAGGTAGCACGATGGTGAACTCCTCGCCTCCAAACCGCCCGGCAATGTCATATTCGCGGATGTTCTCGCGGATAATCTGACCAATGCCCGCCAGCACAGTGTCGCCAGCCAGATGGCCATAGGTGTTGTTGATGTTGCGCAGCAAGTCCAGGTCGGCCATGATCAGCGCCAAGGGCCGGTCGAAACGCCTGGCCCGTTCCATCTCGGTGATGAACAACTTGACGAAGTGGCGGGCGTTCCACAAGCCAGTCTTCTCATCGGTCTGGGCCTGTCTCTCCAACTGGGGAATCTTCAGCGTCCGATGGATAAGCAGCAACGGCGAGAGCGCCGGCAGGATCAGCCAGGGATTCAGTTGCCATAGCACGGCCACGATGTAACCCAGCAACAATAGGATCAGGTCCGTCACCAGGTTCTCGATGTCCATGATGCCCGATTCGCGCCACGATACCCCCCGAGCCAGAACGAGAACCTGCCCGACCAGAACGTGGTTGAGGACAACGTAGGTAAGCGCGGCCCCGGCCACACTTAACACCGAGGACAGTGTGAGGAACACAGCCCTGTCGGTGCCCGTAGCAGTGTACACCCACCGAGCAGCCGACCCGGCGATGATGTGCGTAGCGATGTTGAAGGGCTGGATGTACCAGTTGCGCAGGCTCGGGCTGTTCACCAAACGTTCCTTCGCCCACTCCACCAGGTGGGGGATGATCACCAGGAGCACGAAGAGAGATGGGGGCAGAAGGAGCACGCCGGCGAAGAAGAAGACCAGGTTGGCGTGCCACGCCTCGTGGCCAGCCCCTCGCGCCTTAAAGAGGTGAGCAACGATGGCTAGCACGACGAGGATTGTGAAAATCAACCACCGGGACGTAGACTGCGCCAGGCCAGATAGGGCGAGCCCCGTCAGTACAGCTCCCAACAGGAGAACCCCGCAGATATAGGCCCAGGCACGGTGTGACATAGCTCCACCTCCAAATCCAGCATGATAGGGCCAGGGCAATCGCAAGCTCCGCTAACGTGGTCATTGCGAGCCGAAGGCAAAGCAATCTCCAACCTGGTAGGAGATTGCTTCGGCGCAAAAAGCGCGCCTTGCAATGACGGAACGCTGGCTGATCTCACCTGCCACGAGCCACAGATTGCCACATTTGCATTCGGTGGCGATTTGCCACTGGCGAGTTATCTTCCTACAACAACTGGAAACGCTCTGGGCTAAGATACACGACAATGCGTTGCTGTGCCCAATTCCAGCCGTCGCCACCCAGGCCGAAGAAAGGCTGACAAGCCCACTACATCTGCAGTAACATGGACATCTACTGCCAGCGCCTCCGCCATCAACGCTGCTGCTGCTTCGCTATCCAGCGGCCTGGAGATAAAGTACCCCTGCCCATACTCGCATTCCAACGTCCTGAGTTGGGCCAATTGCTCCGCCGTTTCTACCCCCTCTGCGATCACATCCATGCCCAGATCACGGGCGAGCGTCACAATTGCCTTGATAATCCACGAGTTGTCGCCATTGACGCCCATCCTGCTGACGAAAGAGCGGTCAATCTTTATCGCGTCAATTGGTATGCGCTGCAGGTAACTCAATGCTGAGTAGCCCGTACCGAAGTCATCTATTTGCAACTCAACACCCAGCGCTCTCAGTCGCATAAGCATGCCGGTTGCCGATTCGACATCTGCCTTGATCATGCTTTCTGTCATCTCGAGCTTCAACCTGCGTGCATCAAGGCCGGTCTCCTGCAAAACCTGTTCGATGTGCTCGATCAGATCAGGTTGCGCGAAGTGTTTGCCGGAAAGATTCACGCTGATCGTCAAGGGCGGGTCTGCCGGAAATCGCGCCTGCCATTCGCGCATCTGCCGACATGCCTCGCGGAGCACCCAGCGGTCAATAGGAATGATCAGTCCAGTTTCTTCGGCCACGGAAATGAACTCCACTGGGGAGACGAGACCACGACCTGGATGCTGCCAGCGCACGAGAGCCTCGAAACCGGTGATCCTGCCGGTTTCCAGCGATAAAACAGGCTGATAGTGAACCTGAAACTCCTGGCGCTCTACGGCCCGCCGCAGGTCTCTCTCTAATTCCAAGCGCGCCATTATCCGGGCGCGCATGGCTCTGTCGAACAACTCATGGCGTGCCTTGCCAAGCACTTTGGCGCGATACATTGCTATATCGGCGTCCTGCAGGATATCCTCTGGCCGGCCATAGCCTGTCTCACTCAGCACGATGCCGATACTGGCGGAGGTGAACACTTCATGTCCGTTCAGCTTGAAAGGCAACGCCAGTTGCTCCTGAATCCGGCCGGTAACGCGTGTTGCGTCACTGATGTCTCTGATATCTTCGAGGAGGATCACAAACTCGTCTCCCCCAAGACGCGCAACCGTATCTGAGGGACGCAGGCACCTTTCCAACCTTCGAGCACTCGCGATAAGCAGTTCATCCCCGATCGTGTGCCCGAGGCTGTCGTTGACGTTTTTGAAGCGATCAAGGTCCATGAAGAGCACGGCGAATAAATAGTCATCCCGCCGTTTTGCACGCTCGACTGAACGCCCCAAGCGGTCCATGAACAAAGCTCGGTTCGGCAGGCCCGTCAACGCATCGTGAAAGGCATCATGAAGTAATTGCTCCTCGACGCGCTTGCGCTCGGTGATGTCGGTCTGCGATCCAGCCACACGGTAGGCGTTTCCATTCGCGTCCCGAACTGCAAGCCCCCGAGTGAGCATCCAGCGATAGGTTCCGTCCTTGTGCAACATGCGATGCTCTTTTTCGAAGTGACAGGTAAGCCCTTCGAGATGGGCGGAAAGTTCCATGTTCACCCGGTCGAGTTCCTCAGGGTGTACCCGACCGAACCATTCGTCCAAGCTGTCTCCGATCTCACTCTCCTCGTAGCCAAGCATAGACTTCCAGCGGGGGGAAAAGTACACCTCATTGGTTTTCAGATCCCAGTCCCATAGCCCATCGTTGGCCCCGCGTGCCGCCAACGCATACCGCTCTTTGCTCTTCCGCAGTGCCTCCTCCGCCCGCTTGCGCTCAGTGATGTCGTGCAGGACAACCGCCTGGCTTATGAGATGGCCACGCCAGTCAACCAGAGGGGAGATGCCCACGTCATAGGTGCGCTGCCCATCGCCTTTACCCAACACTACTTCTCTACCTGCCTCAGCCTCGTCCCAGCGGCGTTCCATCAGAACAGGCCACTCAGACCACAACTGTCCCACAGGCTGCCCAATGGCCTCCGAGAGAGTGTGCCCAATAAGACGTTGGGCAGCAGGATTCAGGTCCACGATACGATTCCGCGCATCCAACACCATAACGCCGTCGCTCATGCCTCCGAGAATGGCTCCGCGAGACACTGACACAATGTCTCCCCGCCGCAAACGAGCGAGGCTCCATGCCACTACTGGGGCAGTGAGGCCTAACGCGACTGGTGTCAGCTCAAGGTGCGGGAAGGGGTTCAAGTTGGAAAGGTCCAGCACGGCGTTTGCCAGCCACGGAGTGAATACAGCAAGTAGCAACGCGCTGGCTTGCCAACGGTAGAGACGGCCCGAGCGAACGAGCGCCTGGATAAGCAAGAAGATGCCAGCTAGAACCAATGTATATGAGTACACCATATAGACCCATAAGCCTGGACCATAAGTTGAACCTATGATGGAGAATGGCCCGTCGGTGTCCAGCCAAACGCGCTGCCAGATCAGGCTGTGGGCCTGGTTGGTGAAGATCAACAGCAAAAAGATGAAGGGTACAATGCTCAGCAGGGCCAGAGTACGACGCGTCAGCCATTTCTCACGTCCGGTGTACTGCAGTATGTAGATCAACCACGCCGTCGGCATAATGCAAGCGGCTACGAATTTCACCTTCGCCCAAAAGAACTTGACCGACAGATCAGCGCTCGCTAGCTCCAGAGCGTACCCCATGATCCAATCGGCGCAGGCCAGTAAAATCAACACCCCTGTTCTAGACGAAGACATGTGCCGATGTCGCAGTATATAGAATGCTGATATGACCGAGGTAGCCGCGGCCACCATCAACGGGATCGTGTAAGGTGTCCATTGCCAGTTCATGGGTTCCACTCGCCTATTCTGTCGCTAACGTTGACGTGGAGGGTGTTTCCCCCCTTACGACTTAACTGCAGATGCTGGATTTGTAGAGGTCGATCTTGTACCCTCATGATACTTTTTCTCCCCTTGGGCAATGTTTATCCCGAGCCCTGCCCTGAGCGAATAGGGATTCCCTTCTACTTTCTCATCCGCGGCTGTATCTCGTCAACCAACCTGAGCACCTTTGCCAGATCAAGGGGCTTGTGGAGGCAAATGCAGGCGTCATTGTCCAGGGCCTCTCCCACCAGTTCGGCCATCTCCTGGCGATAGACCGTCATCATAACAACCGCCGCTTCCGGGTTACTCTCTCTGATGGCTAAATAGGTCTCCAGGCCATTCAGGGTCGGCAGCTTCACGTCAATGAAGATGGCGTCATAGGCCTTCTCCTGCGTATGGGCGATGGCCTCTGGTCCGTCCTTGGCGGTGGTAACCGCGTAGCCCCGTCGCCCCAGTATGAAGGACAGGGTCTTGCAATGACTGATGTTGTTATCCACGATCAGGATGCTGGGTTTCTCCTCCAAGCTACTTTCCCCCTATCCTACAGTGTTTATCCCGAGCGGGGTCGAGGGGCTCAGGGCAGGCCCTCTACCTGTAGGCAGCCTGACGGCGAAGGTGCTACCCTTCCCTAACTCGCTTTGTACCTCAATGCTGCCCCCATGTCCCTCCACCAGGGTCTTGGTGACCGCCAGCCCCAGCCCAATGCCCTTGGCCTTGGTGGTGAAGAGCGGCTCGAAAAGCCTGCTCAGGCTCTCCTCGGAGATGCCCACCCCTGTGTCGGTGAAAGAGACAGTCACCCACTCAGACTTCGGAAGTTTTTCGGAAACTTCCGAAGTCTTGATGACTAACTGGCCGCCCTCGGGCATGGCCTGGATGGCGTTGAGGATGATGTTTCCGAAGACTTGGCCCAGTTGATCGGGATCGGCCAGGATGATGGGCAACGTCTCGTCCAGTTGGCTCACCACCTCGACGTTCTCCGGCACGGTGGTACGAGACAGCGCCTCCTGGACGACGTCATTGACATCCACCTTTCGCCGGGTGGGGGGCTTGGTACGGGCAAAGTCGAGGAGGCTGCTGATGATCATCTCGGATGTTTTCACTTCCTTCTGCAGAATCTCCAGCGTTTCCTTCACCTCCGGATCGGGTTCTTCCAGGGCCATGTTGAGGAAGTAGACGCCACTGTTAATGGCCCCCAGGGGATTGCGTAGCTCGTGGCCCACACCGCCGGCCAGTCGTCCCAGCACGGCCAGCTTCTCCTGGCGGACCAGTTGCTCTTGCAACCGCTCCCTCTCCTCCTCTGCCTGCTTCCGCTGGGTGGCGTCCCGAAAAGATGCGACTAGACCTATAAACTGCCCCGCCTCATCGTGGACGGGGAAGGTGATGGAATCGGCATAGATAACGCTGCCATCCGAGCGCACCAGCCGATTCTCCCCATGCCAGCTACCAGAAATGCCCTCGATGATCGCTACGCGACCCTTCACCTCCATGGCCCTGGGATCCAAACCCTTGTAAAGAGCCTGCCACCAGGCCAGGTCGAGATGGGTTCCAGGCTCGACCTCGACCCTGTCGCCCTTGCCCAGGATGCCGGGCCCGCCCAGGTAGTCCACCACCGCGTAGGCCGAGATCGCCCCCACCACCGTGTTGTCGAAACCGATGTAGGAGGCGACCTTAACCCCCTCAATTGGTTCCAACTGGTTGACAATGATCACCGGGAT
>JBAWAP010000295.1:0-11390 GCA_049589355.1 Anaerolineae bacterium
AAAACGGTGCAGGCCAGTGAAAGGAAAGCGACGCTGAGCCATGCGCTAGACGGCAAAGTTGGTAGCTTGGCAATGAGGCTGCCCCGGATGAGGAATAGCAGAGGTATGACCGCCGCCATCATAGCCCCGCCGACCACCAACAGAGGTGGGTACCTGGCCACCAAAGGCTTGCCCAGGATGGTGTAGATGGCCCAGCAAAGTGGAGCCAGCATGGTTACGAACACGTAGCGAAGGTAACTGAAATCAATCTGTTGGTTATTGGCATAGCGCACAATTACGTACAATCCCAAGAAGGCGATGGCTAGCCCCATCGCCTTCTTGATTGTCGGCCGCTCCTTTAGAAACATAACTGATAGCAAGAAGGTGAACGCGGGGTTCAGGGAGATGATCAAGCTGGCTGTGCCAGCGGGGACTCGCCTCTCACCCGTGTTCAGAGCGAGGTTGTAAGCCACTACTCCCGATAGCCCCAGGAGAACCAGCCCCGGCCAATCTCTCCTGACCATCTTCCAGAAGGCCACCCGGCGAGTGGTCAAGAGCAAGACGCCGAAGATGAGAGCCACCGGGACGAACCTCAAAATCGTCAATTCCACGGGGGCCAGGAACTGGACGGCGTGTTTGATGGCAATGAAGGAATTGCCCCAGATCAGAGTGACCAGCACAAGCTGCAGATAGGTGGTCTTCGTGGGTTTCATCTAAACCCCAATAGCGGCCCTCATCCCCCTAACCCCCTTCTCCCAACCCTGGGAGAAGGGGGAATTAGTTTCCCCTCCCCCAAAGTTGGGGGAGGGGTTGGGGTGGGGGCTACGCTAATAGGCCCTCGCGAAGAGCGCTTGTTCTCTGGCCTCCTCACCGCAGAGAATACAGCGGCCTACCTTCCCGTTCTGCGTGAAGGGGATGCAGCGGATAGTGGCTTTGGTCTCCTCTTTGATGGCCGCTTCGCACTCGCCAGAGCCACACCAGTAGGCGTAGATGAAACCGCCGTCCCCCTCGATGATCCGCTTGAACTCCTCATAATCATCCACTTCAAAGGAGTTTTCATCGAGGAAGCTCTTGGCTCGTCGGAACAGGCTTTTCTGGATGTCGTCGAGGAGGTCGTCGAGGCGCTGGGCCAAGCCCTCCTGGGGGGCAGTAGTCTTCTCGCCTCCTTCCCGCCGGGCCAGGGTAACTTGCCCCTGGGCTACGTCTCTGGGCCCGATTTCCAGGCGCAGAGGCACGCCCCGCAGTTCCCACTCGTTGAACTTCCAGCCGGGCGAGTATTCCTCTCGGTCATCCACCTTGTAACGCACCTTCTGGCCTAAGGTCGTGGTGATATCCTCGACCGCCTTCAGAACCTCCTCTTTCCCCTCCTCGCTAGTCCAGATGGGGATGATGATGAGCTGGGTGGGAGCAATCTTGGGCGGCAGGATCAAGCCCTGGTCGTCGCCGTGAACCATGATAACCGCCCCCACCATACGGGTGCTGAGCCCCCAGCTCGTAGTCCAGCAGTACTGAAGCTCGTTGTTCTGGTCCAGGTATTTGATGTCGAAGGCCTGGGCAAAGTTCTGACCCAGGAAGTGGGATGTGCCGGACTGCAGGGCCCACCTGTTGCCCATCATGGCCTCGATGGCGTAGCTAGCCACCGCCCCAGCGAACTTCTCCGACTCGCTCTTGCGTCCAGTGATGACGGGAATAGCAGCGTCGTTCTCGGCGAAGTCGCGGTATACCTCCAGCATCTGCAGCGTCTCTTCCTCTGCCTCCTCAGCAGTGGCGTGGGCGGTGTGTCCCTCCTGCCAGAGGAACTCGGTAGTGCGCAGGAACAACCGGGGACGCTTCTCCCAGCGCACCACGTTGCACCACTGGTTAATGAGAATCGGCAGGTCCCGATAGGAACGCACCCACTGGGAGTACATGTGGCCGATGACCGTCTCCGAGGTAGGGCGCACGATGAGAGGCTCTTCCAGCTTCTTGCCGCCGCCGTGGGTCACCACTGCCAGCTCAGGGGCGAACCCTGCCACGTGCTCGGCTTCCTTGCGGATGAAGCTCTGGGGGATGAATAGAGGGAAGTAAGCATTCACGTGGCCGGTGGCCTTGAAGCGGCGGTCCAGGCCCTCTTGGATGTTCTCCCAGAGGGCGTAGCCGTAGGGTCGGATGACCATGCAGCCCTTGACCGGGGCATAGTCGGCCATCTCCGCCCGCTGGATGACGTCCGTGTACCAGCGGGAATAGTCCTTGCTGCGCGGTGTAATTCTCTTTGCCATTTTCTCTCCTCCTCTTTGGTCTGGTGGTCAGGTAGTCCTTG
This sequence comes from Anaerolineae bacterium, assembly GCA_049589355.1. GTDB lineage: Bacteria > Chloroflexota > Anaerolineae > VGOG01 > VGOG01 > JBAWAP01. The sequence continues at coordinate 2,279 of JBAWAP010000295.1, forward strand.
GTCAGATGGTCCAAAGATTGAGAGGCTGCTTGACTGAGGACCATCCGACCATCTGACCATTTACCCAACATCCAGCTAAATCAAAAACACCTCATCCTCTAAGGACGAGGTGTTCATGCCCCGTGGTACCACCCTAGTTGGCTTGCCACAGCCCACTCAATCGGTACAGAGTAAGATTTTACTCGATACCGTTCCTTATGCTAACGGGAGGAATCCGGCCAAGCTTAACGGTGATTAGTCCTTGGTCTGGTGGTCCTTGGTCTAGTGGTCAGGTGGTCTGAAAACTTAGAGACTGCTTGACCAAAGACCATCCGACCATCTGACTATCAGACCATCCACCTTTTCGCTCGCAGCTCCTGGGCGGGTTCAGCGCAGGCTTTGATGCTAGCTTTCACCTTCTCTAGCTCGCTGTGATCATTGCCTCACACTTACTATTCCCATTCGTCGCCTTTAGTGTATTGGAAGATAAGATAGCACAAACTGAGTGTTTTGTCAAATAGTGCCCCCAAGGGAATTCGAATCCCTGTCGCGGCCTTGAAAGGGCCGTGTCCTAGTCCTCTAGACGATGGGGGCACGTGATCAAGCGGTCATAAGCTTAATGGCTTCTGAACCGCCCTTATTTTACTCAAAATAGCGGGAAAGGTCAAGTGGTCAGATGGTCGGGTGGTCCTTGGCCAAGTAATCCTTCGGACCATCTGACCAAGGACTACCTGACCACTAGACCAATGACAGTTTGCCCAATTCCTTCAATACCTCGCGGGTGACCAGTCTCACCAGTTCTTCCTCGTTGTGCTCAAGAGTGGGCCTGGAGGGAGAGCGACTGACAGCCATGTCACAGACCCCACAACTGGCACAGAAATCCTCTTCCTCCCCCTCCCTGGCTAGCCCTTTCTCCCTCCTCATGCGGAGCAGCTTGGCGACTTCGGCGGGTGGTAAAGGGGTCTCCCGACCCAACTGGCGCAGGAGCAGGGTGACATGGGCTAGGTGTTCCACCTTCTCTAGCTTGAGGTAAGCATCAAAAGGATCCTTGCCCACCGTCAATGTACCGTGCCGCTGGATGATCAGGGCATCGTGGTTGGCGATGAGGTCCCTGATCGCCCCGGGCCCTTCGGCGCTGGAGGGAGTAGCGTATTCGGCGGTAGGGATCAAGCCCAGGGTGACGACCACTTCCGGCAGGAGGCACCTGGCCAGAGAGATGCCAGCAATACTCAGGGCGACGCAGATGGGGGGATGGGCGTGGATGACAGCACCGATGTCAGGCCGCTGCCGATAGGCCTCCAGGTGCATCAATAGCTCCGAGGTCGGCTCCAGGCTTCGCCCTGAGGCTTGTCCTGAGCCTAGTCGAAGGGCTCTGCCCGAAGGGTCACAACTGGCGGGCTCGTGAGCGGGTATCTTCCTGCCCTCCAGGTCGGTTACGACCAACTGCTCAGGGGCGAGGAAGCCTTTGCTGAAGCCGCTGGGAGTAGACAAGATACGGTTCTTACTCAAGCGCACCGAAACATTGCCGTCGGTGGCGGTTACATACCCCTTCTGGTAGAGGAGGCGACAGACGCGGACGATCTCCTCTCGCCATACTTGCTCTGTTCGGCGATCCCTGTAACTGCTCAATCGCTACTCTCCCAGTGCAAGGTCAGACCGCTATATCTATCTCATCCACGATGCCCACGACCACGGCCCGGATAGGGGCCGGGTCCATGTCCACCACCTGCCTGGCCGAGTTGCCCTCGTCAATGACCATCACTGTATCGCCCAGGCCAGCCTGCACATCATCAACGGCGATCCAGTAATGGCCCGTGGGTTTCCCTTCTGGCGTCAGGTGATCCACGATAAGCAGCTTTCTGCCCTCGAAGACTTTGTCTTTGAACGTGGCTACTACCGTGCCGCTGACTTTCCCAATATGCAAGGCGTTCTCCTCAATCTGAGATTTGAGATTTGAGATTTGAGATTTGGGGGACGTCTATCTGGTCCACGATCCCTGTGATGGCGTGATCTACGGGCACGAACTTCTCCGGCAGGGCCTGTGCGGCCTCCCGTATTCCAACGAAGAAGACGACGTCTCCAGGCCCGGCCAGGGCCGTCCCATCGGCAGCCACTACCGGCTCACCCATGGGATTCTGGAACTTGTCTATGGGCTGGATGATCAGTAACTTGATCCCCTCCAGCCCTTTGTATTTTTGAGTGGCCACCAGTCTGCCAATCACCTTGGCTAGTTGCATGGAGCCTCCTTTATCCAGCGATTCACACGATTTTGGCCTTCATCTCTTCGTGCAACTGCGAGATGATGACCTTGCGCACCAAGAGCCCTTCCTGCTCTGGGAACTTCACCCCTGCCTCCATGGCGGCCTCGACCTCAGAGACCTCTCCTTCGATCAGCACGAACGATTTCCCTCCCAGGCCGTTGGCCAGGCGCAGCTCCAGGAGTGAGACATCAGCGGCCTTGGCAGCGGCATCGGCGGCGACGATGCAAGTGGCCACGGTGACGGTTTCGATGATGCCCAGGGCCTCGCCCTTGCCCGGCGGGGTAGCTGTGGCCAGGGCCGGGAAGATGGAGCGGTGTACGTTGGGCAAGAAAAGCTGATCAACGACGGTGTCGGCCCCGGCCTTGATACCTGCCTGCAGGGACTCGTATACGGGGTCGGTAAGCCCGCCTATGAGGACGATGTACTTGCCGGGACACACCGGGCGGGCCTCCAGCAACTCCACAGGAGCCTTCTTCATCATCGCGTCGCCAGCTTCGATGCCAGCCGCGATGCTGTTGGTCTCAACCAGACCGATTGCGGGTTCCATCGTCATTGCAATCCTCCATTACTTCGACAGGCTCAATACAGGCTATTAAGTGAACTTAAAACCCTTCTCGGTGAAAAGCTTCAAGCAAGCGTCTACCACCTCAGGATCATAAAGGACACCCCTATTCTGTGAGATTTCCCCTAATGCCTCATCTATACCGCGAGGTTCTCTGTAAGGTCGGCTAGAAGCCATGGCCTCAACAACGTCAGCTACAGCTAAGATTCTTGCTTCCAAGAGGATCTCTTCTCCCGCAAGCCCCTCAGGATAACCAGAACCATCCATCCTTTCGTGATGTTGCAACACGATTTGGGCCACTGGCCATGGAAATTCTATCACCCCATTCAATACATCATGACCAATTTGGGGGTGCATCTTGATCAGACCATATTCGAGTTCGGTTAACGGACCGGGCTTACTGAGAATTTCAGCGGGTACATTGATCTTGCCGAGATCATGAATCAGCCCTGCCATACGGATTCCCTCGATCTGCTCCTCGGGAAGGCCCATCTCTTTGGCGATGGCGCAAGCCAGTTGGGTTACCCCCCGTTGGTGACCAGCCGTGTAGGGATCCCTTATCTCGATTGCTGACACCAGGGCATTGACCGTTCCCTCGAAGGCTCTTCGTAATTTCTGGAAACTTTGTCGAAGTTCTTCCTCCACCCGCTTGCGCTCGGTGATGTCCACTATCCCCCCGACCATGCGCACCGGCTTTCCACTATCATCATACAGGACATAACCACGGTCGAAGACATGGGCGTATGAACCATCGGCACGTTGGTAACGATATTCATCCGACCAGAACTCCTCACCCCCATTGATAACAGCGTTGATTCCTGAGACGACCCTTTCCCTGTCCTCCGGGTGTATGTGTTCACGCCACCACATAGGATCGTACCCCACTTCATTAGCCCTGTAGCCGAAGAGTGTCTTGACGCCTTCATTCCACCACACGGCATTTGTGACCAGATCCAAGTCCCATATCGCATCGTTGGTCGCCCTTGCGATTCTCTTAAACCGTTCCTCGCTCTTCCAGAGCGCCTCGTACAATCGCGCGTTATCTACGGCGATGGCCACTTGGTTGGCGAAGGTGGTCAGCAAAGGCAGTTGACCATGAAAAGCACCGGCACGCAGGCTGTGCAGATAAAGCACGCCCAGCAGGCGATCTTTGACCATCAATGGCAAGCCGGCGACCGACTTGACGCCAGCCTCCACAATGGGCGGATTGGCAAAACGCGGCGCTCCTTCGCCCAGATCAGGGATCATAGCGCCATCCTCACCGATTTCATCAATGACCCCTGCCTGACGCGAATGGACGATCCATCTGGTGAGGCCCTTATCCCTGATGCGGTACTCTATGCCCGGTACACCGGGCAGGTTTTCAGCACTCCGGCCTATGTTGCCTGCTTCATCCACCAGTACCACACTGGTGTAATCCGTGGACACCACCTCGCTAGCCAGAGATACAATCTCGGCCAACACCTGGTCGAGTTCGAGAGAGGCAGTCACAACCTGAGATGCCTGGCTCAGAGCGGCTAACTGCTCCACTTTGAGTTCCAGCGCCTCCTCCGCCCGCTTGCGCTCGGTGATTTCCCTTTGCAGTTGTTCATTGGCTTGTATCAGTTCAGCGGTGCGCTTCTCTACCAGTTCCTCAAGGTGGTCGTGGTATTTTCTCAACTCCTCCTCTGCCCGCCTGCTCTCGGCGTGTGCATCAGCCAGTTCCAAGGCGGTTGAAATGTGCTGGGCAAGGTTTCTCACTGATGGAATCAAGTGTTCGGCCAGTTCGGGGGAAGTCATGGCGAAGGCGCCTATGATCTTTCCATACCGTTTTAACGGCGTAAGGATGCTGTTTTTCTCCTCGTAGCCCATGGTCTTTGATATCAGGTAGGCTAGCGGTTGCGGAAACAATTCGCCTATTATGTCGCTGACGTTGGATTGGACAGTTTTTCCCTCTCTTACGATCCGACTGTAGGTGCTTGACTTGTCCAGGTCGATCCTGTACCCTTTCAGCCGGAGCCTAGCCGCTTTCTCCCCTGCCTTCAACTTCTCGGGGGGCAATGATGTTTCCGCAATCCTAAGCTTCGATCCGTCATCCGTCAACAACAGGATGCTCGCAGTGTATCGCTTCGATTTCGCAAACTCCTCCTTCACAGTCCTGTAGATCTCAGCCTCGTCCAGCATGCCGTGTATCTTCGCGGACACGTTCTCCGTGAAGTGGATGATCTCGATCAGATCAGGCAGCAATTTGTCCATCTGTTCCCTTTTTTCCATCTTTTGCCCTCCCCCTCTTCCGCCCACTTGCGCTGGGTTTCTGATACTTTCAATTCAGCAATCCATGGGCACAATTCTACCAATTCGTTTAGAAGTTGCTCTTTAAGGCTCTAGCGTTCATAGCCGGAGTGTAGCCTTGGTATGTGTACCAAGCATTGGCCGGCACAGTGGCCCCAAGCCCCCTTGAACTAAAGCTCCAAGTTGTCCTGTTTCTGCTCGTACATCAACCTATCCGCCCGGGCTAGCAGTTCATCAATGGAACAGGGGGATTCGGGATCGTAGCGCGCTATGCCCATGCTTAGTGACAGCCTGTAACGGCGGTCTCCTCTTACGTTGCGGGCCTCCAGGTTCTCCTGCAAACGAGTAGTAAGAATCTCGGCACTGACGCCATCGGTTTCTATCACCAGAACCACAAACTCATCCCCGCCAATGCGAGCAATGATGTCTGACTCGCGAAAGGTCTCTCTGAGGACACTGGCGATCTCGATCAATGCCAGGTCTCCTTCCTGGTGGCCCAGGGTATCATTAATCTGCTTCAGTTCGTCAAAGTCGGCAAAGAGCAGCGACATTTTGCTCTTCGCCCGGTCGGCCGTCTTCAACTGCTGTTGTCCCAGGGTTGAGAATCCTCGCCGGTTGTACAGGCCCGTAAGTTCGTCAACGAGCAACGAGGCGCGTAGTGCATCCTCCATCCGCTTGCGCTGGGTGATGTCGGTATAGACAGCGACTAGCCCGATCAACTCATCTCCCACCAAGATCGGAGACCCGGCCACGATGACATGCACGTGAGAGCCATCTTTCCGATAACGGACGGTCTCTAAGGGAGGCACTCCTCTCCCGCTCATGACGATCTGTGTAAGCCCGACCGCCTCCTCGAACACATCGGGGTTGGTAATCAGATGGTCAAGATTTCGGCCGATCACCTCCTCCCGTGAGTATCCGAACAACATCTCTGCGCCCGCGTTCCATTCCACGATCCCATGGCGGGCATCCGTGGTAACAATGGCGTCAGGGGCGGCTCCCAGCACCCCTTCGAGATACATCCGGCGCTCTTCGATTTCGCGCTCCGCCTGCTTGCGCTCGGTGATGTCGCGGGCAATGCCCACAAGTCCCACAATCTTCCCTTGGCTATCCCGCAAAGGCACTTTGGTCGTTAAATGCCATACCCTGTTTCCTGTCCGATCTACGGAGCGTTCTTCTCGGTTAAGCAACGGTTGACCTGACCGGATGATCTCTTGATCGTCGGCATAGTATTGCATTGCCAGTTCCTGCGGGAAAAGCTCGAAGACCGTCTTCCCGACGACCTCGTCCAGCGTTGTCGCTCCCAGGAAACGCGCATGCGCAATGTTGCTGACAAAATACCGACTTTCGGTGTCTTTGACGTAGATGTAATCTGGCAGGTTGTCTATCAGGGTGCGCAACAGATTGCGCTCCTCCGCCAGCGCCTCCTCCGCCGCCTTGCGCTCAGTGATGTCGGTGAAAGCAGAGAGGATGCCGACGAATTTGTCCTCCTTGAACAGTGGCCGGGCGCCGACGATGACCGGGATCACCTGCCCTTCCTTGCTCAACAGGGCCGTCTCGTAACGGCCTTCAATCCCCTGGGGCCGCTTCACCAGCTCCTGCTGCACTTTCTCCATCCGCTCCTCAGGCACGATGGCCGTCCAATGCTGACCGATCAACTCCTCACAAGTGTATCCTAACAGCTCCTCCGCTGCCGGGTTGGCGAAGGTGAGAATGCCCTGAGCATCCTCGATCAGGATGGCCTCGGCCACACCCTGCACGATGCTCTCGTTGAACGCCTTCAAGCGTTCCGTCTCTCCGAAGAGCCTGGCGTTCTCGATGGCGATGGCGGCCTGGTTGGCGAAGGCCTCCAGCGTCTGGATAGTATTCAGGTCGGGGAGAAGGCCATCCACCGGCTCATCCATCGAGAGCAGTCCCACCGGCTGGCCGTGGGTGCCCCACAGTGGCACCAGGAGCATGTCCTCAGGACGCCAGTAGCCAGGCCCGCGATCCTCCCTGCTGGGGGTGACCACGACACCCTGGAAATCTTTCTCCCAATCCACCTCGCCCTGGCGGATCAGGTAGGAGCGGCTGACCTGGAACCGCTCCTGCATCAGGGTCTGGAAATCGGACCAGCGGTAGGTAGCGCCCATAAGCTCCTCGCGCTCTGGCCCCTCCAGGCCAGCGATGGCCTGGACCCTCACTAAGTCCTCTTCCGGCTGGCAAACATTGATCACCGCCCGGTGGAAGCCCAGCCTCACCGCCCCTTGGGCGATCTGCTCCAACACCTGCTCTAGCTCCAGGCCACCGTGTAACACCTCGCTGAGCGTCAGCGTCTGGGCCAGGCGCTCCGATTGCCGCTGCGTTTCCTCATACAGCCGCGCGTTCTCGATGGCGATGGTTATCTGGCCGGCCAGGGTCTGGAGGATGAAGACGTCGTGCTCATCGAAAGCGTTGAGCTCGTCGCTGTTCACGTCCAAGACCCCCACCACTCGCTCTCCCACCTTCAGTGGCACAACCAGCTCGGATTTCGTCTCTGGAAGCGACTCGTCTGGGAAGTAATGGGGCTCCTGACTGACGTCGTTGGCCAAGAGGGGCTCGCCGGTATGGGCCACCCAGCCGATCATCCCCTCCTCACCGACCTTGAAACGTAAATCTTGCTCCTTCCATACCTTTATCTTTTCCGCTGCAGGGTCGCTGCTGGCCTTGAAGACGGCATAGCCTGTGGCTGGCTCGACGAGAAAGATATCCACATGGTAGTAACCAAAGCTCTGCTGGACAGTCTTGGCCACGTAGGGGAGCAATTCATCGAGGTCGAGGATGGCGGAGACCCTTCGTCCGACTTCCTCGACGGTCTGCAACTGAAGGGCACGTTGGCGTGTCTCCTCGAAGAGCTTAGCATTCTCAAGGGCAATGGCCGCTGCACGGGCAAAGTCGTCCAGGAGCTGAACTGCCTTCTCTTCGTAAAAGCTAGGGGAAGTTTTCTCTATAGCCAGATAGCCGATCATATCGCCCCTCACAAAGAGTGGAGCTCCAACCCAGGAGTGGAATGGTTTCCAGTCCCCTATCCTCTCAAAACGCTCATTGGTGTGAGTATCGTGGACCACCGCTGGCTGCCTGGTTTCCCTCATCTTCTGAATGATTTTGTTGTCCTTCACATCGAAGCCATCCCACATGATCTGCTCATAGAGGATGGGACCCCGCCCGGCTATCATCTTATCCTTTCCGTCGGGGGTGATGATCTTTATGGCTGCCGTATCGTAGTCAATGACTGTGCCCAACTGGTTAAGCATGATCTCGAAAACCTGATCTCGCTCCAGAGTGGAAAGGGTGGCCAGGCTCACTTCACGCAGGGCAGCCATCTCCTCAGCCTGCTTCTTGGCCTCATCATAAAGCTTGGCATTCTCTATGGCAATGGCTACCTGGTCAGCCACCGCCTCCATGGCCGCTACATCCGCCTGTTCGAAATCATTCAGATGAATGCTTTGCACGTCCAAGGCGCCGATGACCTTATCGCCCAGCTTGATGGGAACACACAGCTCCGATTTGGTGAGCACTTCCCCCAGGAAACCCTTGACGTAGTGGGGGTCCTTGCTGACATCGTTGGCCAGCCACGAGTTGCCGCTTCTGGTGACGAAGCCAATGATGCCTTCATCTAAAGACTGGCTATATTCCCGCGGGGCTATGTGCTCGAAGCCGCCGGCGGCCGACTGCAACACCACCTCGCGGCGCTCCTCGCCCAGAAGGAAAAGGGCCACGTTGTAGTAGTTGAATTTCTCCTGGATAGAGCGGGGTACCTCCTGCATCAGCCTATCCAAATCCAGGATGGAGGCCACTTTGTCGCCCACCTCGCTAATCAGCGCCAGTTGGGCGCTCCTTCTTTTCTCCTCCTCGAAGAGCCGTGCGTTCTCGATGGTGACGGCCGCCTGGTTAGCGAAGGTCATTGCCAGTTGGGCCTCCTCAGCGGTATAAGGACGCACCTCTGCCCGATCCAGGGCGATCATGCCGATGACCTGATCCTTCACCATCAGCGGCACCCCCAACCACGATCGGATGCGGC
>JBAWAP010000296.1:0-1515 GCA_049589355.1 Anaerolineae bacterium
GCCGCATCCGATCGTGGTTGGGGGTGCCGCTGATGGTGAAGGATCAGGTCATCGGCATGATCGCCCTGGATCGGGCAGAGGTGCGTCCTTATACCGCTGAGGAGGCCCAACTGGCAATGACCTTCGCCAACCAGTCGGCCATCGCCATCGAGAACGCACGGCTCTTCGAAGAAATCGAAGAGCGCCGGATGTACCTCGAAGGGGTGCTGGGAGCCGCCCCTGACGCCATTGTTACCACAGATGCCCGCCATAGGATCGTGGAATGGAACCCAGGCGCAGAGATGTTGTTCGGATACTCACGGGAAGAAGCGATCGGCCAAAATCTTGACCACCTGGTCACCAACCCTGATACTTTTGAGGAGGCGGTCGGGCTTACGCAGATAATCATGAGCGGGAGGGGAGTGCCTCCCTTAGAGACCGTCCGTTATCGGAAAGATGGCTCTCACGTGCATGTCATCGTGGCCGGGTCTCCGATCTTGGTGGGAGATGAGTTGATCGGGATAGTTGCTGTCTACACCGACATCACCCAGCGCAAGCGGATGGAGGATGCGATGCGCGCCATGTTAGTTGTTGATGAACTTACAGGCCTGTACAACCGGCGAGGATTCTTAACCCTGGGCCAACAGCAGTTGAAGACGGCTGACCGGGCAAAAAGGAAAATGGTGCTGCTCTTTGCCGACTTTGACGAACTGAAGCATATTAATGATACCCTGGGCCACCACGAAGGAGACCTGGCATTGATCAAAATCGCCAATGTCCTCAAAGATACTTTTCGCGAGTCAGACATCATTGCTCGCATTGGCGGGGATGAGTTTGTGGTTCTGGCGATAGAAACCGATGGCGTCAGCGCCGAGATTCTTACTACTCGTTTGCAAGAGAGCCTGGAGGCCCGCAATGCAAGAGGAGACCGCCGCTACAAACTGTCGCTAAGTGTGGGCATAGCGCGCTACGACCCCGAAACCCCCTGTTCCATTGATGAACTGCTGGCCCGGGCGGATAGATTGATGTACGAGCAGAAACAGGACAATCATAAGTCTTAGCTCAAGAGAGCTTGGAATTGCTGCACCAGCCCATGCTCGGTATACTCAAGGCTACACTCCGGCGATAAAGGCCAAGGCCAGAGCAACTACTTACTGATGTGGCGGAGTTGTACTCCGCCACCCAGAGGGTTCGGAGTGCAACTCCTCGCATCGAGGGTGCAACTCCCTGCTATCAGAGCAGTTACCACCCATCACGGAAAGGGGGATCATGTGTCATGCCTGGAGGCTACCGTATCTTCAGCGGGACGAACTATGCTTACTTCATCACCTGTACCATCGTCGAGTGGCTCCCTGTCTTCGTCTCGCACCTTTACTTCAACCTGATCGTCGAGAGCCTGAAACACTTACACTCTAATTGCTAGTTTCCGCTGGGAGTAGCTGCGGTGTGACGATGAAGCTGATAGTGTGGGCCAGGATTCGCGTTGCAATTCGCGCGATGATACCTGACAAACTCCTAGCTCTGGGCCATTCAATG
>JBAWAP010000297.1:0-4464 GCA_049589355.1 Anaerolineae bacterium
TCGTCATCTCACTCCACTCTCCAAGTTGCAACAATGCATCTTGGTGTTGCTGGGTTTCTCACTGGACATCTACACCAGACTTTGCACGGATTTTCTAAAACCGCCCTGAAAATGGGCGAACCATAGGAATATAATACGGAGGAGGAAAAATAATGAACAAAACACGAACGCAAATCTGGATAACGGTGGGAGGCTTGGCACTAGCGGCCTTGCTCCTACTTGCCGGCAGCGCCGTGGCCGGCAACCCGGGCGGTCCACTTGACGTCTACCCCGAGAACGACGCTGCCCTCCAGTCCACCTCAAGCTGGAGCAGCGGGTGGGAGGACATCGCCACAGGCACGGCCAGGACATTCACCCACAACCTGGGTGGGAACCCAGATGACTACGCCGTGGAATTGTGGTTCCTGGACACGGATGCTGGTGGCATAGGCATCAACCGTCGCAACTACGGCGGCCTGGAGGTCAATGGCAGTTGGCACGGTGCGCACTGGCAAGAACTCACGGCCAGCACGATCGAGGTCTGGCGCAACTTCGATGACGTCGTGGCCGACCGGATTAACATCAGGGTCTGGATCCCTCCTACAAGCCCCGACTACGACAGTGAATGGACGAACATCAACCCCGGCCAGACGATCGTTTTCCCCCACAATTTGGGTATCACGGCCACTGATCTGACGGTGAGCCTATGGTTCAGCGGCACGATTCGGGGCATCCACCACTTTGGCTACGGCGGCCTGGCGCTTGATGGTCCTCAAAAGATGCTGGGTGCCCATTGGCACAATCTGACCGACAACACGGTCCAGGTAACTCGCCATCCTGATGACACCGACGTCGAGCAGGTGCGCGTGGTCGTGGTGCACGGCGACCCGCCGGACTACGACAGCTTGGTGGCCTTTGGTGGTTGGAAGAGCATCGCACAAGGCTCGGCGTTCACGTTCACCCACAACCTGCACTGGGACCCAGACATGCTGCTGGTGCGGGGGGAGTGCTATGATCCTGTAGCAGGTGGCATCAATCAGTGGTTCGCTGGGGGGAATCACGATTGGTTCGTCGGTTGGCAAGGCAGCAACATACAGAATCTGGGCCGCAACACCGTCGAGGTTTACCGCCAGGTCAACGACCAGGTCTGTCCCCAGGTTCGGGTACGCGTCTGGAAGAGGGTATTCAAGGTCTATCTGCCCATCATCTTGAAGGGATAGGCACTGGTCGCCGAGACCGATATCGCTTACTCAAACAAAAGCTCGATAGAGACTACCGACTCCTGGGAGGCTCGCAGAGGCTTCGCCGTGCGCTTCACATCGCCAGCGGGCCAAGTCCAGTTGACGGTGGTACGTGTTCCATAACTCACTGCGCAACACGCAGCGCGTCCTACGCACCGCGCTCGAAGGTCTGGTAAGGAGGAAAAAGATGGATCGCAAGCAGACAGTCATTCCGCTCACCCGCCGTGACTTCTTGCGGGGAGTCGGGCTGGCCCTCTCGACAATGTTTCTGGAGGCGTGTGGACGCCGGACCGCCCTGCGCCCGACGGCCACGCCGCCACCCAGTCCCCCAGCCACCAAGCCGCCCAGCCCCACAGCCACCGAGTTGCCCAGTCCTACGGCCACCCTATCACCGACCGCCACACCCCTCCCGCCCGAGCTGGCGGCCGACCTGGTGTTGGCCAACGGCAAGGTCATCACTGTGGACCTGGCCGATACCATCGCCCAGGCGGTGGCGGTCAGGGACGGGCTCATCCAGGCCGTGGGCGACGACGAGGCCATTCGCGCCCTGGTCGGCGAGAAGACGAAGGTGATTGACCTGGGCGGAAAAGCAGTCACCCCTGGCCTGATTGACCCCCATAACCACCTGCAGGTGCTAGGCCAGTTGCAGGATTTCTACGTTCCCTTCATGCCCCCTGAGGTCACAAACCTGGACGACGTGCGGGCCAAACTGGCCGAGGCCGTAGCCCAGAAGCCGGAAGGGGAATGGGTAATGGGCTACTTCTTGGTCGTGGGCGAGCGCCTCCCCAACCGTCACGACCTGGACCCGGTCTCGCCCAACCATCCGGTGTGGCTGCTCCAGCAGGGCGGACACTATGGCTCGTGCAACACCAGGGCGCTGGAGGTGGCTGGCATCACCGCCGCTACCCCCAGCCCGGAGGGCGGATTGATCGAGAAGGACGCCAGCGGCCAGCCGACCGGCGTGTTCTACAACCACCGCGCCATGGACGTACTGCGGCGGGTCGCCCCCCGTGCGACGCCAGAGATGACGCGGGGGTTCATCGCCTCGGCCCAGCCGGCCTTCGCCGCCTGCGGGGTCACCACCTTCCACGACAACAACGTGCGCGGCGTAGACACTATTGGCACCTACTTTGACACCGACCGGGAGGGGAAGATGCTCATCCGTGGCCGGGTCTACTACACCCTGGAGTGGCCCAGTGACGTGGAGCGGGCGCTGAAGGAGGTCGAGTACTACGAAGGGAATGGCTTCATGCGCTTAGCTGGCTTCAAGTTCCTGCTGGACGGCCAGTCGCTGATGGCCTACTGCCACCAGCCCCACAACGGGGTGCGCTGGGACATGCCCACCTGGGAGCCGCAGAGCTTCAAGGACGCCGTCCGCGCCTTGCACGACACCGGCCTCCAGATCTGCGTCCACTGCGTCGGCGACGCGGCGGTGGACTTGACGCTGGATGCGTACGAAGCAGCTATGAACGCCAACCCCCGCCCCGATCCTCGCCACCGCATCGAGCACTGCATCTTGACTACGCCGCAGGCCACTCAGCGTATCAAGGATCTGGGGGTGGTGGTCAGCACCCAGCCGCAGTTTATCCGGCTGATCAAGAGTTGGGATCGCTACGTCGAGTTGTTCGGTGAGGAACGGGCGCGGCGATGCATAGTCACCCGTGAATGGCTGGAGGCCGGCGTACCCCTGGCCCTGGGCTCCGATGCCCCGACCACCCCCTGGCTCACCCCGCAGGTGACTATCGCCGGGGCCGTGCGGCGCATCAACTACTCCAACGAGACCATGGGGCCTGAGCAGTGCCTGACGGTCCAAGAGGCGTTGCGGGCGCACACCATGGGCTCGGCGTACGCTGGTTTCGAGGAAGACGTGAAAGGCTCCATCGAGGCGGGTAAGCTGGCCGACCTGGCGGTTTGGAGCGAGGACCCCTACACGGCGCCGCTGCAGCGGTTGTGGCAGATTCCCATGGCCATGACCATCGTCGGCGGTCAAATCATCTATCAGGCTTAGGGGAGGGATGGCGCAGCAAATCCTCGGTGGTCGTGGGTGTCTACCCATGTAACTGCCCAGGTGCACGTGTGGGACTCCAATCGCACCGACCTGATCACACCCTTCACGGCCAACACCAATCAGGACGGGTGGAACGATGTGGACCTCTCCGCCTACAACATCACCGTGAGCGGCGACTTCTACGTGGGCTTCTTCCACCTGGAGGACTACCGCCCTACCTTAGGGGTGGACACCACCTCCGCCGACGGTCGCAGCTTCGAGGTAGATGGCGAGTACTGGGAACAACAGGTCAGCGACTACATGATCCGGGCGGTGGTGGTGCAACGCTAGAGCTTTTTCAGATAGGTGTCCGAGCCATGAGTGTTCGGCTGAGTTGACGGGAAACTCAGACACAAACGAATGCTTTGGCTTTTGAACATCAGCCAAGGAGGGAAAAACCATGCGCTCGACTGTATCAAGATTAATAAGTAGATTAGCGGCAAGACTCAGAACCACCAACGGGTGGTCAAGGAAAGGAGAGATTATAATGAAAGGCAGAAATATTGTTGTAATCCCGCTGGTAACGGCAACCATCCTGGCTCTGCTCTGGGTTGCAGGCAGCGTCATTGCCAGCCCGCCAAGGGAGGGGCCAGGCGGCGAAGGAGAGGCAGTCCCGCTGGACGCTTACACCGCCATCGCCGCCGGTTACCGTCACACCTGTGCGCTGACGGCGGGCGGCGTCAAGTGCTGGGGCTACAATGGCTACGGTCAACTGGGCGACGGGACGTGGACGTGGCGCAACACGCCGGTGGATGTGAGCGGGCTGACCAGCGGGGTGACCACCATCGCCGCCGGTAGCTATCACACCTGTGCGCTGACGGCGGGCGGCGGCGCCAAGTGCTGGGGTCACAACAACAACGGTCAACTGGGCGACGGGACGACCACGAATCGCAACACGCCGGTGGATGTGAGCGGGCTGACCAGCGGGGTGGACGCCATCGCCGCCGGTAGCTATCACACTTGTGCGCTGACGGCAGGCGGCGTCAAGTGCTGGGGCCTCAATGACTACGGTCAATTAGGCGACGGGACGACCACGAATCGCAACACGCCGGTGGATGTGAGTGGGCTGACCAGTGGGGTGGCCGCCATCGCCGCAGGTTACTATCACACCTGTGCGCTGACGGCGGGCGGCGTCAAGTGCTGGGGTCGCAACAACAATGGTCAACTGGGCGACGGGACGACCACGGATCGCAACAC
>JBAWAP010000298.1:0-15851 GCA_049589355.1 Anaerolineae bacterium
GGGTTGGGGCCGATTGGGGAATCTGCGCCGACCACTACCAGGCCTGCCTTGAGCGCATCTTCGACGACCGGCACAACGGCATTGCTGTCAATCGGATGAATGAGCAGCGCGTCAAAGTTCTTGGAGGCGATGGCGTCCTGAATCTGGTTGATCTGTTTCAAGGCATCGTATTCGCCGGCAAAATTGACTACCTCGGCGTTCAGTTTAGCGGCCGCTTCCTGGGCACCCCTGAGCCGGGCTTCTTCATACGTGTTGCCCGACACCGGAACGAAAAGACCGATCCGGATCTTTTTGACTGGCGTGGCAGTCGGCGGTGGGGCAGTCGGCGTCTCTACTTTCTTCGTTGGCTCTACGGTGGCTGGTCGGCAAGCTGCCAGGGCCAGGCCGAGGACGACCAGGCTGGTCAGTAGCAGCCACCACTTTTTGGACTTAAACATTGTTCTTCCCTCCTTAATGCAATACGGTTTGCTTGTCGGATAATGGTCTGTCGTCCCTCAGGCTGCCCACGCCTCGTCCAATGTTACGGAGCTTGGATTACAACAGGCTGTGTCTTTTTCGGCAGGCGGCCTCACCTCCCCTCTCAAGCCCAGGATCGCATTGCCACGGCGAAGATCACGCTGGCCCCCGCCGAGGTCAAGCGACCCTGCTATCAGCGCCAGTGTTTGTTTACTTGTGCCATTGTCAGGTCTCTGGCGCTCCTATAGGTTGTCCTACACCTTGTACCTATTGTACACGTTTTCAGTCCGACGCGCAAGTGCCCTTTTCGTCTACTAGACTTCGAGTGTTCCACAACATGGTCTTGGTTTCACCGTTCTTGCATCCGTGACTCCGGTGACCTCCAGGGTCTCAGGATCTATGATCACCCCATAGTCCTTCTCCGCCATCTTCACGGTGATGAAGCCGTCTCTGACGTCCTTCTGCACCGCCTCGACAGGCCGCTCGTAGGGGTTGCCCCAGCCACCACCGGTGGCGGTGATCAACCGGGCCACGTCCCCCTTCTTGAGATGAACGCGGGCGGACTTGCCGACGACGATAGGCTCGCGGCCGTCGGCGAAGATGAACTTGGTGTAGTTCGGCGGGCCCTCTTGCCCACCCTCCATGGCCCAGGGCATGAACTTGTGGCGACCAAAGGTGCCAGTGTACCAGGCCTCGTCGCCCACGATGCGGTAGTCGCGCACCAGGCCGCGGCCGCCCCGGTGTCGGCCTGCCCCACCTTCACAGATGTCAAAGCCATACTGATCCACCAGCACGCCATAGCGGGTCTCACAGACCTCTATGGGGATGATGTAGGTCTCGCCGTCGCCCACGCAAACCAGACCGCTCTCGCCGTCCTTGTCGTGCCCGGCCCCCCACCCCCCGGCCTGGGGCTCGCACAGGATGAACAGCTCACCAGTATCGGGATGGAGACCGGTCAGCACTATCCCGCACACGCTCAAGAAGTGGCCCGCCGGTAGCCGGTCGGGTACGATGGGAGCCATGGCCTTCCAGACCAAATCGGTCACGTACATCGAGGTTTCCCAATAGGTAGATGTAGCGGCTGGCCTCTCGCAGGTGAAGACCGTCCGGTCGGGACAGATGATCTTCAAAGGACGGAAGCACCCCTCGTTGGCGGGGATAGATGGATCCGTCAGGGCCTTGAAGATGGTACGCACCCCTGAGTGGAGGCCGGTGCGACTGCAGTTGACCGGGCCGGGCACCTGAGGATGGGTGCCAGTAAAGTCGCAGATGAACTCATCGTCGGTGATGGTGACCTTAACGCATACCTTGAAGGGCCCATTGCCTATGCCATCGTCGTCAATGTAGTCCACCGCTTCGTAGACCCCCTTCGGCAGCCTGGCCAACTCACTGCGGGTCATCTCCTCGCCATAGTCCAGCAGGGCCTCAATGCCAGCCTGCACCAGATCCAGCCCATAGCGGTCGCACATCTCCTGGAAGCGTCGCGCACCCAGGCGAACGGAGGCAGCCTGGGCGAACATATCACCCAGGCTCATCTCTGGCGTGCGCACGTTGGCGGCGATGAGGTCCACCAGACTCTGGTCAATTTCTCCCCCCTTGAACAGCTTGATGCAAGGGAACTGCAGCCCCTCCTGGTAGACTTCTGTAGAATCGGTCGTCCAGGAGCCGGCGTCCTTGCCACCCACCTCGTTCCAGTGGGCTTTGTTGGCCGAGAAAGCCACCACCTTGCCGTCGTAGAAGATGGGCATGATCTGAGCGACGTCGGAGAGGTGGGTGCCCCCGCCGGTGTAGGGGTCGTTCTGGAGGATGATGTCGCCCGGTTCCAGACCGTCGAGGCCGAACTTGTCCAGCACCGATTTCACGCCAAAGGTCAGCGTACCCAGGAATAGGGACGCGCCGTTCCCCTGGGAGATGAGCCGAGCCTTGTGGTCGGTCAGGCCGCAGGCGTAGTCCAGCACCTCGTAGATGATGGTGCTCATGCTGGTGCGCTGCATGGCGACAAACATCTCGTCGCCGATGGCCACCAGCGCGTCTTTGATGATCTCCATGGTGAAGGGATCAATTCTTGGTTTTGCCATTATTCCTCCTCGTATCTACTCAGCTTTGCTCGCAGCGGACCCTAGTCCGCTGCTCCAACGGCGACGACCGGCGCTGAAAACTGCGAAATACGCACTTGACCAAGGTCACAACGGACTGCCAGGGCCGCTGGACTAGGGTCCAGCGGGAGCGGCTGAACAGTTACGCCTCCTCGATGTGCAGGAAGCCGTACTCGTCCACACTCACTCGCTGGCCAGGAAAGACCACCGTAGTGGCGGCTGGCTCTTCGACGATCAGTGGTCCGGAGAGCGTCGCCCCGACG
Organism: Anaerolineae bacterium; assembly: GCA_049589355.1. GTDB lineage: Bacteria > Chloroflexota > Anaerolineae > VGOG01 > VGOG01 > JBAWAP01. The sequence continues at coordinate 2,816 of JBAWAP010000298.1, forward strand.
GGCAATAGATCGCGCTCGTAGGTCGGCGTCGTCACAAAACCTTTATCGAATATGACTTGGCGATCTCCCTTGTAGGCCTCCTTCACGCTGCGCGCTTCATCCTTGTTGAGGCGGGTGATCCTGGGTTTTTCCACCTGGCCCAGGGCCGTCAGGTGGAAATTGACCAACTCAACGGCCGATTCCAGACGGAAGGTGTAGGCGTGCTCGTGCAATTGATGGAAGCGCTCGTTGATCTCGAGCATGTCCTTCTTCGTCAATTTGCCGCCGGGAATGGGAACCTTGACCGTGTGCTCCTGGCCCGCGTAGCGCATGTCGGCGAAGCGCTGGAAGACCATCTGGTCTTTTTCCACCTTCTCGGTCGCCAGGTCTTCAGCCGCTTCTTTCTCCATCTCGGCGAAGATACCGCTCAACTCGGCCGGTTCAATCTGGTCGGTGCGGGCCACCCTGGTGCGGATGTAGTCGTTGCGCAGGTCGGCCATCAACATGCCCCAGGCGGAGAAGACGGCCGGGGCAGTGGGCACCAGCACCCTCTTGACCCGCAACTCGCGGCCCAGAGCCGCCGCGTGCATCGAGCCGCCGCCGCCAAAGGCCACCAGGGTGAACTCGCGGGGGTCGTAGCCGCGCCGCACCGAGACCAGCTTCAGGGCGTTGATCATGTTGGCATCGGCCAGGCGGATGACGCCCATGGCCGCCTCTTCGATGCTCATGCCGAAAAAGTCGGCGATCTCTTGCATGGACTGGCGGGCCTTGTCCAGCGAGACCTTGATCTCGCCCCCCAGGAAGTAATCGGGGTTGATGCGCCCGACCACCAGGTTGGCGTCGGTGACGGTGGGTTTCTCGCCGCCGGCATCGTAGCAGGCCGGGCCGGGCACCGCACCGGCGCTGACCGGGCCCACGCGCAACGAGCCCGCTTTGTCTATCCAGGCAATGGAGCCGCCGCCCGCGCCGATCTCCACGATGTCCACCGTGGGCACCTTGATGGGATAGCCTGCCCAATCGCGCCGGTACTCGATCCTATAGTCGGTGGTGATCCTGGGCACGCCGTTCTCTACCAGCGAGCTCTTGACCGTGGTGCCGCCTATGTCCAGGGAGATGATGTTGGGCTCACCCAGCAGATCGCCGATGACCGCCGCGCCGATGACGCCGGCCACCGGGCCAGACTCGCAGGTTTTGATGGGTGCCCGGCGGGCCATCTCAAAGGTGGCAATACCACCGTTGGACTGCATGATGTGCTCCACGGGCCCCATCCCCATCTCGCTCAGGTCCTGCTCCAGAGTGTTCAGGTAATGGACGGCGATGGGTTGGACGTAGGCGTTCAGCACGGTGGTGTTGGTGCGCTCGTACTCTCGCCACTCCTGGATGATCTCGTGGGAGAGAGTGACGGGAACATCGGGCAGTAGCTCCCGCAGAAGCTCGCCACAACGCGCCTCGTGGTCCGGGTTGGCATAGGAGTGCAGGAAGCAGACGGCGATGGCTTCCACTCCCTCTCTCTTGAAAAACCCTGCCGCCTGACGCACGTCGTCCTCGTTCAGAGGCTCCAGTTCCTCGCCTTTGTAGTTGACCCGTTCCCTCGCCTCCAGCCGCAGGTAACGGGGCACAAAGGGCACCGGCTTGGTATAGTACATGTTGTAGATGTCGGGACGGTTGGCGCGGGTGATCTCCAACACATCGCGGAAGCCCTTGGTGGTGATGAGGCCCGTCTTGACCCCTTTGTGTTCGGTCAGGGCGTTGATGATGATGGTCGAGCCGTGGACGAAGAAAGTGGTGTCGGCCACGTTGATGCCGGACTTTTCCAGGGTGTCTTCCACGCCGATGGCAAAGTTGTGGGGCGTGGTCGAAGCTTTGGTCATGCCGACCTCCCCGGTGACCTCGTCCAGGTAGATCAGATCCGTAAACGTCCCACCAATGTCGCTTGCTACTCGCATCGAAACTCCTCCTTTCTGAATTCGTCGGATGGTTCACCAAGCCACAAGAATCAGCAGCACAGCCACCGCCAATGACAACTGCCAAGCGGAGGCCGCCCAACGGCCCGCATCACCCGCCTTGCAACGAGTGCAGCCGGCAGGCATTATGCGTAACTAATGGGTTTGGTCTGCCAACTCCCACCAGGTGAGTGTACCGGCTATCCCGACGACGCTCGTTAGAACTACAATCACGTAACTGACGGTTCCAAGATTTTCGCCTTGTGAATACAAACCTGGTATAGACCAGGGGAAGTACTCCCCCCATCCGATGATACCAACGACCTGCGCCAGACCCATCGCAAGCAGCGCAACACCCATCGGCGGCAGATAACCGTGCCCTGCGCTGGCGAAGAAAATAATCGGCGTGACGACCGCAATGCTGAGGATTGCCGTTATCGCCAGAGTGACTCCGCCTTGCAGAATGACTTGCGCCGAGACTTGCGGCAGCGCAACGGCTGTGCCAACACCGAGACCGATGGGAAAGATCAGGACGGTCAACGCGGCTGACCACGAGGCAACGACGACGAACTTCGCCAACACGATCACGGATCGCGAGGTGGGCAGCGCGAGCAGGTCTTTCACCGTGCGATCTGAATACTCGCGACCGAATACCCAACTGCCAATGAGACTGAAAAGGATGATGCCGCCCATCGCTGTGCCCAGGGTAAGAAATTTCAGATATGTTGGCCAGTCAGCAACCCCCATCGTGATCTGCGCCTTGGCGCTGATCAACCCAACCCGACGCGCAAATTCGGGATCTTTCAAGATGAACATAAAGAAACCGCCCCCAAGCGGGAACAGCGAAAATCCAAGCGCCGTGAGCAAGGGCATTTTGGATCGGCGGGCTTTGAGCATCTCCACCCAAACTGCTTGAGCAAAGTTGTTCATTGTGCAATGCCTCCGTCCACGCCGACGAGCCGCAGAAAGTAATGCTCAAGGTCTTCTTCTTCAACGTCGAGCATAGTCGGTGCGTGACCTGTATTGACAAGTCTAGTCGCAATATCATCTGGTCGTTCGATTGCCGCATCGTCCTTGACCTCGATTGTGCCGTCCGATGTAATATCGGCGGAGAATCCAGCGCTGAGTAGCACGGAACGACCTGCCTGACAATCTCGTGTGCGTATCACGAGCCGTCGCCGCCGATTGCGTTCGAGTTCATCAACATCCAGTTCTTGAAGCAATCGCCCTTGATGAATAATGCCGATTCGTTTGGCAAGTCGTGACACTTCGCCCAAGATATGGCTCGCCATGAAGACGGTGACGCCTTGTTCTCGCGCCAGCTCGATGAGGAGGTTGCGTATTTCGACAATCCCCGCCGGGTCCAACCCGAGTGCTGGCTCGTCAAGGATGAGTAGTTCGGGATTGTGCAACAGCGCCTTGGCAAGTCCTAGACGCTGCGCATTGCCATGCGATAACGTGCCAGCACGCCGGTCAGCATAAGCGATCAAGCCCAGCCGTTCGATGACGCGATCAACGGCTTTCGACTCGGTGCCAGGACGAAGACGACGCATTGCTTCCAGGTTCTCGCGCACAGAAAGCTCTGGATACGCGTCCGGTGTCTCAACCAAATATCCGATAGAGTCCCACGGCTTCTTCTCGCCAACGCGAATTCTTGTTCCCAGCACGCGTGCTTCGCCAGAGGTCGGTCTGACCATTCCCAGCAGCAGGCGAATGGTCGTTGTCTTGCCTGCGCCATTGAGACCGAGGAACGCATAGATTTCACCCCGGGCGACACGCAAAGACAAATCGTCAACGGCTGTTACATCACCATATCGTTTCACTAGATTATTAGTTTCGATGGCTGTATTCATTGTTATCCTGAATAGTGGTGGTTAATCCACTGATGCCCAGTGTGTTAGCGGGCTAACGCCCCGCATGAGCCGCGCGCGGTGTTAGCAGACGGCGCTACGAGAACCAGAACGACTAACAGGCAAGTAACCACCGAGTTCGGCGCGCGTAGCGCGTCGGCTGGACGCCCTTGTTAGGCCGCCTTCTTTGCAAGAGGTGACCAGTGTCAATGGTGTGGACTACGCCTGCGCTTCAACACGGTTCAAGAATTGGTCGAGCACCTTCAAATAGCGTTCTGTCTCCTCTATGTGAGGGAAATGCCCGCTGTTCTCGAAGATGACCCATTCGGAACCGGGTATGCCGCGATGCACCGTCTCCGTGACATCGGGGGTCGCTTCGTCATATCGGCCCCCAATAACCAGCGAGGGCACGCGTATCTCGCCAAGCCGGCTCACGATGTCCCAGTCTTTGAGCGGGCCAGTCACACACCATTCACTCGGACCCCACATGGTATGATAGACTTCATCCCCAGGCTTGCTAGCTATCCGATTCAGACAGTCTGGCCGTGGGTCAATACGGCCATCAAGGTGACGACGAGAGTAAACCCGGCATGCCTCTTGATACTCAGAGGAGTCAGTCGTGCCTGCCGCTTCGTGCTTCAGAATCGTTTGTTGCACATCAGGTGGAAGTTCAGCGACCAGGCGACGCATCTCAGCCACCCACTGAGGTACGCTGGCCCCTGTGTCAGCGAGAATCAAACTTGCCAAACCTGGTGGCTGCGTCAGGGCATACTCCATCGCCAGCATACCTCCCCACGAATGGCCAAGGATATGAACGCGTTCCAGTCCGAGGGCTCGGCGAATAACGTCGACTTCCTCAAGATAGAGAGCCATCGTGTAGATTGATGGGTCTGTCGGGACGTTTGAGTTGCCGCAACCCAATTGGTCATAGAAAATGACGCGCCGTCCGCTGGCAGCCATTGCCTCCAACGGCTCGAAGGAGTCCCACGTAAATCCGGGGCCACCATGTAAGCATAACAGTGGCGACTTACCTGGCTCTTCGCGGTCACCGACAATGCGATACCAGACGTTATAGCCGCGGAATGAGACGAAGCCTTCTTTGGCTGGCATTTCTATATTCACTGCGTCTCTCCTTCTCTATGCCCCTGTACTCACGGCGAGCGGGCTAACTAGTGAATACACGGAATTATTTCCGTCTAATCCCTTTCATGATGTTCCTCCCTATTCGCTTTTGCTGCGCTTATCCAACCCATAGTACCGGTTCGCCTGCTCCAGCGTGATGTAGCCGTTCCTCAGGTCTTGTCTCACCAGTTCCAGGGGGCGCTCCAGCGGGTCGCCCCATCCCGCGCCCGTGGCCGTCATGACCTGGATGACGTCGTCGGTGTGCAAGGTCAGGCCGCTCACCACCGCGTAGCGCTCCGTCTCACCGTTGGCGCGCACGATCAGTATGTGGTTGGGCGAACCCGGCTGGCCGCCCTTCAGGGGCCACGGCGGGACCTTGTCGCGAGTGTAGGCCACTGTCAGCCAGGCGTTGTCGGACCTGATGCGATAGTCAATCTGCACCCCCCTGCCGCCCCGCCGCTGCTGACATGACACACTTGAATCACCGAAGCCCCCCTTCTGGCGCATGTTCCAGAAATGCCTGACTGGACAGTCGAACGGCCTCGGCGATGGCTTCTTTGCTGATACTGCCTCGCCATTCTTGGACGATAGCGTCCCACGCCATTCCTGCCGCCACCTGCTCCAGCACGTGTTGCACCATGATCCGTGTGCCGCGAAAAGTTGGCTTGCCGTGGCAAATGTCCGGGTCAATGACGATGTACCGTCCTAACAGTTGCGCCTTTTGGCTTTCTTCCATTTTTAGCACCTCAATACCATGTTTGGAAGTTGGATGTTGGAAGTTGGATTTCCAACCTCTAACCTCCAACCTCCAAGAATTGCGTGTTCCTCACCTATCCACTCGTGCTGCGCTTATCCAGCCCATAGTACCGGTTCGCCTGCTCCAGCGTGATATAGCCGTTCTTCAGGTCTTGTTCCACCAGCTCCAGGGGGCGCTCCATCGGGTCGCCCCAGCCCGCGCCCGTGGCCGTCATGACCTGGATGACGTCGTCGGTGTGCAAGGTCAAGCCGCTCACCACCGCGTAGCGCTCGGTCTCACCGTTGGCTCGCACGATCAGTATGTGATTGGGCGAACCCGGTTGGCCGCCCTTCAGAGGCCACGGCGGGACCTTGTCGCGGGTGTAGGCCACCGTCAGCCAGGCGTTGTCGGACCTGATGCGATAGTCAATCCGCACCCCCTTGCCGCCGCGATGGAAGCCAGCGCCGCCATCCTCGTCGTGGAAGCTGAGATAGTCCACCGTCACGCCGTAGCGCGCTTCGGCCACCTCGGCCGGGCAGTTGTAGGTTTCGCCGTGCAGCGCGGAGAACTGACCTGGGTTGCCGTCGGAGGTCGGCGACCCGCCCCAGCCGCCCAGCTCAGGCTCAATCACGGCATAGGTCCGGCCGGTATCGGGATGGATGCCGCCAAAAAGCGTGCCGCACACTGAAGCGAACCCGCCCGCGGGCAACCGGTCTGACATGTGTTGGGCCAGGCACCGCCAGATCAGATCGTGCAGCCTGATGGTAATCTCATAATAGATGCCCTGAGCCGCCGGGTAGATCGGGTCAAAGACGCTCCCGTGGCGCGTCAGGACTTTTAAGGGACGGAAGGTGCCACCGTTGCTCACTCTCTCTGGCGAGACGATGCCCTTGAAGGCGATCTGGCAGGCCACAGTCGCTTCGTCCCGGCTCATGTTGAAGGGGCCTTTGTCCTGATCGGGACTATCCCGCAGATCAACGATGAACTCGTCGTCAGTGATCTCGATGGTGACTTTGTAGTCCGGCCCGGTATCTTGCGGTTCGACCAGGGAGTACTTGCCCTTGGGTAGGCGTTTCAGCGCGGCCAGGGTGACCTGCTCGCCATAGTCCAGGTACTCTTTAACCGCATGAAGGAAAACGTCCTTCCCATACTTGTTCACAATTTCCAGGACGCGGCGTTCGCCGACCCGGACCGAAGCCACGCCAGCCCACAGATCGCCCGTCAGGAAATCGGGCATGCGGCAGTTCGCGGTGAGGATGTCAAACACGGAGCGGATGGGCTGGCCGCGCGAAAAGAGCTTGACGGCCGCCAGGATCAGTCCCTCCTGAAAGATCTCGGTGGCGTCGGTGGACATGCTGCCCGGCACCATGCCGCCCACGTCATTCCAGTGGGCAATGTTGGCGGTCCAGGCCACGATCTCATCGCCCGCAAAGACCGGCATGGTCAGCACGGCGTCGTTCAGGTGTGTCACGCCGCCGGTGTACGGGTCATTGGTGGCAAAGATGTCGCCCGGCTCGATGCGGTGCCCTGAGTCTGTCGAAGGGTCGCCCGGCTGGTTGAACTTTTCCATTACCCGCTTGACGGTCTTGTCCAGCACACCGACAAAGGCCGGGATGCCGGCCCCGGAACCGGCCAGCTCGCCGTTCTTGTCGGTGATGCCCGTGCCCATGTCGAGCACTTCGTAGATGATCGCGCTCATGGCCGTGCGGCGCAGAGCGGCGAACATCTCGTCAGCAGCCGCCTGTAGCGAGCTCTGGATGATTTCCAGCGTAATCGGATCATACTTGTCGTTCATAGCAGTCCTCCTTTACTTTGGAAGTTGGATGCTGGAAGTTAGAAATTAGAAGTTGGATGTTGGATGTTGGAATTGGAAATTGGAAAACCAACCTCCAATCTCCAACCTCTAACCTCCAACCTCTAACCTCCAATCTCCAACCTCTAACCTCCAACCTCCAAGATGTGATAGTTACCATAGTCATCCACCTGACACGGCAGGCCGGGCGGGATCACGGTGGTGGCGCCGGCCTCTTCGATGATGGCCGGACCGACGAAACTCATGCCTGGTTCCAGGGCATCGCCATTGTAGATTGTCGCCCGATGGATGCCGGCTTCAACGTAATCCACTTCCCGCCGCGCTTTGACCGCCCCCCCCATCCCCCCCGCCAGCGGGGGGGCAGAGGGGGGGCGCCCCGTCGTCGGCAGTTTCTCCGGCTTCAGCTTGTCCACCTCAGCCAGGGCGACCAGGTGATACACGACCAGCTCCACCGGGGTGTCCAGCGTGTAGGTGTATTCGCGCTCGTAGTCCGTGTCGAAGCGCTGGCGGATGGCCTCGATTTGCTCGGCCTTGATAGCTCCATCCGGCAGGACGATTTCCACCGAGTGTTCCTGGTTCTGGTAGCGGCAGCGGCCATAGCGTAAGAAATGCACCCGCGCGGGGTCAATATCCTCGGCGGCGTACTCCTGGAGCGCCTTTTGTTCGAGTTGCCGCAGCGCCTCGTCGAGCTGCGCCGCCGCTCCTGGGGCTGACAGGTCAACGATCTGGGTCTGCAGGTAATCGCGGCGCAGGTCGCTGAGCAGCATGCCCCAGGCCGAGAACACACTGGATTGTTTGGGGATCACCACCTTCTTGATGCCCAGCTCCCTGGCCAGGGCGCAGGCGTGCATGCCGCCCCCGCCGCCAAAGGCGATCAGCGTAAAGTCGCGCGGGTCATGGCCGCGATTGACCGAGATCAGCTTGATGGCGTTGACCATGTTGTTGTTGGCGACGCGGACGATGCTGCGCGCCGCTTCCTGGCGGCCCTCACCCCTTGCCCCTCTCCCTGGGGGAGAGGGGTTGGGGGTGAGGGTTGTGGCCAGCTTATCCAGCGCACGGTCCACCGCATCCATGTCCGCCTCCAGCGTGCCACCGCAGAAATAGTGCGGGTTGATGCAGCCCAGCGCCAGGTTCGCGTCGGTGGTCGTCGCTTCTGTGCCGCCGATGCCGTAGGACACCGGGCCAGGCACGGCGCCGGCACTCTGTGGGCCGACGTGGAGCCTCTGGAATTCGTCCACCCAGGCAATTGACCCGCCGCCGTTGCCGATTTCCACCAGGTCAACGACCGGCACCATGGCCGGATAGCCGGCCGAGGTTTCGCTGCGTCCGATCTGGTAGTTGGTGTTGAGCTTGACCTGGCCGCCCGTAATCAGCCCGCATTTGGCCGTCGTCCCGCCGATGTCAATGGCGATGGCATCCGGCTCTGCGATCAGCCGGCTGAGCGCGGCCGCGCCCCAGATCCCGCTGGCGGGACCCGACTCGACCATGGTGATCGGGATTTGGCGCGCGCTCTTGACCGTGTCCACGCCGCAGTTGGATTGCATGATGTACGGCGTGCAGCGCATGCCGGCATCGTAGAGGGCGCTGGTCAGGCGGTCCAGGTAGCGGTGGGCGACCGGTTGCACGTACGCCGACAACACGGCGGTGTTGGTGCGCTCGTACTCGCGCCACTCGCGCGTGATCTGGTGCGAGGCCACCGTGGAGGCTTCCGGCCAAAGCTCTGTTACCCTGGCCAGCGCTGCCTCTTCGTGGGCCGGGTTAGCATAGGAATTGATGAAGCTTATGGCGATGGCCTCAACCCCTTCGGCCCGGAAATCGTCGAGAATGGCCGGCAGCCCGGAAAGGTCCAGGGGTGTGGTCTCGATCCCCTTGTAGTTGATGCGCCCCCTCACTTCGCGGCGCAGATAGCGGGGCACAAAGGGCTCGGGCTTGCGGTATTCCAGGTTGAAAAAGTCCGGGCGGGTGCCGCGGCCGATCTCCAGGATGTCGCGGAACCCCTCACTGGTGAGCAGCCCGACCTTGGCCCCTTTCCTCTCGGTGATGGCATTGATGACAATCGTCGTCCCGTGCACAAAGGACGCGAACTCGCTCGGCGTTGTGCCGCTGGCCGAGATAACGTCCATCACACCCTTTTCAAATTGCGCCGGGGTCGTGTGGCTCTTGCCTGTGACGACCTCACCGTCCGGGGTCACGAACACCAGGTCCGTGAACGTACCTCCAATATCCGTAGCAACTCTCAGCATATTGATAACCTCCATTTATGAAATCTATGGCTGACTTGCTTGATTTGTTATGTCCGATAATCTGTCCTCCTTCTTGGGCCTTGCCCGCAAAGACCTATTGGGCTGCGACAGCAATCCTACTACTATGCCTCACACTTTCTGTCTACGGTGATGAGCCCTTTGCTCACAGTGCGGCGCACGAACGAATTGCGTAAACTGCCCGGCGATTGTGAAGCGTGATCATTGATTTCTAGCTTTCTTCCGAGCGGCACGCTCAACCATTCTGACCAGTTTTCTCATGTGCTGTGAATCAACAAACTGGGCCCCACTGTCTCGATAGTCGGCCCATGTTTGTCCTGAAATATCCGAGGGTGGTTTAGGGCGACCCACAAGTTTAATAGGTAGAACTCTAATTCCCCATGTGAGAGCAACACCAAGCTCAACCATAACATTAGGGTTAAGATCAGAGGTTTCAAAAACAGCAATGTCAGCAGTGATTATGTCTCTTGCGATCTCATTGAACAAGTGTTCACCATATCCAGCAGCCAGCTGTCGAAAGTCGAGCATAACATCGCGGGCTCCGGGTGAGTCTCTATACTTATCTACAGCATCTTCAAACGATGCTCTGATGTTTTCGACGAGAGTAGCCGTTTCATAATGCTCAGATTCGAATTGGTAGCCCATTACAACTGAGATAACATCTGAGAGTGAGCGCCTCTCTGCAACGTACTCCCAGTCCTCATCAGTAAATCCATAGGGGGACCCGACAGGTAAAGGCGGACGCGATATAGTTGGAGCGGCTTCTACGTGGTCTTCCTGAACCAATCGAGCTCTCTCAAGTTCGTACCTGCCTCTTGACGTAAGAGCTGCTTCACCGAAAAGATAAGGCGCAGTGCCCATCCAGTTATGTAGGGTTATAAGCCCCGCCTCCTCAAGAATGGCAATAGCATCATTGATCTGGGCAGGCTCTAGATCGGTGGCAGCTTGGATCTGATGCCCATTCATAAAAGCGCGGCCAAGTGAATCACGAGGAGCATCCTCAAGTGCTTGTAAGACTATCCCCGCGTCTTCTTCAATTGTCATGATAGCACTACTCCTTCTAAATCAAAACTGGCGACTAACTTCAGTTGTGTCCAATGGCATGTATCTGCAATTAGGTGGTACATGCCATCAAAAAGATTTTGTGAGAATCTCCTTGCGGGCTTCCTCAAGAGTACAGGAAACAGGTAATCCCATGGCCAGGCGCGATCCATCGGTTCGGTGGCGGTTCCTCCGCACAGCGAGGCGCGGCGTGATCGCAGCAGGGGTGAAACCTACAGTCCGCTCATCCCCCACGCTTTGGGCGAACGGATCGCAGAGCGTGGTTTCGAGCGAACGGATCGCAGAGCGACCTGTTGGGCGGCGCTCTATTTCCCCTGCTCTCACAAGCCGGACAGCGCCACTGAGAGTATACGATCTACCACAATCATTCTGAGAGAATGAAGCTCCTTGTCCTCAAGTTCTGGGCTTATTGCCTTTTCAATGTCCATCTGCCAAGCTTCAATTTTCCCAAGTATTTCCCTCATCCGTATTAAGCGATCAAGGTTGACATCTAAATGCTCATCCGTAAGCAATCTGGGGAGTTCGTGAGCGATTGCATTTCTGTGTTCGGTAATCTCCTCAATGTCAGCGACATCTTCTTCGCTTATAACACCGATGTCTGCCAGAAACAAATAAGAAGCTTCCCACTTGTTCTTATCAAACTCCTTGAGTCGCTTTCTGTATGCCGCAACTACTCGATCGTCCCGATGTTTCATATCTTCAAGCATTGCTTCCCAAGTCGCCCATCGCTTAGAGGCTTCCTCCATTTCGAATGTGTCTGTGAGGAAATCCTCGACATCGGCCAAGATGACGAATTTCAAGACTTCGAAGGCGAACAAATAGAGTGAGGACAAAACCAGATTCCGTTTTATCAACCCTTCATCCAGGAACTTCTCAGGAGAGAAGCGGTATTTTGCCCATCGTTTTTCTCTCCTACCCACCTTGACCTCTCTCTCCAACTTGCGGGCTGGATTGGCGAAGGCAGCGCCGCCCAACAAGTGAACATGTGGAATCTTTTCCACATAACACCCCCAAGAAGGGTTTCTGCCGAAGTCTCCTGCGAAGCTTCTCTCAAGAGTACAGGAAACAACTAACCTCATGGCCTGGGGCGATCTCCATCGGTGCCGGTGGCGGTTCTTCGGCACAGCGAGGCGTGGCGTGCTCGCAGCGGGGGTGAAACCTACAGCCCACTTGAGGATCGGGGAAGCAGCCAAGCCCTCATATCGCCAAAGTCGTACTGCTCCTCATGCCATATCTGACCACGTTCCTGCTCATCCCCCACGCCTTGGGCAAACAAATCGCAGTGCGTGGTTTCGAGCGAACGGATCGCAGAGCGACTTGTTGGGCGGCTAACCGTTTAGCAACAAGTGTTCTGAATACAACTGCTTAGTGCTTGAATATTACTGGCAGGAAGAGTTCAAATGGTGCAGTAGGTGGGCCTACTAGGTGCATGTTATCGGAATAAACATCAGAAACGTTACCCTGGTCATCGCGAAAACGGGCATAAATGACATCACTCATAGGAAGCCAAACGAAAGGGGTAAATCGCTGCCATGTCGTGTTTGATACAGTGTCGGACCATATCAGCATTTCAGTGACATTTCCTATGCTACTCTCAGCCGTGATCTCCACTGTGACCGTGATATCCGTCATGGTATATATCCAGACTGTGCCAGATATGACTGAAGCAGGCATGACACTTCTGGTCACAGCATTGTATGCCTCAACATCCGTGGAGACTGTAGATGGAACAGGCTGCGGATTCACCCCTCGGTTGACACACGGCGGGGTCAGTGCCAGCAAGGAACTACACGGGACTTGACCTTCGTAAATGCTCATCCACTGGACCTTGTAGTCTGCATAGAATTTAGTCAATGGTATATTGGCTGTACATCGATGTCCTGGGTCATGTATGCGGTAGTCTGCTGGGTTACTTCCCTGTCCACTGACAACAACAACCCAGTGAGTCTGTGCATAGGTGTTCGGGTCATTATCGTAATCGAGATGGCATGTCCCCTTGAGACATCCCCCCAATATGACAGGCCGATGATTTTGATTGATTTCTAGCTCTAGACGACTCCACGACTGTATTGGGTTACTGTCGTTCCAACTCACCCTGTTTCGATCATTCCAGCGCACTTTGCTCTCACTGCAATCTGCACCAACCCTCCAATTATATGGACAAGCTGATGTACCCATGCAGTCGCTCAGTTGTGCAGGATTTGTATTCGCTCCGTAAGTGTTGAAAACCATAGCAGCAGAGGTCAATGTACAACCGCAATTGCCGATAG
>JBAWAP010000299.1:0-20286 GCA_049589355.1 Anaerolineae bacterium
CGGCGGGAGGGAATGAGAATCCAATACCAAGTCAATGACGAGCGGGTGTTTCAAGTATTGGACCTCCTGGCCGCTATCCGTTACGATCAGTTGAACCAGGCTCGCCAGGCCCTCGCTGCTCTGGAAAGTGTTGGGGTGTGATACCATACACTCTGGAGGATGTTGATGGAAAGCTTTCGCGCCATCCGGCGTGTCCTGTGGATTACCATGGGACTCAACCTGGTAGCTACCGCCGCCAAGCTAATCGTCGGCTACTGGACCGGCTCCCTGAGTCTAATTGCTGACGGTTTAGACTCGGTCTTCGATGCTGCCTCCAACGTGATCGGCCTGGTGGGTATCTTCCTGGCTGCCCGACCTGCCGACGAAGACCATCCCTACGGGCACCGCAAGGCGGAAACGATGACCGCGCTGATCGTATCATCTCTACTCTTCCTAACCACGTGGGAGTTGGTGAAGAGCGCGGTAGAGCGGCTGCGTGACCCCTCCCTCATCCAGGCCGAGGTCAACGTCTGGAGCTTTGGCGCGTTGCTGGTCAGCATCGTTGTTCACATGACCGTGGTGTGGTACGAATTGGGGGCGGGCCGCCGCTTGCAAAGCGACTTGTTAGTGGCTGATGCCCAGCACACCCGCGCCGACATCTTCGTTTCCCTGTCCGTGATGGGCGGGCTGATCGCAGTGCGCCTGGGCTACCCCGTGGCCGACCCAATCCTGGCCCTGGGCATCTCCCTGGTCATCGCCAAGATTGGGATAGACATCATCTGCGAAAGCTCTCCTACCCTGATGGATCAAGTGGTCGTGCCGCCCGATCAGGTGGAACAGATTGCCCGGTCGGTGCCAGGGGTCGTCTCCTGCCATAGGGTGCGAAGTCGAGGACACCAGGGGGCCGTGTACGCCGACCTGCATCTCCGGGTGGACCCAGGCATGAGCACTGAACAGGCTCATGCTATCGCTCACGAGGTGCAACGGCGGCTACGCGAGCGTCGCCCAGACGTTCAGGACGTGGTCATCCACGTGGAGCCAGCCGGGTCCGTCTCAGAAGAAAAGGGCTGGGGGGATATTGCCGTCCAACTTCGCCAGTTGGCCGACGGGTTGGGGGTGGGGGTTCACGATGTGTGGGCCTACGAGGTGAGTGGCGGCACTGGATACGTCGTGGAGGTGCACCTGGAAGCTGACGGAGCCCTCCCTCTGCGTGAGGCCCACGCATTGGCTTCCTCGCTGGAGAAGCGGGCTCGCGCAGAGGTCCCCCATCTGGCTGAACTGACTACCCACATTGAGCCTCGGGGGCAATTGACCCAGGCATTGGACTCCGGCCTGGAAGAATCCCAGGTGATCCAGGCGGTACGACAGGTAATCAATGAGACTCTCAACGCTGAGGCCTGCCATCAGGTTCAGGTGCACCGGAGTGGTGAAGGATGGGCTGTCTCGATGCATTGCCATCTGCCCGGTGAGATTCCCCTGGTGGAAGCCCACCGTATCGGCACTCGGTTAGAAAGCCGGTTACGGGAGAGGATTGCCGGGTTGGAGCGGGTGGTGATCCACACCGAACCCTGGGAGGGATAAAAAACTCCATCGTAATGGGAGGTCAAGCTCAATGATGCAGTCAAAGAACTCGGAGGGTCGGCCGGTACAGTGCCCCTGCATGAAAGATGGCTTTGCGGCGTTGCCGCCGGAGTTGCGGCCGCGCCCGCAGAAGAAGAGCAGCCTGCGGAAGGTGACCTGCCCTGGCTGCGGGCTGGTCTATTCGACCAACCGGTCCACCGACCTGTGTATGGAGTGCGAGAAAAAGGGTGTGAAAGCAGATGGCGGGCAACTCGTCTGACCTTTATGATCTTGCCATCCTGGGCGCAGGGCCGGGTGGCTACGTGGCTGCACTGCGGGCTGCCCAACTCGGTGCCCGCGTGGCGCTCATCGAAAAGGATCGTGTGGGCGGGACGTGTCTGAACGTCGGCTGCATCCCCACCAAGGCCCTGACCGCCTCCACCGAACTGCTGCTCAAGGCCCGGCGGGCTGGTGAGTTTGGCGTTTCCATTGCCAGCGCCCTGCCCGACCTGTCGTCGTTGATGGCCTACAAGCAGGCTGCTGTGGATGGGCTGGTGAGCGGCGTGGAACAACTGCTGAAGGGGCGCAAAGTCGCACTGGTGCATGGTGAGGGACGCCTCGTCCGCCCGGACGCGCTGCGCGTCACCGATGCTGCGGGTGAGGCGGTGGAGGTCTCAGCCAGGCAAGTGGTCCTTGCACCAGGCTCAGTCACGGCCCGACCGCCCATCCCTGGCCTGGACTTGCCGGGGGTGATGACCAGTGCGGAGGCATTGAACATCACCGACGTCCCGGCGCACTTGATCGTCATCGGTGGGGGCGTGATCGGGCTGGAATTCGCCTGTATCTACGAGGCGCTGGGCAGCCGGGTGACCGTTCTTGAAATGATGCCGACGCTGTTGCCTGGGGGAACCGACGAGGCGCTCGCCAAGCGGCTGGCGGCCATCCTGCGGCGGCGCGGGATGACTATCCACACCGGAACAACAGTGCAGGCGATTGAACCCGCTGGGGATGGGTTGCGCGTCATCTTCGCCGGGGCCAAAGGTGAAGGTATTGTCGAGGGCGAGCGCGCGCTGGTCGCCGTGGGCCGCTGGCCCAATACCAGCAGCCTGGGGCTGGCCGAGCTCGGCGTGAAGATGAACGGCCGCGCCATTGTTGTGGACGAGCACCTGAGGACGAATCTACCCAACGTGTGGGCCATTGGCGACGCCGTGGGCGGGATGATGCTGGCCCACAAGGCGATGGTGGATGGCCGGGTGGTGGCCGAGAACGTGACCGGCGGCCGGCGGGCCGTGGACTATCGTTCGCTGCCCAACGTGATCTTCACCCGCCCCGAAGTCGCCAGCGTCGGCCTGACCGAAGCCGAGGCCCTTGCCCAAGGAGCGGACGTCACAGTAACGCGGTTCCCATTTTCGGCCAACCCACGAGCCCAAATCCTGGGCGAGACCGAGGGGTTGGTCAAGCTGGTGTGCGAGGCTGGAAGCGGGCGGGTGCTGGGTGTTCATCTGATGGGGCCGCACGTCACCGACCTGATCGCGGAAGGCGCGCTGGCGGTGCAGGTGGGCGCCACGGCCGACGACCTGGCCTGGACTACCCACGCCCACCCGACCCTGCCCGAGTCTATACTGGAAGCCGCCCTCGGCTTCCGCGATGCAATGATTCATTTTCACTCTCGTTGAGAAAGGAGATCATCATGCCTGAGTTCCTTGAGCTCACCGTAGACAAATTCACGTTCAAGGTCGCCACCGACCGCTACTACCACAGCGAAGGAGTGTGGGCGCAGGCCGAAGCCTCCTCTCTCCCTTTGGGAGAAGAGGGGCCGGGGGTGAGGGTTCGGATCGGCCTCTCGGATTTCCTGCAACAACGCAGCGGCGACGTCGCCTTCGTCGAGGTCGAGCCGGAGGGCGCGGTGCTGGCCTTCGATGATGAGCTGGCCGTGATTGAGACCATCAAGGCCGACGTCAGCCTGGCGTCGCCCGTGGCCGGTAAGGTGGTTGAAGTCAACCCGGCCATGGAGACTGCTCCCGAAGTGATCAACCAGGACCCGTACGGCGAGGGCTGGCTGGCCGTAATCGAGGCCAGTGATTGGGAGTCTGACCGCGCTCGCCTGCTCGACGCCCAGGCTTACTTTTTTGAGATGAAGCGAGAAGCCGAAGAGGAGGCCAAGAAGCTATGAGTGAGGGTAGGCGAAAGGTGGTGATCGTGTCGTGTAGCGGCATCGGAAAAACCTACGGCACCGTGAGCCGCGAGGCAGCCTACGAAGTGACCGAAGACCTGCGCTCCGCTGACACGCAACTGGTGGCGCTCTCCCTCCTGGTATTGGGGGACGAGGCGGCGCGCGAGGCGGTGGCCAGTAGCCCGGCGGTGACGATTGACGGCTGCAAGCTGGCCTGCGCGACCAGGATGGTGGAGGAGAGCGGTGGAACGGTAGCGCGGGATTTCGCCGTGCTCGACGCCTACCGCCGCCATCGTCAGCTCAAGCCGCAGGGTATCGCGGAACTCAACGACGGTGGGCACGAACTGGCCCACGTGCTGGCGGAAGAAATCGCAGCCGTCGTGGACAGTCTTTCTAGCGATGATGGAGGTAAGAATGCCTGACCTGCCGAAGAAGAAAGTGGGAATCGTGGCCTGCTCCGGCGAAGAGCTGCCGGAGGGCACGGTGACGCGCCTGGCGGCGTTGAAGGTGCTGGAGCAACTGCGCCCCGCTGACACGGTGACTATCTGCCTGCCGCTATTCCTGGCTGGTGGAGAGGGGGATCGCGCCTTCGCCCGCTTTTACCCGACGGTGGCAGTGGACGGTTGCGACAAGCGCTGTGCTGCGCGGGCCACGGCGATGTATTCCGGCAAACCGGCGGCCAGCGTCGTGGTGAGCGATCTTGTGGCTGCACGAGCAGGCTTGGGCAGCGCACGACGGCTGAACGGAGCAGGGATGCAGGCCGTGGACGCTGTGGCTGATCAGGTGGCCCAAACGGTAGACGAATTGCTAGGCTTCAAGTGGGACCGCAGTCACGGCCAACCTTCCGAGGAAGGTTCAGAGTCCAAAGTCGCCACCTGCGAGTGTGGATCAGGCATCCCCGTCCAGAAAGTACAGGTAGACAGCCAGGAGGTCACGCTCATTGCCTTGCCGCTCATCTTCGCCCAGTTCCGCGACGCAGGCAAGATGCCTGGGGACGGCACAGAGGCTGAGTTGATGCAGACCGTCAAGATCTACAACCCGATTCCCGATGGGCAAGAAGCGGCCTACGCTGAAGCCATCATGCGTGAGTACACGGCTTTTTGCGAGGAACAGGAGGTCCCGGCATGAGTCGCACGGCAACCTACCACACTACCGTTATCTGGAAAGGAGAACACTGGGGATACATCGTCATGGGCAACGGCCCGGAGATGGATTTTTCAGCCCCGCCCGATGCCCAAGGTCACCCTGGCGTGCTCACTCCTGAAGATGCTTTCGTGGCGGCGGTCAACACCTGCATCATGATGATGTTCATCTGGGCGACGGAACGGTTCAAGCTCAATTTACTGTCGTACACCTGCCGCGCTGAGGGCACCAAGTTGATTGAATTGGATCGGACGGAGATCTTCACTCACGTCCGCCTCTGGCCGGTCATCCAGATCGCAGCGGGAGAGGAAGACCCGGCCGTCGTCAAAGCGCGCGTGTGTCGTGCCCTGCAGGGTGCGCAGAAGTACAGTCTGGTCGCTAACTCGGTCAAATCGGAGATCGTGGTCGAGCCGACCATCGAGGTGAAATAAATTCTACAGGAGGTGCAAATTGGCACTCAACATCAAGGTTCTGGGGCCGGGGTGCATCAATTGTGAACGAGTTCTCCAGGTGGTGGTAGCCACTCTGGATGAACTGGAAGCCGAGTTGGGCGACGACTCCCCCGAGGCCATCCTGCAACACGTTCCCGACTATGCCGAGTTTCTGAAGTATGGCCTGATGTTCACGCCGGGACTGGTGATCAACGAGAAGCTGGTCTGTGCCGGTCGCATCCCCTCGCAGGCCGAGGTCCAGAAGTGGCTGACCTCAGCCATGGCTGAAACCGAAGTCTGAAGGGTACAGGACATGGGGAGGGGCAGCGGGAAAGCGAGGCGAGCGATGCACCCTTACCGCATTCAGGCGAAAATCTTCAAGGCGCTGGCTCATCCTGCACGACTGCGCATCATGAATGCGCTGCGGGAAGAGGGGCAATACGTCTGTCATCTGGTGATCTTGCTGGGCCGGAGCCAGCCCAACATCTCGCAGCACCTGGCTGTGCTGCGAGCGGCTGGGCTGGTGGTGGACGAGCGGGAGGGCAGCAACATCCTGTACCGTCTGAACAACGGCCGGCTGCTCCGACTGCTGGACCTGCTTGCCCAGGGGCGAGTGGAAACGCCCCCCGCCCCCGAGCGTAAGGTGGGGCAGACCTGTCCCTGTCCCCGCTGCTGCGGGCGACGGGAGCAGGAGAGGACAGCACGTCGCCGGAGCGAAACGAAAGGCGGTAATTACTAATGCAGCCTGTCATATTCTACAGCCTGCTGGCCGGCACAGCTACCTTGATCGGCAGCCTGGCTCCGCTTCGCCGTGCTGGCTGGCAATTGGGTCCACTGCGCCGGATGATGGCTTTCGGTGCTGGGGTACTGTTGGGCGCAGCCTTCGTGCACCTGATCCCGGAAGCGGTGGTGCGGGGCAGTGGCCCTGCCAGTTGGGGATTGGTGGCTTCCTTCGGCGCTCTCTTTGCCCTAGAGCAGGTGACCTTCGCCCATGCTTGCCCCGAGTACCGCGAGGAGTGCCCATTACACCCTATGGGCCTGGTGGCCTTCGCCGCTCTGACGTTACACAGCCTGGTGGACGGGCTGGCGGTGGCGGCTGGCTTCGGCGCCTCAGCCTCATTGGGGCTGGTAGCAGCCTTCGCCGTTATCGTCCATGAATTTCCGGAGGGACTGTCCATGGCCGCTATTGCCCTGGGGGCAGGCTATGGCCGACGGCAGGCCTTCCTGTTCTCCCTGGTTGTCGCTCTGGCTACGCCCCTGGGGGCCATCGTGGCCTACAGAGGGATTCAGGGGCCGGGTGGTCCGCTTCTGGCCCTGCTCTTAGGGGTTAGCGCCGGCTCGTTCCTCTACGTGGCCGCCACCGATCTCCTGCCCCAGTTGCACCGGGAGCGGGATTGGGGCGTTTTCGCCCTCTTCGTGGTGGGCTTGGGCCTGATGATCTTATCCAAGGCCTACCCTCTTGGATGAAAGGAACAAGCGGAGTGCAGACGAAAAGGGAGGGTAACAAATGATCACAGCCGCTGTGATCACCGTTAGCGACAAAGGTTCTCGGGGCGAGCGGGAGGACGTAAGCGGCCCTGCGCTGGGCACACTACTCTCCGAAATGGGGGCAGAGGTCGTGGCCTACCACATCATCCCCGATGAGCGGGATGAGATCATGGCGCAGTTGGTAGAGCTGGCAGATGAGCAGGGCATTGACCTCATTATGACCACGGGGGGCACAGGGCCGTCGCCTAGAGACGTCACCCCGGAGGCGACGCGGGTGGTCATTGAGCGAGAGATGTCCGGCTTGACCGAGTTGATGCGACTGGAGGGGTATCGGAAATACACCTCCTTCGCTGCCCTCTCCCGGGCCGTGGCCGGCATACGTGGAAAAACTCTCATCGTCAACCTGCCGGGCAATCCGCAGGCGGTGCGGGAGAGCATGGAGATCCTGGGGCCGCTGTTGCCGGCGACCGTGGCACTGGTTAAGGGTGAAGCGCCCCCGAATGGCATCAACGACCCCTCTTGGGCGGCCCGCTTCGGAAAGGGGAGGAGATGAACCGGGGAGCGGCTGGAGATGTATCATCCTGCGAGGGCGGATGGGAGAAGGCGACGAAGATCAGGAAGAGGAGACTCCCAAGCTGGGTGGTGACGGACGCCGACATCCGGGCCTGGATGGGCGACACGGCTGAAAGGCTGCTATCCTGTCGGTTGGTACTGGACGTGGGCGCGAGGGACGGAACTTCGAGCCAGCCGTATGCCAGGGCCGGCCGATTGGTCATCGCCATGGACATCGAACCGGCCGGACTGAAGCGGGGAGCCGAGAAGGGTAACATCAGGCCGGGCCACGCGCTGGTCGCCGACGGCCGAAGTTTGCCCTTCCGGGACGGAGTCTTTGACCTGGTGTCATCGCGCTGGTTTCTGCACGAGTTCCCGGAGCAGGTGCCATTTCTGGCGGAGATGCGTCGGGTGGTCAGAGCCGGGGGCCGTGTGGTGGGCGTTGACTTCCTGGCTACCAGTCCATCGGCCCAGGCCTTCCTCAACCGCTATGTCTTCACCGATGAGTATCTTCGGCAGCGGACCCAGGTCCTGCGACCGTGGGCCGAGGCCGGGCTGGAGGTGAGGGAGACCAACTGGCACGTCCTCTGCCTGGAAGAGGACGCTGGCGAGCTGAGGGAGCTCGTGGCCGATTGGTCAGAGATACCTGGAGCAGTGAAGGCCGAGCTGCGGCTGCGGCGCAACGGAAATGGTATCTTCCTCACCGTGCCCATCGTCTTGCTGGTGGCGGGCAAGGGTGGAGCATAGAGAATTCTCAAATCGCAAGAAGGTGATGTCTAACAGACCGGAGAATGCTAACCACAGATGCTTGAAAACAGTTCTACAATCCAAAATATGAAAATCACTGGAAAAGGAGATTGTGAGAAAAAATGGCAGGCAAACCAAGATTTGTGATGTGCTTTTGCACTGGGGAGTGTCCAGGGTTCCAGGAGTTGAATCTCTGGCAGTTGATCAACCGCGTGCGCAACGAGCTGGAGGTGGAGTACGCCATCATCCATCCTCAGCTCTGTGTGGACGATGGAGATCGCTTCTGGCGCGACTATTTCAAGCCGAACCATACCTACATCGTCGGCGGTTGCGATCCCCGGATGCAGCGCAAGATGTTCAAAGACGTGATCGCGGAGCTAGGGGGGGACTTTGACAAGCAAATCATTCCCCTGGACTTGCGGAACATGTCCACCGACGATGCTTACAACAAGGTAGCTGAGACGGTGGCTGGTCTGAGCAAATAATACCAAGCGGTGGGATGGCCCATCTGTCCATCGCACCGACGGAAAGGAGTCAAAAGATGGCAGAGACGTATGAAGGGATTCCGAGACAGGAGATCCCCTGGTGGCCTACGGTCAACTATGATGACTGCACAGGCTGTCAGGCGTGCATCGAACACTGCCCTGGCGACGTGTACGACTGGGATGACAACAACGCGCATCCGGTGGTGGCGCGTCCCACCAACTGTGTCGTCTACTGCATGGGCTGTGCCAAGGCCTGTCCGGAGGACGCCATCAGCTTCCCGCCCAAAGAGCAAATCGTGGCTCTGGTCAAGAAGCTGAGAGAGAAATACGCATCGGGATAAACGATGTGCCCCCGCTAGGTTATCCCAGGGCTGGTAGTGGGCTCACCTGGCGGGGGCTGTCGCTTGCACGGGGGTGAGCCATGGACATCAAAATCCTGGGCGCTGGTTGTCACGACTGCCTCAGGCTGGAACTTCTGGTGGGGCGGGTGCTGGCCGCACTCAGCATAGAGGCAAGTGTGCAACGGATAGAGGATGCTCGCCAGATTGATCGTTACGCGCTGGCGGGGCCGCCCGGCCTCATCATCAATGGCCAGTTAGTAGCCGAGCGACGCCTGCCAAGCAAAGAGGAACTACGCCGCTGGATCATGGACGCTCTGAGCCGGGAAAGGCGAGCCTGGACAACGTGAGGAAAAGTGAGCAAACGAAGTCGTCGTCGAAAACGGAAGCAGTGTCTCCAGTCCGTGACACGGGCGTCTGGGCCTGCCTCCACCCGATCGTCACCACCGACGGTCGAAGGCAGGTCACGGTTGGTCCGCAACCGAGGCTGGCTCATAGCACTGGGGCTGTTAATAGGGGGGGCTTTGATCAGCTACGTGGGGATCACTGCCCTGGCCCGGCCCACGCTCGCCACCTCGACCGGGCCAGGTCCGATCGCAGCCTCTCAACCTCAGCCCTCGTCAACTCTGTCTCCATCGTCCCTGACACTGACGGTGTTGCACACCAACGACACCTGGGGGTACACCCAGCCCTGCGGCTGAAGGCCGCCCCAGGGGGGCGTGGCCCGGCGGGCCACCTTGATCAAGCAGGAGCGGGCGCAGGCGGAGCATGTATTGTTGCTAGATGCTGGGGACAGCCTGACGGGCGACATGGACCCCGCCCGGCGTACCCAAGGGCAGACTAGCGTGGAGGCCATGAACCTGATGGGCTACGACGCCATGGCCTTGGGCGAGGAGGACCTGGCCCTGGGTCTGGAGGTGCTGGAACAGCGGATGGCTGAAGCGAAGTTCCCATTCCTCTCGGCCAACGTCGTGCGGGCGGATACTGGGAAACTTCTGGCCCAGCCCTACGTCGTGCGGGAGATCGGGGGACATCGGGTAGGGATCATCGGGCTGACCGGGCCAGCCCAGGTGCCGGGGATACGAGTGCTGGATCCTCTGGAGACAGCTCGCAACGCTGTGGCAGAGGTGGGGAAGCAGACCGACGTCATCATCCTGCTCTCTCACGCCGGGGTGGATACGGACCTGACCATTGCAGACATGGTGTCGGAGATCGATCTGATCGTGAGCGGCGGGAGCCAGGCACTGGCCCATCCGAGCCAGGGCAAAGCTGGGGACCTGGTCGTCCACGCCGAGGTGCCCAGCCCTGGCCACGCTGGGCGATACATCGGGGTGGCCCGGCTCCAGTTCGACGGGGAGGGCCGACTGATGGATCATCAGTGGGAGACGGTGCTCTTGACCCCCGACTTTGCTGACGACCCGGAGCTGGTCGCCTGGGAGGAGGTCCACAGGTGAAAACCTGGTGGCTGAGGAGTGTGATCTATGAGCGTGCTTGTTGAGACCTATGACCTGGAAGTGACCTCGCCGTCTTGCGACCCAGGAGCGGAGCGGGAAGTGGCCTATTCCCATGGTAGGCGGCTTCCTTTCGCTCACCATCCCGGTGAGCTATATGCTGAAGTAGACAAGGCTGGGAGCATTGCTGGGCATTGGGATGCTGCCCTTAGTTTCTGGAGGGAATAAAAGTGCTCTACGCAACCATTTCTGTTTTGCTGTTCTTTCTTTCCTTCGTCGCGGGGATGCTCGGACTTGGCGTGGCTTTTATTGCCACGCCTGTGCTGGGGCTGTTTGGCTTTGAACTCAAGCACGTGATTATGCCGTGGAGTCTATGGCTGAACGGCTTGACCGCGATCAGCGGTGCGGTGGCCTTCGCCCGCGCCAAGATGGTAGATTGGCGCACCGCGATTCCACTGCTCATCATCACGACAGTCGTCGCGCCGATCGGCGTGTGGATTCTGCAATTTGTGCCGACGAACGTCGTGTGGTGGATTTACGTCGCCGTGCTGATTTTTCTCGCCTATCGGATGGCATTCCCCCCGAAAATGGATGACACCCGCACGCCTGCCATCACCGATGCGACGCGTGTGAAAGGCGGGATCGCCAGCGCGGCCATTGGCGTCTTTGCGGGATTCCTCGGCGTGGGGCCAGGGTTCTTGATGGTGCCAACGCTGGTGATGCTTGGCTACACGGTGCGGATTGCTGCAGCGACGAACAGCGTCATCGTCACCCTACCGTCGTTTTCGGCGTTCGCAGGCCATCTCGCGACTGCGCAGTTCAATTGGCTGATGCTGGCGCTGACATCGGTCACGGCGATCATCGGTGCACAACTCGGCGCAATGTTTACTGCGCGGCGGGTGAAATCGCTAACGCTGAGCCGCATCTTTGCCGTCGTACTCCTTCTGCTCGCGCTGCAGCGTGCGTATTTGTTGGTTAGTTAGTTTCGGAAGGTAGCGATGGCTGGACATAGACCAAAGTAGCAGTGCTGCGGTGACCCGTGCGAAGAAATTGTGCCTGCGGCGACGATCAAACTGGCCATGGCTGGGCTGTTCCTTCGGCTGGCTGGTGATGGCGTTGGTGTGAGGAACTGGCAGATGGAGAGGAGCGTAGCCTATGAGTGTGCTGATTGAGAGCTACGATCTGGAAGTAACTTCGCCCCCCTGCGAACCGGGGGCCGAGCGCTGGAGCGCTTTCGCCCGGCTGACCACCGACATCGGCGACGTGCTGCCCTACCTGAACGCCACTTGGAAAGGTGCCATCTACGACCATCAGGCCCGCTTTCTAACCTGGCGCATGGGCGGCCGAGCTGTGTCGGTACGGCCCTACGAGATCGCCGTCAGCAACCTGGAGGACCGGGAGGAGGCGGCCACGGTCATCGAGCGGCTGGTGGGGATGATCAACCGCACCTGGGAGCGGCGGGACGAGATCGAGCCCAGCACCGTGAAGAGGGAGCGGCTGACTGCGCTGGCCGTCTACAAGCTCCTGCCGGGCGGCAACTGCAAGGAGTGCGGAGAGCTTACCTGTTTCATCTTCGCCAGCAAGCTGGTGGCCAGCCAGGTGACCGTCGAGCAATGCACGCCGCTGTTTACCAAGGAGCATATAGAAAAGCGGGAGCAACTCCTGGCTTTGATCCAAACAACAGTTTAGCGGAGGACTCACATGAAAGAGGCTCGAATCGCATCCGGCTGGGCGAAGCAGTACATTCGGGAGCGCGGTGGCACCGTCAACATTGCTACCCGCATGACCGTGGTGGACTGATGAATGGCCTACGTAACCCCGTCAGGTCTGATGGGCAAGCCTGAAAACGAGCAGGATTACATCCGTTTTATGGCAGAAGATATCGAGGTTTACTTGGCTAAAGAGATCTGTGAAGGGTTGGATCCCGAGGCCACGGAGCTGCGGTTTGCCATTGCGGGATATGGCCGCTTTTACCTGAAGTTTGACCATGAACCCAACCCATTTAGGAGGATGTCATGACAAAACGTCGAACAAAACCGCGACCTTCCAAAACACGAGCAGCGACCCGGCCCCGGTCTGGAAACGGTCAGACCTGGCGCATAGCAGCCATCGTGCTGGTGGTACTGGTGGCCCTTGGCGCTGGCTTATGGCTGATCAGAGCACGCCCTGGCCAGTCCGCAACAGCGTCCGTCTCGCAGTTCCAGCAAATCAAAGACCTGGGTCAGCTTCCCCCCGGCCGGACGGAACGCGTCGAGGTGGCTTACTTCCATCGCACCCAGCGCTGTTCGAGCTGCATTGAAGCTGAGCGGCTGACCCGCAAGACGCTAGATGCCTATTTCGCCGACCGGCTCAAGAGCGGCGAGATGAGTCTGGTGGTGACCGACGTTCAGAAGCCGCAGAACGCAGCCCTGGTACAGAAGTACGATGCCTATGGTCCGTCGCTCTACCTGGGTACCATTAAGGATGGGATTGAGTACATCTGGCCGGTCAGCGACATCTGGTTCGCCCTGAGTGACGAGCCGAAGTTCATGGCGTTGCTGCGCGACAGGATCAACATTGCTTACGGAGGCCGCTGATGGACCTCAGTTCCTGGATTCAGGACATCATCGCCACGACCAATTTGCCGTTCCTGGCAGCCTTCCTGGTTGGACTACTCGCATCTATTGGCCCGTGCCCGCTGGCGACCAACGTGACAGCGGTGAGCTACATGGCCCGGCAGTTCACCGACCGCCGGGCGGTGGTGGTCACCGGTGTGTTGTACACCCTGGGCCGGGCGGTAGCCTATGGCCTGGTTGGGCTGGTGGTGTTGGTGGCCGGGGCACAAGTGAGCCAACTGGCCGGCGGCCTTCAGAACGCGGCCGACGTCGGCCTGGGGCCGTTGTTGATTCTGGTGGGATTGGTGCTGCTGGACGTGATCCGGCCTAACCTGACAGCGGGTTCCGGGCTACTCATGCAGCTACAAGAGCGAGTCGCACAGTGGCGTGGGATCGGTGCTTTCTTGTTGGGCTTCCTGTTCGCCCTGGCGTTCTGTCCGTACAGCGCCGCTCTCTACTTTGGCATCCTGATTCCGATGGCCTTCGGTTCAGCCGCCGGCTTCACTCTACCGCTGCTGTTTGGGATTGGCACGGGTATGCCGGTCCTCGTGTTGGGCGTGCCGCTGGCGCTGGGGCTGGAGCGTGCGGCGGCCGGGCTCAATCTGCTGGGGCGAGCCGAGCTGGTAGTCCGCAAAGTGGCCGCCTGGACGTTCATCGGCGCCGGGCTCTTCAGCCTGGCGCGCTTTGTTCAGACGTTGATTTGACGTTGAGGTGAGACTATGCCAGGACGGGGACCGATGATGTGGCGGATGGCCAGTTGCTGCGGCGGCAGCGATGAAGTCACCCAGGTGGACATCCGGGGTGATGGCATGACCATTGGGATAACCGGGCTCAAGGCGGCCTTCGAACAACTTTACGCCTTGGGGTTGGATCCCGATGACTCGATCCAGGACGAACTGTTGGCCATGGTCCAGGCCCGCAACTATGTGCCTCGATCCGCAGAGGAAGCGTACAAATCAGCTCTCTTGCGGGAGTACGCCGCCTTCTGCACTAAGAAGAGGCAGGAAGATGGCTGATGTCAGGACTATTGACGCGACGCCCGTTGAAGTTCTGGAAAGAGCAGGAAACACCCTCGCTTCTGGCCATCTTCGCCCATCCCGATGATGAGTCCTTCACCGTTGGAGGAACGCTGGCCAGGTATGCCGCTGAAGGGGTAGAGGTCTCGCTGCTCTGCGCCACGCGAGGCGAGGCGGGAATCGAGGGTATAGGCTCAGAAGAGGTTGCCAGGGTGAGGGAGCAGGAGTTGCAGGCTGCCTGTGCTGTGTTGGGAGTCAGGGAGGTACGTTTCCTGAGCTACCACGATGGGGAACTGGCCCAGGCTGACCCTGCCGAGGTCATGGTGAGGATGATGCGGGCTATGCGGGAGCTACGCCCCCAGGTGGTAATCACTTTTGGCCCCGATGGTATCTCCGGCCACCCGGACCACGTGGCGGTGAGCCGGCTGGCCACCGCTGCCTTCGATGCCGTAGCCAGCGAGGGCTTCGTGCGCCGGCTGTACTACGTGGCCCCCTCGCCAGCCACGGAGCAGGGGTGCGGCGTGCCGGCCGGGGGGGTCGGTGAGGGGGTAGTGGGGATTGACATCAGCCCCTACCGGGAGGCCAAGATACGGGCCATGCAGTGCCACCGGAGTCAGCATCAACCTTTCCCTGGCGAGACGGCTGAGGAGGCAGAGCGGCTGGTCTGCCACGAGTTCTTCCGCTTGGCGAGGGGCGAGGGCACGCCGGAGACCGACCTGTTCGCTGGCCTGAGCTGAAAAACAGGGAAAAGTCGCCAGATAAGGAGCAAGAACATGTGGATCAAAGTGATGCAGGACATCATGGCCGCCAACGACATGATCGCCCGGGAGAACCGCCGCATCTTCGACCAGCATGGGGTATTCGTCGTCAACCTGATGTCCTCACCCGGCGCAGGCAAGACCACTTTGCTGGAGCGGACTCTGGCGGCGCTGAAGGACGAGTTCGCCATGGCCGTCATCGAGGGGGACATCCAGGGCCAGTTGGACGCCGAGCGTATCGGGCGGTATGAGGTGCCGGTGCTCCAGATCAACACCGGCGGCGAGTGCCATCTGGATGCCAACATGATTCGCCACGCTCTGGACGGGCTGGACCTGGCCGGGCGGGAGTTGCTCATCATCGAGAACGTGGGCAACCTGGTCTGCCCGGCGGAGTTCAAGGTAGGCGAGGACCGCAAGGTCATGATCCTCAGCGTGCCCGAGGGGGACGACAAGCCTCACAAGTACCCGTTGATGTTCATGAAATCCCAGGCCATGGTCATCAACAAGATAGACCTGCTGGGCATGGTGGATTTCGACCTGGAGAAGGTAGAGCAAGCCGTATTGACCCTCAACCCCAAAATGGCCATCTTTCGTCTCTCGTGCAAGACGGGGGAAGGGGTAGAGGCCTGGCTGGATTGGCTGAGGGAACAGGTGCGCAGCCAGAGACAGGTGGGTAGCCTGTCTCCCACCGACCGATGATGAGGGAATCCATTTAAGCAATGGGAGAAGTGAACTATGGAATACAGAAACGTGTTGACTATCTGTCCCTATTGTGGAGCGGGCTGCGGGCTGTACCTGCAGATCCTGGATGGCAAGCTGATAGGCGTGCTGCCCAATAAGACCCACCCCATCAGCCAGGGCAAGCTCTGCATCAAAGGCTGGAACGCCCACAGCTTCGTTTATCATCAGGACCGATTGAGCAAGCCTCTGATCAAGCATAACGGGCGATTCGTCGAGGCGGGCTGGGATGAGGCTTTGGACCTGGTGGCCGGCCGGCTGGCGGAGATCAAGGCCAGACATGATAGCGATGCCATCGGCGTCCTGGCTTCGGCCAAGTGCACCAACGAGGAGAACTATCTGATCCAGCGCTTCGCCCGGGCGGTGTTGGGCACCAACAACGTGGACCACTGTGCGCGTCTCTGACATGCCCCCACCGTGGCCGGTCTGGCCACAGCATTTGGCAGCGGGGCGATGACTAACCCCATCCCGGAGATCGAGGAGGCCACCTGCATCTTCGTCATCGGTTCCAACACCACCGAGCAGCATCCCCTGGTCGCCAGCCGCATCTACAGGGCCGTCGAGAAGGGGGCCAGGCTCATCGTCGCCGATCCGCGGGAGATCCAGATTAGCCGCTTCGCCCACGTCCACCTCAGGCAGCGGCCCGGGACGGACGTGGCCCTGCTCAACGGGATAATGCATGTGATCCTGGAAGAGGGACTGGAGGATAAAGCCTTCATCGCTGAGCGGACGGAGGGGTTCGAAGAACTGAAACAAGTCATCGCCACGTACACCCCGCAGCGGGTAGAGGCCATCACCGGGGTGCCGGCGGATCAGATCGTCGAGGCGGCGCGGCTCTACGCTCAGGCGGAATGCACCTCTCTGATCTACGCCATGGGCATCACCCAGCACACGACGGGCGTGGACAACGTCCTCTCCTGTGCTAACCTGGCCATGCTCACCGGGAACGTAGGCCGCCCCAGCACAGGGGTCAATCCCCTGCGGGGGCAGAACAACGTCCAGGGCGCTTGCGATATGGGGAGCATGCCTAATGTCTATCCCGGCTACCAGCGGGTGGATGACCCGGCGGCACGGGCCAAGTTCGAAGAGGCTTGGGGCACCAGCCTGCCCGATAGGCCAGGCCTCAGCGTGGTGGAGATGACGAACGCGGCCTATGAGGGGGAGATCAAGGCGATGTACATCGTCGCCGAGAACCCCATGCTCAGCGATCCCGACATCAACCATGTACGCCACGCCCTGGAGGCCCTGGAGTTCCTGGTGGTGCAGGACATCTTTCTCAACGAGACCGCCCAGTTCGCCGACGTCGTCCTGCCCGGCGTCAGCTTTGCGGAAAAAGACGGCACCTACACAGCTACCGACAGAAGGGTGCAGCGGGTGCGCCAGGCCATCCCACCGATAGGGGAGGCCAGGCAGGACTGGGGGATCGTCTGCGAACTGGCGAAACGGTTGCAGGAGTCGGTGGTTGCGTCCAAAGAGCAGGCATCCTGGGACTACTCGCACCCCTCGGAGATCATGGCCGAGATTGCCCGCCTGACCCCCATCTATGGAGGTATCAGCTACGAGCGGCTGGAACAGGGCGGCCTGCTCTGGCCCTGTCGGACGGCCGATGATCCCGGTACCCCTTACCTGCACAAAGGCCGATTCTCCCGCGGCCTGGGTAAGTTCAGCCCCGTGGAGTTCAAGGAGGCGGTGGAGCTGCCCGATGAGAAATACCCCCTGATCCTGACCACCGGGCGGATCATGTTCCAGTACCACACCGGCACCATGACCCGACGGTCGCCCAAGCTGGAGCAAGAGGTGCCTGAGGGATACGTGGAGATCAACCCCACCGATGCTCAAGATTTGGGTATCGCCCAGGCAGAGCGGGTCAGGGTCATCAGCCGGCGTGGGGAGATCGAGATTGCCGCCCAGGTCACCCCGAGGGTTGACAGGGGAGTGGTTTTCATTCCTTTTCACTTCGCCGAGGCGGCAGCCAACGTCCTCACCATCGCAGCCCTGGATCCGGTGGCCAAGATTCCTGAGTACAAGGTGTGTGCGGTTCGGGTGGAGAGAGTGGCAGTGGAGGAAAACCGTGGCCAGGATCAGCATTGAGAAAGAGGGGCGCATCGCCCTTCCGCAAGATTATAGCCGACGGCATGACCTGGAGGAAGGAACGGAACTGGTCTTCGGGCCCATCGAAGACCGCCTGGTCCTGCGCTTTGCCTGGCCCGCCGCCCGCCGCGCCTATATCGAGGTGCCGGATCCCACGGGGCCAAGGGGGTGGGGGAGATCACCTCGATCCCCACCGCGCCAGCCATCGTCAACGCCATCTACGCCGCCACCGGCGCGCGCATCACCGATCTGCCGGCCACGCCGGAGAAGATACAAGCGGCATTTGAGGTGGGGCTAGGAGAGAAGGGGGAGTGATGAACATCACCACAGCAGTGCTGACCGTGAGCGACCGCAGCTTTCGGGGTGAGCGGGAGGACCTGAGCGGGCCGTTGCTCAAAGAATTGGTTACGGCCCTGGGGGGTCAGGTGGTCTCTTACGCTGTTGTGCCTGATGAGGAGGCGCAGATCCGGGCTGCGCTGCTGGACCTGTCCGACCGGCAGGGCGTGGACCTGATCCTCACCACCGGTGGCACCGGCCCCGCCCCCCGTGACGTGACTCCTGAGGCGACGCGGGCCATCATTGAGCGAGAGATGCCTGGCTTGACCGAGTTGGTGCGGCTGGAGGGAGTGCGGCGTTTTACCCCCTTCGCCGCCCTCTCGCGGGCCGTGACTGGCATACGGGGGAAGACCCTGATCGTTAATCTGCCGGGCAATCCGCAAGCGGTGCGGGAGAGCATGGAAATCCTGGGGCCGCTGCTGCCGGCGGCTGTGGCCCTGGTGAAGGGCGAAGCGCCCCTGAATGGCATCAACGACCCGTCCTGGAAGGTGTACACACGTGGACGATAAGGTGCTGGTGGGTAAGGATGGCGAGCTGCGATTGCCAGAGGAGCAGCGCCGCCGGTGGGGCCTGACGCCTGGCGCAGAGCTTCTGATTCGAGAAACGCTTGAGGGGTTGCTCCTACGTCCGTCGGATCCACCGTTGGCCAAGGTCTATGTCGAGCCAACCACAGACTGCAACCTGCGCTGTCGCATCTGCGTGCGCAACTCCTGGAGTGAACTGGTGGGGTCTATGCAGATGGCGACGTACCGACGACTGGTGGATGGACTGCGGGAGGTGCCATCGCTGCGCACAATGGCCTTCTGGGGGTTCGGTGAGCCGCTGCTGCATCCCGACATCGTGGAGATGGTAGCGCTGGCCAAAGAACTGGGAGCAAAGACAGAGTTGATCACCAACGGGCTCTTGTTGGATAGGGAGATGGCTGAGGGGCTGGTCATGGCCGGGCTGGACACGCTCGTCGTCTCAGTAGATGGCACCTCGCCGGAATCCCACGCGGACGTCAGGTCGGGCGCTGACCTTCGTCTGGTGCAGAAGAACGTGGAGGGCCTGCACGCCGCGCGTCGCGCGAACCGTCTCGACAACCCGGAGATCGGCCTCGAGTTCGTTGCCACGCGGCGCAACGTATCTGAATTGCCGAACCTGCATCGTCTGGCCTACTCGATGGAGGCGAGCTTTATCGTCGTGACGAATGTGCTGCCCTACACCGAGGAGTTCAAGGGAGAGATTCTCTACTGGCTGGCGACTGGCAGTTACCCGCTGGCGCGCTCCAAGTGGTCCCCAGAGATCGTGCTACCACGGATGGACGCACGTCGTGAGTACCTGGAGCCGCTGCTGAGGCTGTTGCAGCAGGGCGGAGTTATTGACCCCCTGCCAAGGCGTTCTGACGGGACGGAGGGCTATTGTCGCTTCGTAGGGGAAGGGGCAGTAGCCGTCGCCTGGGATGGCGAGGTGAGTCCCTGCGTTGCACTGATGCACTCCTACACGTGCTACGTCCTGGGACGAGAGAAGGTGATTCGGCGCTACACACTGGGCAATGTCGGCCGCGAAGAGATCACGCGCATCTGGGATCGCGATGAGTACGTGCAGTTCCGGGCGCGGGTACAGCAGTTCGACTTTTCGCCATGTGCCCACTGCGGCGGTTGTCAATGGGCCGAATCCAACGAGGAGGACTGCTTCGGCAACGAGTTCCCCGTTTGCGGCGATTGTCTGTGGGCAAGAGGAATCATCCTGTGTCCCTGAGTGACTACCGTGCGTGGCTCCCGATACTATTGGAGCAGCCTGCTGGTCACTGCTGGCAGGAACACGGCATCCCCTGAAGATGACGTGAACCGCCTGAACCAGGTGATACTGGAGAGAGCGATGAAGAAGGTGTTAGTCGTGCCCTTGACCGATGAGGAATTGCTGGACCTGTGCCGCATCCTGCTGGATCGGGACGAGCAGGACGCCCTGCGTTTCCTGGACGAGCATCTCAAGAAGCCGACCAACGAAGCCCTGGAGGGTGGCTGAAAAGTGCTCATCGAGGTGCCCGGGGCGGGCATCCAGAAAATGCCGGGACACAGATTGTTCGGGTAAAGGCGGGTTATACTCAGTGGGCCGGAGTAGGGCAATCGCAAGCTCCGCTAACGTGGTCATTGTGAGCCGAAGGCGAAGCAATCTCCAACCTGGTAGGGGATTGCTTCGGCGCAAAAAGCGCGCCTCGCAATGACGGAACGTCGACTGATCTCACCTGCCGAGCGACTTTGCGATTGCCTAGGGCCGGAGGGAGGGACCTTGACAAATCTCCCCACATGTGGTATCATATCAACGGGCATTGATAGAGTTGTGCCTCCGCCTGGAAGTCTACCCCGTAGGCGGTGAGAACGAAGGAAGATACTGAGGCGTTCTTTTTTGGGAATTATATATCAA
>JBAWAP010000300.1:0-12769 GCA_049589355.1 Anaerolineae bacterium
TGCACCAATGAGCGCACGGTCTTAACTGTCTGGGCGCCTGCCCATATTGTACACGCTTTCTGCGCCGCGCGCTAGTTTCTGTCCTCAGGAATGGCGGGGCACGCCATGGCCGACTCGCAATGACAAAAGCAACTCATTTTAGCGCAACAACACTTCACAGGGAGACTAGCCCTGTGCCTTGTCGAACGTTAGGCGGCTGACTGTACCCTCGCCCATACCCTCGACGGCAACCGGCACAGGCCGGCGGCTCAGGGCCACTCCCTCCACCTCGGCGAAGAACACCTCGCAGAGGACATAGGCCGTGCAGCCGGGCTCCAGGTGACCACCGAAGGCGCCGTCGGGCGTGGAGAGGGTCACGTGGATGTGGGGCTCCCCGTCCACCACCAGGCCGTTCATCGAGAGAATTTCGATGCCCCCTTCGCCCCGGCCGAAGACGTTGTCCGCCGGGATGTGGTTATGCGTCACCCAGTGGAGGTGATAAGCAGCCAACGTTCCATACCCACCCAGGACCACAGCTTGCCCGACACCGGCCTCTTTGAGAAACTTGCGGGCCGATTCGAGCACATCTTCACCTGGGTCCACGCGGAGGATGTGGATCTTGCTGAGGTTCATAGATGCATATTCCATTATGAATCAGACCTCCGTTCAAGGATCATGTTGGTCACGTTCAGCCCCCTGACATCGGAGCAGCCGAACAGGGGTTCCTCCTGCACGACAGCGGAGACATTACTCAGGGTAAGGTCATCCACATCTTGACAGCGGATGCCCTCGACGGCGTTCAGACGTAGATTCTCCAGAGTGACTTGGCTGATTCGCTGCTCAGGCAGCCCGCGGATGTTAACCGCGACACCAGCGCTTTCACAGGTCACGTTCTTGATGTGTATGTTCCGGAAGACGGGTGGGGCGTCCGACTTTGAGGCCGCGGTGGAGGAACCGTAGAACATGCTCAGGACAATAGCCTCGTGGCGGAGGTTTGCCATGCGGATGTTCTCAAAGTAGACGCTTTCGACAAATCCACCCCGTCCGCGCATGGACTTGAGCCGGATGCCCTGGTCGCCTCCCATGAAGTGGCAATCGTGGACGTGCACGTTGCGAACGCCCCCCGACATGCCGCTGCCGATGGCCACAGCTCCATGGCCTTCGCTCATCTGGCAGTTTCGTATCACGATGTTCTCGCAGGGCCGTCCCACCCGCCATCCATCCTCATTCATGCCTGAGTTGATGGCAATGCAGTCGTCGCCTGTGGAGAACGAGCAGCCTTCGACGACGACGTTGCGACAGGAATCGAGGTTGAGACCGTCGGTGTTTGGCCCCGTACTTTTCACCGTGACGCGCCGCACCAGGACATTCTCACAGTAGACCGGATGGATCGTCCACATCGGGCCGTTGAGAAAGGTCACCCCCTCGATCAGCACATCGCAGCAGAGGATCGGCTGCAGGAACTGTGGCCTGAGAGCTGCCTCTTCCGTCCCGTAGACGCGCTCCTCAACGGGAACCCGGTCGAATTCGGCGTCGTATAGCGTCTTGGCGGCTGCTCGTTGCAGTTGCTTCCAGTGCCACCAGGCTTCACCCTGGCCGTCGAACGTCCCCTCACCCGTGACGGCGATGTTCTCACAATCCCGGGCGTAGATGAGGGGGGAGTAGTTGTAACACTCGATCCCCTCCCAACGGGTGAACACCACGGGCAGATAGTCGGCGAAGCGGTGGCTGAAGCGCACCAGCGCCTCTCTTTCCAGGCGAAGGTTGACGTTACTACGCAGATGGATCGGCCCTGTCAGCCAGGTGCCCGCAGGGATCAGGACAACGCCCCCCCCTTCCTGGTGACAGGCCTCGATGGCCCTGCGGAAGGCTTGCGCGTTTGAGGTTGTCCCATCGCCCACCGCCCCAAAGTTCCGAACGTCAAAGACGCGATCCGGGAAAGAGGGCGCCTCTATGGCCGGCATATCAAAAGGCAGCGATGGTCCTCTTTTGACCATAAGTGCTCACCCTGATGATTCCAGGCTTTCCATCTCAGTACTTGCCATGACAAAGGCACCGACGCCCTTGTATTCGTTGGTGACGACCTTCTCACTCACATAGTACGCAAACGAACCATCTCGATAGGGCGCCCCGCCCAGCCCGCCGACGCTACAGATCCCGTTGAGATTTACCAGTCCCTGCTCGTCCACCTCGACGAACTGCTTCAGGATGTCTTCATACCCCCTCCTGGCTACGGCGAGAACCTCTTCGCCAAGGTATCCCTTTCTGACGCCCTTGGCGATGGCATAGACAAACATGCACGACGCCGAAGACTCCAGGTAGTTGCCCGCTCTATCCCCCTGGTCGAGCACCTGGTACCATACGCCGCTGGCCGGGTCCTGGACGCGGGCAATCGCCGCTACCGTGGTTTCGAAAATCGCCAGGAGCTCGTCTCTCTGGGGATGATTCCTCGGGAAATGGTCCAGCACATCGGGGATGGCCATGGCGTACCATCCGATGGCTCGGGCCCAAAAGCTGGGGGAGCACCCGCTCTCGGGGTCCGCCCACTTCTGGCTCTTGCTCTCGTCCCAGCCGTGAAAGAGCAGGCCAGTCCTGGGATCTCGGGTGTGTTTTTCGATGAGGATGATCTGATGGGCCACGTCGTCGAAGCCCTGGGGTTCGTCGAATCGCCTGGCGAATTCGGCATAGAAGGGAGAGGCCATGTAGATGCCGTCCAGCCACATCTGATGGGGATAGATCTGCTTGTGCCAGAAACCACCCTCACTCGTGCGAGGGTGCGTTCGCAGTTGCCTTCTCAGCAGGTAGGCCGCTTTTTTGTACCGCTCGTCGCCAGTTGTGTCGTACAACAGGAACAGCAGTTTCCCTTCGTTGATCTGGTCGAGGTTGTATTCCTCCAGGCGGTAGGTGCTGATCTCGCCATCCGGGCCGACAAACTCGTCCATGTTTCTCTTGATGTAGTCGTAGTACTTCTGTTGGCCAGTTTTCAGCCACACCTGCTTGAGGGCCAAGAGAGCCACGCCTGGCTCGTAATGCCATCTTTTCGACAACAGCGGGTGCCGTTTCATAACCGAGTCGGCCATGCGAACTGACCACGCCTGACCAGCGGCGCGGGATTGTGCTTCCTCTATTGGCAGGTTTGCGTTCATTGCACGGACTCCTGGCAGCAGGGCTCTATGCTCTACACCTCAAAACTCAGCCGCATCAACTGGTCGCCGTAGCGAATCTCCATCTGCTCGGCAAGCAACTCGGCGATGCAGTAGGGGTTTTCGTAGTGCTTGAAGCCGGTGATGGGTTCCTCCTCCCCGTTGCGCAGCAGCGGCCCCTCCCAGCCGAAGGCCAGCGTCTCACCGCACAGCGTGGCGCAGCGCACCGCCAGCCCCTCGAAGGCCACGTCCAGCGCCAGCACCTTGTTTTGGAACTCGGTGAACCCGCCGTCGAGAGCAGCCCGCCCCATCTGGCACAGCCAGACGTTGTGCTGACCATAAGAGCGCAACTCGCGGTAGGCGCTATCTCCAATCCTGATGAATTGCAGCCCCTGGGCAGCAGTGAGGGCCAGGTAGCCCTCTCCCTTGCGGGCAAAAGCCCACGTGTGGCCGTTCGCGTCTTGGCGCAGCACGTGCTCGTCGAAGGCAGCGGCCGGGAAGTAGGCGTGGGTGAATCCCATCCAATCGTCATCGGGCAGCTTGTGGATGGCAATCAGCACGTCCTTCCACTGGGCGACCCGCGGCAGGACGACGTTCCCATGCCAGAAGTTGGGCCGGTGGGAGCCCTCCTCGCCCACGCAAGGTGGATGGGTGACGAAGGCCACCGCGTCGGGCCCCATGGTCGCCTGCCAGATGTGCTGCTGGACTCCCCGCTCGCCGGGGTGGTAGTCTTGGGCCGAGCAGAGCATGTAATCCGGCGTCTTGTAGGTGACTTTGTTCACTTCCCAGGAGCCGGTGGCACGGTCGCACGCCTCCCCCAGCTCGCCCGCGTGACGCTCCCGGTTCCACATCTCATCGGGCAGGTCAATGGCGATGGCCTCGATAATCGGCGGAAGCTGATACTGCTCCTGGCAGGCCAGGCTGACCGTCCCCATCAAGCGCGGGTTAAAGGCGCCCATGCCCCACATCAAGCGGCTGATGCCGGCCGTGGCTTCCAGACGCCCCCCTTTGATCAGAGGACTGTAGGTGCGACCGTGGGTGGAGCCAAAGACACCCTTGTATGAGTTGAGGGCTATGGTGAAGAACATCTTGTCCATGACGACCGAGGCCAGTTCATACACCTGGGGGTTCTCGGCCAGGTCGGCCAGGTGCGAAAGGGCCAGCAGGTCTTCCTCGAAATAGCAGTTGGAGTCCCACTCCTGGAAGCCGGTGGTCCCCCGCTTGTGCAGCCAGGAGATGGCCAGTCGCTCGCCTTTCTCCCGGTGCCACTGGCCGGTCTGCCCGGCATTGGTGAAGGTCCGGTCGGGGTAGAGCTGTCCGGCCAGGATCTCGCAGGCGTGGAACAGAATCTGGTGGTTCTCCGACCAGTACCACATGACGTCCTCTCTCGGCTCGTCCGCCCAATACTTGAAGTTGAGGACGCACTCCTCCAGCGGCCCCCTGAGTTCCTCGGGGAATGCTGGATCGTCCCAGTAGCGGTGCATTGCACCCAGCAGTCCGACCAGGTAGAAATCGCTGCAATCCCTGCGTTGGTTGATCCCCTCGATAGCCTCCATGAAGACATCCTTCTTGACGTCGTGCCAGCGGCCGACCGCCATCTTGGCGATCTCGGAATAGAGGCCGGTCTCTCGCCGGAAGACGTCGTACAGCGCCTCTATGCGGCGATCCGTGTAGGTGCCATAGTTCTCCTGAGAATAGCGGTTCCTGACCGTCCACAGGCCGATGCGGCGCGTGATGCGCATGTTGCCTTCGTAGTACTCTTCGGGCCGTGGCATCAGGAGAGCGTGGTAGTAATCTTCCCGAAGCTGGTAGGGATTGCCGACGTTGAAGTGGTTGCCGGCGGCTCCCTCCCTCTGCGACTCCGAATAGATCCGGCCCTCCGGCGTCTGGACGCGGATCGTCAAACTGGCCGATGCGGCCATGTCCTCCGGCCAGCGCACGACGATTTTGTCATCATACACATAGACGTCTCGCTCCAGGTACGCGGCTTCGAATACGCTTTCCAGGGTTTGGCGGCGGGCGACGGCCTCGATCGGGATGGGTATGAGCACGTCAACTCCCTCGGCGTTGTCGGAAAGGCCGACGACCTGCAGCGCCATGGCGTAGGGACACTCGCGCGCGGCCACTTCCTCAAAGCGCACCAGGATCTCGTTGTGTCCTTCTTGAAGAGTAGCCTGGAAGGAGACGCTGTGGGGAATCTGGTGGTGAAAATGCTCCTGGCGATGGACGTGCTGGCCGTTCAGCCAGACGTCGGCGGGGCCATTGGTCGTCAGGACGAGCGTCACCTCCTGGGAAGCAGGGCTCGCCACGCGGGTGTACGCCCAGGCCCGCAGGTAGTGGCAGGTATGGTAGAACGCCGAGAGGTCCACGAAATGATCGTCCCGGCAGCGGTAATAGGTCCACCGCAGTTCCGTATCGCCCACCGTGAACTTGCCCCAGTCCACGGGGGGCTCACTGATGCCTGAATCCTCCTCGTAATAGTGGCGGGCAATTTGAGGTTTGAAGTCCTCCCCCTCGAAGCAGTCCAGGTCAGGGACTGGGATGGCCTGAGGGCCAGCAACTAGCCAGTTGTGAATGTAGCCGTTTTGAAGTTTGTAGGCGGCGTAGTAGACAGACATACAATGCCCCTCCTCGAATGCTTGTTCCTGGGAAGTGTCACCAATTTGGAGGGAACTTGAAGTAAATGTTCATCTCCCCGTTCCCCTCCATCGCGAGCAAATCCTCCAACACAGCAGCGGCTTGGTCGTAGGAGCGGGTCTGGTGGCTGTCCAGCGCACTCCACAAGAGCATCGAGCAGTCGCCGGTCCTGAACGCTTCCAGTTGGCGCTCCATGGCCAGCCACTCAGGGAGGATGTGTTCAAGCAGAATCTTGGGCGGAAGCGCGCCAACGTGCAGGGATTGGATGCCTTTCTGGTTAACGACCGCGGGCACCTCGACCACGACATCGTCAGGGATACCCTCCAGCGCGCCCCAGTTCGGCACATTGACCTGGAACTGCCCTTCGTGGTTGTTGACCAACGCGTCCATAATAGGCACGATCTGCTCGCCCGTCATCGTCTGCCCGCCCATATCCCGGACGACGAAATCGGCCAGGCTGGCTTTGGGGTCCTCAAGCGCCTGCGAGAACCTGGCCATGCGTTCTTCAAGGTTCCTGACGAAGATGGGGCGTGCTAGTTCAGTATCGGGACCGCCCCACGGCTGACCGAACCAGTATTTCTTGGTCTCAATATCGGTGTGATACCACCAGCCGCCCCTGCGCACTGTGTCGCCGACGGGGAACAGGCCATACAGCTTGTACTGGTGGCATGCCGCCCGCGACATCTGAACATCGTGCGTCCCTGTGGCGACGTGGGTGCGCCAGTATTCCTCGCCCTGGGTCTCAATCCACTCGTCAATCAGGGGATAGGCGTCCTGACCCTCGTAGATAAAGTGGGTCAACCAGATGTTGTGGTTGAGGCCGGGGGCTTGCCACGTCACGCGGTCGGGATCAATGCCAATGGTTTCGGCAATGCTGCGATAGCCGTAGTGACCGTGACACAAGCCACAGACCTTGATGTCCGTCTCGCGGGTCATCAGCGTGCAGCCGGCGAAGACCGGGTTGCCCGATTGAATGAGCCAGGCATCGGGGCAGACTCTCTCCATATCCCGCGCCACATCCAGCATCAACCGCAACTGATGCCAGGATCCCAGGTTGACACCACCGTAATAGTAGCCGTGCTTGGCGGTGAGTTCGCGCATGGCCCGCGCGTGATAGTGCCCTTGGACGTAAGCCGTGTTGACCACGAAGTCGGCGTCTTGCAGAGCCGCTTCGCGGTCAGTGGTTGTGTCGAATGTGAGATCCACCCCCAGTTCATCCACCAAGCGCACAGCGAGTTTCA
Organism: Anaerolineae bacterium; assembly: GCA_049589355.1. Taxonomy (GTDB): domain Bacteria; phylum Chloroflexota; class Anaerolineae; order VGOG01; family VGOG01; genus JBAWAP01. The sequence continues at coordinate 7,001 of JBAWAP010000300.1, forward strand.
GGATGATCTCCATACGCTCCGGCTTGATGTCCATAAACGTAACGTGACTGCCGGCCAGACTCTCCGTCCGGCAGAGGTCGTTGACCAACCCCGCCGAGAACTGCGCGCTTCCACCTCCGATAACACCGATTTTGACCGCATTTGACATTGGCGTATCCTCAAGAAGTTTTCCCATTCAACGGCTGGCTGCGCCGACGATTGTTCCAGTGGAAAAAGATGTCCAGGGCTCGGGTCATATCCATGAATTCTTGTTCGACGATGGCCATAGCGTCTCCTTCGCCTATTGCGATGCGGCTGGCCCTTCAGGGACCAGCCAGGGAAGCAACGCCATCCCCCGATCCCGCAGGTCACTGACGTAGAGGAAGCGATAGACGTCGTTCACGTAATAATGGCCGAGACGTTTCTCCGGGAGAACATCCACGAAGCGCGAGACCAGAAGTTCGGCCATCGCCTCGTCCATCCCCGATTCGACCTCGTAATCGAAGTGGATCGCCAGGTCCCTGTCCGGGTCATGGACGATGTGCCTGATACCGTACGTTTCTGGGTCACAGTAAGCGGGCGCGTACCTCTCCAGGAGAAAAGCGCCCGGCGAGGCTGAGTGAACGGCGTGCTGGTGCTCGTAGACAAAATTGACGGTCTCCTGGGCACGATCAATGGTCTCGCCGGGGAAACCGAAGAAGAAAAAGACATGGTTCCAGATCCCGGCCTCTGAGCTTTGGTGCAGGATGCGGCTCACGTCTTCACGGTGCGTACCTTTGACCATGCGCTGCATGATCGGCTCAGAAGCGGTCTCCAGGCCAAACAGCAGCATACGACAGCCGCCCCGCGCCATGCTGTCCAGCAGCTCCCCTGTGAGGGCTTTCTCAAAGCGCACGCACCCGCACCAATGGATCGGCGTGCCCAGCGCCTCAAGAAGCGGCGACATGTGCTTTAGATTGCGCGGCGTGATCGCCTCGTCCGCGAAAAAGATGTGCCGGACGCCGTACTTGTCGTGCAGCGCCATCATCTGTTCAACCACACGCTCCGCGCGCAGTTGACCGAAGGACCTGGGCGCCCCGTAGCCTACGTTGCAAAAGGCACACTTGCCGTGATAACAACCGCGTGAAGTGAGCAGCGGCAGCACCAACCTGGGGGCCAGATAGCGATCCAGCGGCAGGCCGTCAAAATCGGGTAGGGGGAGGTCGGTGATCCTTTCCGGTTCCTCGTACGGCGTGGTTCGAACCTGGCCGTTGTCCTCATAGATCAGATTGGGGACCTTCGACAGGTCGCCGTCGCCGTCGAGCGCCTCGACCAGGTGCAGGAGGGGTTTCTCCCCCTCGAACACCACAGCGCTATCGAGCAGGCCAAAGAGGGCGAGCATCTTGGGAAGCTCCTCCCGCAGCATGGTGATATGTGGCCCGCCAACGGTGACGTGGCAGGGAAGGCCGGCCTCCTTGATCAGGTATCCCAGCGTCATCCCGGCCAGCATCTGCTCCATCGTGGGGATGGAGATGCCGACGACGTCGGGTTCCTCGCGCTCGATGTCGGCGACGATGCCACGCCGGAAGATGTCGAGGAACATGTTGTGCTGCGAGTCGCGTACCGCTCGCAGCAGACTCCGACTCCTGTCCACAGGAAGCGGAGGGATATACGTTGAGAGTTCGAGTGCGGCTGGATAAAAGGTCAGTGACGCCACCTCCAAGCCTTGTACCATCACCTGAAAGGCGCGCAGGCCAGTGGGGCCATCAAGGAAGGCGTCGCTGCGAATCACTTCCATCGCTTCTTCGATCTGGGCAGCGAGCTGCAGGCCATGCGCCAACGCCCACTCGACCCTGCCGCGCTTGGGCATAGGCCACCGACTGCCATGCGCTCGATGGTGCCGGCGCAGACGGTCGGTAGCCTGTGTCAGGTAGGTGCGCGTCAGAACCTCGTCGAAGGTTTCGAGGTTCAGATCGCGTTGCACGACCTCGACGCCATGCGACCGCAGGTAGGCCGTGAGCGCCGGCAATGCCAAATGCGGCATCGTCGGCGTCCAGTGCGGGGGAAAAATCAGCACAACTTTCATGGTCTCACCTGATCGAACAAGCCTACCTACCACCACAGCGAATCGGAGCGGCGGGGGAGGCAGCGGACATACTAAGTCCGACTGCCACCTCGGCCGCTCCGCAGCAACTGCGCGGGGCTAAAGACCCATGAGCGTCAAGCTAAGACGGCAGCCTGCGGAAGACGGTTGCTGGCCCGCTCCGCCGTGGCACTTCATGCCACGGCTACGAAGCTGTCACCCCGTAAACGGGGTTCTTGAGCCCGATTCATCGGGCGGGAGCTTCGTAGCACGGCCACTTCATGGCCGTGCGGCCCCGGCAAGCACGACATCACCCTTAACTTGACGCCCATGGGCTAAAATCCCCACGCTGAGAGAACGAAGCCCCTCCGGGGCTGGATCTAGCCCGCAGGGCTTTGTTCTTTTAGCCCAGAGCTTCAGCTCAGGGCAATTTGCGGCTAAACCACGCCCCCAACCGCACAGGTCGGCAGATTTCAGGTGTAGAGAAAGCATCGAGCCATGTGCCCTAGTTCGATCTCGACGAAAGGGGGCTCCTCTCGATTGCACACCCCGCCGATCACCTCGCTACACCGGGGGTGGAACGAGCAGCCCTTCGGAATCGCGTAGGGATCCGGCACCACCCCGCGGATGGACTCCAGGCGCCGCCGTTCCCGAGTTCTCTGGCCCAAACGGGGGATAGACTTCAGCAAGGCCCGCGTGTAAGGGTGTATGGGATTATGGAAAACGGTGTCTACATCTGCCTCCTCAACCACCTTGCCCATGTACATCACGGCCACGTCCTCCGTCATCTGAGCAATGACGCCCAGGTTGTGGGTGATGTACATAATGGCCATGCCCAGCTCCTGCTGAAGGCTGCGCATCAGTTTCAGGATCTGGGCCTCGGTGGTGACATCCACCGCGGTGGTGGGTTCGTCGGCGATGAGCAGGCTGGGATGGCACGACAGGGCCATGGCGATCACGCCTCGCTGACGCATGCCGCCGCTGAGCTCGTGCGGATAGCGATCTATCGTGCGGCTGGGCTGGGGCATGCCCACCAGGTCCAGCATCTCTATCGCCTTCTCCCTCGCCTCGGCCTTGGTTACATTTTGATGTAAAATGATAGCCTCCACGATCTGATTGCCGAGGGTATGCACGGGGCTCAAGGACATCATCGGCTCCTGGGGCACCAGGGCGATCTCACACCCGCGAATGCTGCGAATCTGGGCACTCATTGGGTCAAGGTCGGTCAGTCTCACCTCTTCCACCTGCGCGCAACAACCGGTCTCGTCCATTTCATGTGCCCGGTAAAACGTGATCTCCCCTTCCACGATACGCCCTGGCTTGGGCACGATGCGCAACACTGAGCGGGCAGTGACCGACTTGCCACACCCGCTCTCGCCCACGACGCCCAGCGTCTGCCCGCGCTTTATCTCAAGATCAACCCCATCCACAGCCCGGACGGTTCCCTCGTCCAGGAAGAAGTAGGTCTTCAGGTCCTTTATCTCAAGGAGCACGTTAGTATTGTTGCCGTTATTCTTCTCTTCCATACGGAGCACTCCTGGGCTTATCGGGCGTAGGGATCGGCGGCATCACGCAGCCCATCTCCCACGAAGTTAAAGGCCAGAACGGCGGTGACGACGAAAAAGGCCGGTGCGAATACCCACGGCGCCAGGGCCAGCGAACGCACGTTCTGAGCCTCCTGCAGCAGCACGCCCCAACTGATGGCCGGCGCCCGCAGCCCCAGGCCGATGAAGCTGAGGCCGGTTTCGCCCAGGATCATATTCGGGATGGCCAGGGTCAGCGAGGCGATAATGTAACTGAGGAAGGAGGGCACCATGTGCCGCAGGATGATGCGTTTCTCGCTAGAGCCGGCCAGGCGGGCGGCCATCACGAAGTCCTCCTCACGCAGAGCCAGGAAACGGCCACGGACCACCCGCGCCATCCACGTCCAGCCGATGAGGGAGAGAATCACCGTGATGCCAAAGTACAGCCGGATGACGGGCCAGCCGGCCGGCAGGGCGGCGCTGAGTGCCATCCACAGCGGGATAGAGGGTATGGAACGGATGAGCTCGATGACACGCTGGATGACTGTGTCGATTCTGCCACCGTAATAGCCGGAAATGCCGCCGAGGACGATACCCAGGGTCAGACTCAGAAAGACACCCACCAGGCCGATGGAGAGCGAAATGCGCGCGCCGTAACACAGGCGGGAGAACAGATCCCGCCCCAGGCGGTCTGCCCCCACCAGAAAGACGCCCTGCTCCTCCTGCGGGATGAGCAAACCAAAGAGATGAAAGTCCGTCGTGAAGAGGCCCCACATCTGGTACTCGGTGCCGTGGACGAGGAACCGAATCGGGTAGCGGGTTTTGGTGTCTTCAGTGTAAATGTTGCGCATCGTCTCTGGGTCTCGGTCGCGGACTATTTGGTAGACAAATGGCCAGTGGAAGTTGCCTTCGGCGTCGCGGATACGGATCTTGCTAGGCGGCGCCAGCTTATATTTGACAAAGTACTGTCCGGGGTCATAGGGAGCCACGAACTCGCAGCAGATGCCGACGAGGTAGAACACCGCCAGGACGCCAACGCTGATCAGCGCCATCTTGTTCTTGCGAAATCGCCACCACATCAACTTCCAGTAGGGGGCGACGTATATCTTCTCCTCTTCTTCTGTGACTTCTTCGACGCTTTCGATTTCCTCAGCGGTGTTTTTCACCTGTTCCAGGTCTTCCATTTGGCGCTACCCTCTCAGGCTAATGCGTGGATCGACCCACGCCAACAGAATGTCCGAGATCAGCGTGCCGATCACCGTCAGCGCACTCAAGAGCAGCAGGAAGCTCCCTGCCAGGTACATGTCCTGCGACATCAAAGCCCGCAGCATCATCGGCCCGTTCGTTTGCAGGCTCAACACCACCGCCACCAGCGTCTGCCCGGAGATCAGACCGGCCAACGACCACCCTACGGTGCTGAAGAAGGGGTTCAGCGCCACTCGCACCGGGTACTTCCAGATCAGCTTCCCCTCCTTGAGCCCCTTCGCCCGCGCCGTCTCTACGTAGGGCTTGTTCAACTCGTCCAGCAGGTTGGCCCGCGTGGTGCGGATGCTCTCGGCCGTGCTACCTATGGCGATGATGACGACGGGAATCCAGATGTGCTTGAGCATGTCCACCACCTTGTCCCAGCTCCACGGGGCCAGTATGTACTCCTGGGAGAATAGCCCCCCGACGTTCAGCCCGAGCCGGGTCATGGCCAGCCACATGACCACCAGTGCGATCATGAAGCCCGGCGTGCCTGCACCGACGAAGCTGATGACGGACATGACGTAGTCGGGGATGGAGTACTGGTGTGTGGCAGAATAGACCCCGATCGGGATGGCCACGAACCAGCTTACCAAGAGCGCGACGCCGGAAAGCACCATCGTCAGCCCGATGCGTTCCCAGATCAGGTCTTTGACTGGTTTCTGCCACTCCATAGACTGGCCCCAGTCGCCACGGAGGATAATCCCCCTGATCCACTTGAAGTATTGCACGTAGATGGGTTGGCCCAGCCCGTAGCGTTCCCTCAATGCCTCGAGCGCTGCCCTGTCGATCGCATCACCCTGCATGCTCATCTGGGCCGCGTAAGTGGTCAGATAATCGCCCGGCGGGAGTTGGATAATGACGAAGGAGATTACCGAGATAATGAATAGGGTTGGGATCATAAACAAGACGCGCCGCAGGATATAACCTAGCATGTCTTACCTCCAAGAACATCATCCT
>JBAWAP010000301.1:0-34744 GCA_049589355.1 Anaerolineae bacterium
CCCAGGTGGCCTACGCGGGCAAGGCCTGGCTGTCCCTGGCCTGGCTGGATATCCTGGCCGAAGAGAGGCTGGGGCTGGATGTGGTATCGGGCGGTGAGCTGTACCTGGCCCAGCAGGCTGGCTTCCCGCCGGATCGAGTCCACTTCCACGGCAACAACAAGTCGGCTGAGGAGTTGACCCTGGCCCTCGATTGGGGGATGGGCCGCATCGTGGTGGACAACCACCACGAGTTGGAGTTGCTGGATGCGCTGGCCGCCCGGCGAGGGGTGCAGGCCAACGTCTGGTTGAGGCTGTCTCCTGACATTGACGTCCGTACCCACGTCTACCGCAAGACGGGCCTCCTCGATTCGAAGTTCGGTTTCCCCCTGATCACCGGCGACGCCGCATCGGCGCTGTGCCGGGCCTTGGCCAGCCCCCATCTGATCCCGCTCGGCCTCCACACTCATCTCGGCTCCCTGGTCTACGAGGTCGAGCCCTTCGTGCAGGCCGTGCATGCCATCCTCGATTTCGCCGCCACGATGGCCGACCAGCACGCCTTCGCACTGCGCGAGCTGAGCCCTGGCGGTGGCTGGGGCGTGCCCTACAACGAGGATGATCCAGTGGCTCCCATCGAGCGTTACGTGCGTGCGGTGAGCCTGGCAGTCACTGAGGGCTGTGCCCAACGTGGCCTGCCCCTCCCCAAGCTGATCCTCGAGCCGGGTCGCTCCATCGTCGCCCCGGCCGGGCTGGCCCTGTACACCGTCGGCTCACGCAAGGACATCCCCGGCGTGCGCACTTACGTGTCGGTGGATGGTGGGATGGCCGACAACATCCGCCCGGCTCTGTACGGCAGCCGTTACACGGCCTTGGTCGCTAACAAAGCGGACACAGAGCCGGCCGAGGTGGTGACCGTGGCCGGGAAGTATTGCGAGTCAGGCGACGTCCTCATCAAGGACATCGTTCTGCCCCACACGACCCCCGGCGACCTCCTGGCCATTCCCATGGCCGGTGCATACAATCTGCCCCTGGCCAGTAACTACAACCTGGCCACCCGGCCGGCGGTGGTGCTGGTCAGAGAGGGGAACGCCCACCTCATCCAGCGACGGGAGACTTTTGGCGACCTGATGCGGCGAGAGGTGCGGCTGGCTGCTGACCATGCCGCGGAGCCTGATTCTACGGAGGAGACATGCGTCCCCTGATTGGCTTGACCACCTGGCGGAGCCCTCGCCCGCCGAACCGCTTTCACTACGCGGTCAGCTCCGAGTACGTGGCTGCGGTTGAGGAAGTGGGCGGCATCGCCGTTACCCTGCCAGCGCAACCCAAGGCTTTGTCTGAGGTGATCGCCGCCCTCGACGCCCTGATTCTGACCGGAGGCGGGGACGTAGACCCGGTTCACTACGGCCAATCGTTGCACCCGGCCACGCGCAGCATAGATCCTGACCGCGATCGCTTTGAGCTAGACCTGACACGGATGGCCGTCGAGCATGGGCTGCCGCTTCTGGGGATTTGCCGGGGCATCCAGGTGCTCAATGTGGCCCTGGGAGGGACCTTGATTCAAGATGTCCCTGACCAGGTGCCAGCAGCCCTGGTCCACCAAACCCCCGAGGACGCTCCCATTGCTATTCACCACGTGCGTCTCCAACCAAACAGCCGCCTGGCAGCCCTGATACAGTGCACGGACCTGCTGACCAACTCGGCTCATCACCAGGCCATCCAGTCGCTTGCGCCGGCTCTACGGTCGGTGGGGTGGTCCCAGGACGGTGTTGTGGAGGCTGTGGAGAGCACGGATCAGGCTTTCGTCGTCGGCGTGCAGTGGCATCCTGAGCTCCTGTTCCGGGACGCTGCAACGCATCGTCGCCTGTTCGCGGGCCTCGTCGAGGCCTGTGCCAATCGAGCGTAGAGACCGATATTAGGCAGGGTGGCCTAAAGAGGTGTCGTAACTGCTCAGTCTTGGCAGATTTGGACGCTTTTGGTGTCACCCTGAGCGAAGCGAAGGGTCTCGTTCTTCGCACAAACGAGATTCTTCGCTTCGCTCAGAATGACAGGCTGAGCAGTTACGAGGTGTCACACTGATTTCCCTAGAAGCCGTTTTGGGCGGTCAAACTGGCAAGTATTCCGAGCGCAGATGTGCCGATTTCACGCTCGTTTTTGCCTGAATTGCGCGGCGAATACTTGCCAGCCCAAAGTGCTTGCGGGAAATCGATGTGTCAATACTATTGAGCCATCGGCGTGATTGCTCAGGTTGAGCTGGTCGAGTGGGGTAGCCTGCTGCCGCGCATGTTCGGCTACAGATTCGATGCTGCAACCCCGGCTTGGTGTGGATGATCACAATCTGTGGAGCAAGCTTGCTTCCCAAGCGCTGTAAGTAGTGGGTGTGAATCGGCATTTGACTTTTGTAGCTTTTATTGGTAAAATACGATCTATCTTGAGTAATGAACCTTTTACCCATCTTATGAGTATGATAAGCGGGATAGTGTTTCTAAGTTGATTAGAAACGGAGCTAACGCACTTTAACAACATAGAGGTAATCCATCAGGCCATTTCCTGGACAGAAAGGTTATTTTTCCAAGAGCAGGCATCACAGGACTTTGGACAAAACCGCGACGGCAGTCAGAAACCCGTTTTCTCGCACCAGAATGCCATCTGCACTTGCCTGAAACAAGCTGATTCAGTTAGATCTCGGTGGCGAAGTTGTCAGAAAACGGGTTTCTAAGGCTTTGTCCAAAGTCCAAGCATCAGGAGAGGAGGTGATAAAGCGGGACCAGAAAGATAGGGGCAGAGGGGACCTCCGCCCCCAGGTTGATTCGCATCTCTTAACACAAACAAACTAAGGAGGAGAAAATGCTTAGCAACAAGAAATGGATGACCTTGATTGCCTTGGTGGCGATAGCCATCATGATACTCCCGGCCTGCGCTCCGCCGGCGACTCCTGAGGTGATCGTCAAGGAGGTGCCCGTCGAGAAGAGGGTCGTCGAGACCGTGGTGGTCGAGAAGGAAGTGCCTGTTGAGAAAGAGGTGGTCAAGGAAGTGGAAGTGACCAAGGAGGTGGTCAAGGAAGTGGAAGTGGTGGTCACCGCCACCCCTGAGCCGATCACGGTCTCCAAGGGCGGCACGGTCATCGAGAGTACCTTCGCCGACGCCGAGATCCTGAACCCCATCCTTTCCGTTGACACTTCCTCAGGTTTTGTAATCGCGTATCTATTCAACGCCCTGGTTCGGAACGATCCGGACACCCTCCTCACTGTCCCCGACCTGGCCGAGAGGTGGGAAGTTGCCGAAGACGAAAAGACCTGGACGTACTACCTGCGCAAGGACGTCAAGTGGCACGATGGCGAGCCGTTCACCGCATACGACGTCGAGTTCACCTATGAGATGATGCTGAACGAAGACGTCAACTCCCCACGCCGGTCCGAGTTTGCCGACCTCCTGACCCCAGAACAGATCGTCGTCCTGGACGATTATACCATCCAGTTCCAACTCAACAACGTGGATGCCACGTGGCTGTGCTGCAAGGACATCTATGGCATCATCCCCAAGCACATCCTGGGCGACCTGACCCCCGAAGAGTTCAACGCGGCCGAGTTCAACACCCTGGCACCTGTCGGCACCGGGCCTTTCAAGTTCCGCGAGTGGGTCAAGGACGACCACGTGGCCCTGGTTGCGAACCCGGATTATTTCAAGGGCGCGCCGAACCTGGACTTCATCTACTTCAAGGTCGTGGAGAACCAGACGGTGCAGTTCGCCCAGCTTCAGACCGGTGAGGTGGACTTTGCCGGTGTGACGGCCGCGCTGTGGGAAGAGGCACAGAAGCAGGAGAACCTCGATTGTAAGGCCTACCCTGTGTTTAACTTCAACTTCTACACCTACCAGATGGATCCGGAAAAGTCGCCGCTCTTCCTGGACGTGCGTACCCGCCGGGCGCTGCTCTACGCGCTGGACCGCCAGGCGATAGTGGACAGCATCGCCATGGGGCTGGGTGAGGTGGCCCATTCTTGCGTGCCACCCATCTCCTGGGCTTACAACCCGGACAACGAGCCTCGCTACGACTACAACCCCGAAAAGGCCAAGGAATTGCTGGAGGAGGCCGGCTGGAAAGACGAGAACGGCGACGGCATCCGCGAGGCCCACGGCGTCCAGGGCGTCGAGGACGGCACCCCGTTCTCCTTCGAGCTCAACACCAACGCCGGAAACGTGGAGCGCGAGCAGTTGATTCAGTCCATGCAGCAGTACTGGGCCGACGTGGGTGTAGACGCGAAGCCGGCTCCTATCGAGTGGAACGCGCTCCTGGCCAAGCTGACCGAGAGCTATGACTACCAGGTGATTATGGTCGGCTTTGCCTGGGACATTGACCCCGACCAGAAGACGATGTGGTACACCGAGTCCTACGGCGGCGGCTTCAACATGAACAAGTACTCGAATCCTGAGCTGGACAAGATCCTGGAAGATGCCCTGCTGACGACGGACCAGGAGAAGCGCAAAGCGTACTACTTTGAGATGCAGCGCATCGTGGCCGAGGACGTGCCGTCGCCTATCCTCTACTTCCGCCAGGCTACGGATTGTTGGAACAAGCGGCTGCACGAGTACAACCCCAACGCCGTTGACATCAGATGGAACTCGTACCAATGGTGGGTGGAAAGGTAGGCCGTTGAAAAGGGACCGTGTCTGAAACAACATTGAGTTGCAGGACACTGTTGCCTTGAGGCTCGACCAGGGGCTGGGGCACGCCCGACGCCCCAGCCCCTTTTGTACTTACGCCTTTTTCCCTGCCCCCCGACGACTGATGAAGTTTAAGAATTTAATCAGGTAACCGCGGGCAGGCTTGCATAGCAATACTACAGCTTGGAAAGCTGTAGTTTGGGTCACTATGCACCGTCAAACAGACCGTTCACTGCCCAATCTACACTATTCCATGGTGTAGTGTCAGTTTACCTAACCGCCACCCCAGTACCCGATTATTCTCTGAAAGCTCATAAGTCGTCACTACGAGCCCAAAACGTAACTGCTCAGCCCATGTCATTGCGAGGAGCGTTCCTTCGGCTTCGCTCAGGATAGGTTTTTGCGACGAAGCAATCTCCTCCTTGCGGCTTGGGGATTGCTTCGCTTCCCCTTCGCTCTGCTCAGGGCTTCGGCTCGCAATGACAGCCTGAGTAGTCACCCCAAAACGCCAATGTCCAGTAGATAGAAAGTGAGGTGAGAGGCTATGGGGCGGTTTCTTTTCCGTCGTATCTTGCAGTCCATCCCGGTCTTTATTGTCATCACCATCATCACCTTTGCCCTGATCCACGCCATTCCTGGGGGCCCGACGGCCCGCCTGGAGCTGGACATGGACATCAAACCGGAGGACATCGCTCGTATCAAGGCCAACATGGGCCTAGACAAGCCCGTGTGGATGCAATACCTTATCTGGATGGGAGTAGCACCGAACAGCCAGAGGGAGTTTAGCGGCCTACTCCAGGGTGACCTGGGCATTTCCTACATTGACCAGACCCCGGTCAGCAGGAATGTTATGAGTCGCTTGCCCAATACGTTAATTCTCAGTATCACTGCTCTTGTCATCAGCCTGGGCCTGGCGCTGCCGACGGGCGTCTGGTCGGCAGTGAAGCAATATTCGCTGTTTGACAACGTTTCTACTGTGCTCAGTACAGCCGGCGTTTCGATCCCCGCCTTCTGGTTTGGTCTGATTGCCATCTTGCTCTTTTCGGTCAAGTTGCGCTGGCTGCCTTCCGGCGGCATGTATACGTTGGGTCAGGAGAAGAGCCTGGTTGATTCGCTTAAGCATCTGATCATGCCGGCCTCTATCCTGTCCATCCTGCAGGTCGCCAGTTGGAACCGCTACATCCGGGCCAGTATGTTGGAGGTGATCCGCCAGGATTACGTGCGCACCGCTCGGGCCAAGGGGTTGAGGGAAAGAGCGGTCATCATGGTTCATACCCTGCGCAACGCGCTCATTCCAGTGGCCACCCTGCTGGGGCTATCGTTGCCGAATCTGGTCGGCGGAGCGATAGTCACCGAGACGATCTTTGGCTGGCCGGGCATGGGGCGGCTGGCTTTCCACGCTGCGACCAAGCGGGATTATCCCATTATCATGGGTGCCCTGGTGATGAGCACGGTGTTGGTCATCCTGGGCAACCTGCTGGCTGATGTCACCTACGGCTTCCTGGATCCTCGGATCAAAACCGAGTAACCATCAAACGGTGGACGTCACATTTGAAACCCCTTTCTCTTGGACATTGGACAAATCTGGGAGAGCGGCCAGAAACCAGGTTTTTAGAATCCTTTGCATCCAAGACGGGCCAATTGTGGGGGCTTTTGGCGCCCCAAGCAGTGCCCTTTGGTGAAAAACCCTTCGGGCTGAGCCTCAGGACGAAGCCTGGTTTCTCTCACTTTATCCCAATTCCAGTTTCTTACAGGTCGGAAGGATTAGGGGGAGCACTATGGTCTCTCGCGATAAACCACTCGAGGGAACTCCAAGCACAGCACGGGAGAGAGCCGCGGCTGATCTGAGGTTGTGGGAGGAACGGAAAACACCCGGCCTCATGACAATGGCCTGGCAACGCTTTCGGCGGGATAGACTGGCGATGGTAGGCGGGGCCATTATGATCATCTTGATCCTGGCAGCCATTGGTGCGCCGCTTTTGTCCAAATACATCACCCATTACACTCCACAAAAGATCGAATTGGGCAGCACCCTCAAGCCGATGGGCTACCAAAAGTCTCCCAACCTTCCCGTCCATGTGCTGGGCACCGATGAACTGGGGCGCGATGTGTTTACCCGCATCATCTATGGCTGCCGTGTCTCCCTCTACATCTCGTTTCTGACCGTGCTGGTCTCGCTGACCGTCGGCACGCTCGTCGGGGCAACATCTGGCTTTTACGGAGGCGTGATTGACAACTTGCTGATGCGTTTTGTGGACATCGTCTATGCCATTCCTGGCCTGTTTCTGTTGATTCTCATCGCCGTGGTGTTCCGTCCCGGCGTGACCGGCATGGCGTTTGTGCTGGCCTCGCTGAGTTGGATCGGTGTGTCACGACTGGTACGAGGCGAATTCCTCTCTCTCAAGGCGCGGGACTTTGTGGACGCGGCCCGGGTCGTAGGGGCTGGCAACACTCGCCTCATCTTGCGGCACATTCTGCCCAATGCCACTTCGCCCATCATCGTCGCGGCCTCGCTGGCCATCGGCAACGTGATCCTCACCGAGACGGCGTTGAGCTTCCTGGGCATGGGGGTGCAGCCACCGACACCCAGTTGGGGCAACATGCTCACTAACGCGCAGCAGTATCTCTATCGCGCGCCGCACTTGATTGTGATTCCCGGTGTCTTTATCTTTATTACCGTACTGGCCGGCAATCTGATGGGCAACGGCCTGCGAGATGCGCTGGACCCAAGGTTGAGAGAGTGACGCCCACTGACGTGTGTCGTTTGGATGAGAACCTTCTGGTCGCATAAGCGTGGCTGGAAGGTTTTTTTCCTCTCGTAGCTTGAGGAGGCTGTACTGTGCTCACTGTCGTCGTTACAGGGAGGAGAGTATGACAAACATTGGCCCTCGTCTCCTGAGCGCTGTGTCATCCTGGCTCAGAGAGTTGCCGTCACGCTATGGGCCGTTGGCACTGGCGCTGTGCATCCTGGGCCTGGGCGTGTTCGTCGTCCTGCTGGTGCAACCCTCACCCCTCACCTTCACCGAGGGTTGGTCGGCGCCGCAAGGGATAGACGAAGTCAAGTTGGGCTATTCCCATCGCGCGATAGTGGATCGCCAGGACCACATCCACCTGGCCTGGCAGAAACAGGTAGGCCGCAAACTGGTGGCCTTTTATGGCCGGCTGGATAGACACGGCCGATTGGCCAACGATCCAATCCGCCTTTCGGATCCAAACGTCAACGCGGAGAACGTAGCTGTGGTCTTGACGAGTGACGATGATCCACTCTGCTTCTGGATTGAGAAAGGACACGAGGACAAAACGCAACGTCTGATGATGGCGCGACCGGAAGCCGGAGAGCCCTCCCAGATCGTCTCGACTTCGTCCAAGATCATGCGCGACCTGGCGGTGACGAGTAACGAAGAGGGGCGCATCTTTCTGGCGTGGTCCGACAATCGGCAGGGGTTGTACGACATCTATATGACGGCCTTGGATGCCGAGGGCAACTTGTCCTTCAGCGAGCGACGGGTGACCGACACCGAAAAGGCCTTCATCTTCCAGCCAGCCCTGGCGGCGGGTGGAGGCATCGTACATCTGATCTACTTCTCCGATGAGGTAATTCACCAAGACCTGGTTCATCGGACTTATAACGTAGCCGGGGAACCGCTCACGGAGCCACAGGTGTGGGAGCGGGTGTCACAAATGGGGGATAGTACGCAGCAGGGCTACCCTCTGTTGGCGGTGGCAGAAGCGGATGGTCAGTTGCGTCTGTACGAATCGCTGGGCTCGATGGTGCGCCAGAGAAAGATTGGTAAGGACGGAGCGGTGGTGCTGCCCGCCGAGCCGCTGTTGAGGGGCAGTCAGTATTACTCTGAAGTGAGTTTTGCGCGTAGGGGAGAACAGCAATGGCTCATCTGGGCTGACCTGCGCTGGGGAAGCCAAGATCGCTTTCAGGTATATACTGCCCCTCTGGACGAGGCGGGCCGCGTCGAAGAAGAGACGCGGCTGACCTTTGCCACCACCAGCGCGTTGTGGCCGGTGATGTTACTGGACAGCAAGGGGGGGCAACACGTCATCTGGCAACAGAGCATAGGGCCTTATGCCTACCAATTGATGTACATCAATAACCTGGACCCGGGGCGTATCTCGGTGTGGCAGCGGTTGGGCTTTTCAGGCGTCGCTGGCGGGTGGAGTCTCCTACTGGCCTTGGCACAGAGCGCGATCCTGGCCGTAATCACGGCCTTCATAAACATCTGGCGACCGGCCATTGCCTGGGCCGTGACGGCGCTGGTCTTCCTGATCATTCGTCGAGTTGAGCGCGTCAAGCCCTACATCAACGTTGTGGCCTGGGTAGTGTTGCTTACGGTGCTTTTTGTGACCGTTCGCCCCCAGACCAAGACACTGGGGCAAGCGCCAATTGACATCGCCGGTGCGGCCCGCTGGGTCATGGGTGCTGCCGCTTCAGTAATGGTGCTCTACCTGGGGCGAGTCTGGCGACATGCGTTTCGCGGTATTCTTATATGGGCCGGCATGGCTGCTCTATGGTTGTGGGTCTACTATTTCCTGAACTTGACGCTCATCCTGCGCGAGGGATTCGCTATCTGAAGTTCCTGAAGTGCCGGGCATTTCAATTACATTGGAAGCTTTTCTCCCCATGCCTCAAACTCGCTGGTTTGCATTTTTCCTGTGCGTCTTTCTATTAGCTCTGGAGGCTTGCTCTGGGACACCCGCGTCAATGCCCGAAGCAACGTTGGCGCGACCGACTTCGACTCCTCAACCGGCATCCACTCCTCAGCCAGCATCCACTGCTGAGCCGATATCCACCTCTGAGCCGACATCTACTCCTGAGCCGACGGCGCTCGGCGCCAGGCCAGAGACCGTTTTGCCCACCCCTACGCCACGCCCGCAAGGGGGCACCGTCGTTGTGGGTGGTCTGATAGAGCCCATCACCCTCAATCCCCTCCTGGCCGATGATGAAGCTTCCTTGGCCATCGCTGGCCTGATTTTCGATAGCCTGTTGGCCGTGGACCATTGGACGGGCGCGCTTGTCCCCAACCTGGCCAGGGCCTGGCGGGTCTCGGCCGATGGGCTGACCATCACCTTTGACCTGCGCGACGACGTCTTCTGGCACGATGGAGAGCCCTTCGCCGCCAAGGACGTGGAGTCCACCTTTGAGGCCATCGCCAATACTTCGACTGGGCTCAGTACAGGCCTCGGCGTGGATAGCCCTTATCGGTTCGACCTGGCTCTGGTAGAGGAATTCCAGGCCCCAGACACGAAGACCTTTCTGATCAAGCTCTCGGAGCCGAGTTGTTCTGCCCTCTACGATTTGGGCCTGCTCCCCATCGTCCCCCGCCATGTTTTCCAGCAGCAATCAGCCGCCGTCGGTACTGGCCCCTTCGTGTTATACGAATGGCTACAGGGTGACCGCATCACCCTGACGAGAAATCCCCACTATTGGCGAGGCGCTCCCCGTCTCGACGCCTGGACTTACAGAGTACTCGCTGACGAAGAAGAGCTCTTGGCCGAGTTGGAGGCAGGCCAGGTTGATGTGGCCCAAATTCGTCCGGAGGATCTGGCTAGGGTCGAGGCGGCTGGGCATCTTGAGGTCCACCGTTACCCCGCCGCTGAGGGCTATTTCATCGCTTTCAACAACGACCATCCCGTTTTGGGCGACCGAAGGGTGCGCCAGGCTCTCAGTTATGCCCTTGATCGAGAGCGGCTCGTTGATCAGATCCTGTTAGACCAGGGGACGCTTTTGGCTACAGGGCTCTTGCCAGGCCACTGGGCCTTGCGAGGGGGCAGCGGGTCTCGCCTCTACGAGTACGATCCTGGGGAGGCTCGAAGGCTTCTCGCCGAAGCCGGCTGGTCGGATAGCGATGGCGATGGCATCCTGGATAGAGAGGGCGAGCCCCTCCAGTTGAGTCTAACTACCAACGCTGGCAACGGAACTCGCGAGGCCATCGCCATCCTGGCCGGGCAGTACTATCGGGCCATCGGCGTGGCTGTTCAGGTTGAGCTGGTAGAGTGGGGTAATCTGCTGCAACGCATGTTCAGCCACAGATTCGATGCGGTGGTCCTCAACTGGCCTCTTGAGCTGGACCCTGACCAGAGGGAGTTTTGGCATTGCGAGGAAAATGCCCTGGGCTCAGGCTTCAACTTCGTGTCTTATTGTAATCCTCACCTGGATGCTTTGTTGATAGAGGGAGCAACGATGCCAAGTTGTGATAGTGAGCGGAGGGCTGGAATCTATAGCGAGATGGCTTCTATCCTGGCCGAGGATCGCCCCTACGATTTCCTTTTCGCGCCTGATAACCTGTTAGCCGCAAACCAGCGCGTCGTGGGGCCAGATCCCAGCCCCTTTGCGGGACTTTATTGGAACGTGGTTGATTGGTATGTTACTCAATGATGAGGGAGGGCAAATGTGAGACCGTTAAAAGAGGCACTGCAAATCTTGCGAGATCACCGCAGGCTGTACCTGGCCGTTAATCTCATTTACTATGGTCTGGTGGTGGTGGGCGCGCTTGTCGTCTGGCTCAACCCGTGGTTACAGGCATCCCTGATGACGATGGTGCAGGAGGCCTTCGAGTCCAGCCTGCCCGGCGTGGTGGAGGCATATCGCGGCGGTCAGTTTCTAGCTGCTGTCGCCCAGACGTTTTCTATCAATTTCTTCCTAGGATCGCTGATGGTGATAACCCTGCCAGCCTGCTTCTTCCCGCCAGCAGGGATTCTTGTGGGATTCTGGCGGGCTTTCCTGTGGGGGCTGCTACTGGCTCCTACCACACCACAGTTTGCCCTGGTGATGATCCCCCACGGCCTGACCCTGCTTTTGGAGGGGCAGGCATACATCCTGGCCATCTTCGCTGCTTGTCGCCTCGGTCAGGTCCTGCTGTGGCCCGAGAGTCTCGGCCTGACTAGCCGCTGGCGGGCTTACCTGGCTGGCTTGCGAGAGATGGCCCTGGTTTACATCCTTGTCGCCATCGTCCTCCTGGTGTCTGCCCTCTGGGAGGCCTTTGAGGTGATTTACATTGTAGCTCCGATGGCAGGCGGGTTGTGAATTGGGCATCGAAAGCCTGATCAATCCAGAAGAGATCGAGGAGTTAGCCAGACTATACGGCCCCATCGAGCGACGTAGCTATTCTCTGGAGGTGAGTAGGAGGAATTTTGAGGATTGGCGAAGGAAGTTGGCCAAGAAACGACGTGGCGAGGTAGTGTTTGTCGTCAAGTGCCCCCCCGGGTTGATCCTGCACACCAAGGACTTCTATCCTCCAGGCACCTATCGCCTGCCCAGCGGCGGGGTGGGGTGGGGGGAAAGCGTTCTGAGCGCTCTGCATCGGGAAGCTCAGGAAGAGATGGGGCTGGAGGTGGAGGTGGAACGCTTCTTGGGCCTCCTTGTGTACGAGTTTCGCTGTCGAGAGGAAACGATGCCCTTCGTTTCTTACGTCTTCTTGATGAGGGAAGCCGGGGGAGAGCTAGCTCCTCAGGACAAGGAGGAGCGCATCCTGTCATTCTGCCAGGTGCCAGTGGCGAAGCTGTCGGCGGTGGCTGATAGCCTGCGAGCTATGGAGGGAGATTGGCGGGACTGGGGGAAGTTTCGAGCCATCGCCCACGATTTCGTGGTCGAGATGATGGGAAGTATCTGAGATAACGAGGAATGCGACGCCGGGAGCGACGGATCCAGTGTCCATCCCGATTTCACTGCGGGATCGCTTTGGCTGGGATACCCCCTCTGAGCGAAGCAAGGGGACTCTTAGCAGATTTTGCTACTCGCTTGCCTGAAAAAGTGACGGGTAGTAAAGCTAGGGGGGCAGCTCTCTGCCTCCGCTTCAACAGCGAGAGCCCAAGGGAACACCTTGGGCTCTCGGCTTAATGGCGCATAGGGGAATCGAACCCCTGTCTCTGCCTTGAGAGGGCAATATCCTAGGCCTCTAGACGAATGCGCCTTGCTTTATGGCGAAGGTATTTTACCAACGAACAAGATAAATGTCAAATTGAAGATTGACAGAGGGGTCACACTATGCTAAAATAACGGTAGGATTATACCATTCCCACTAACCGTTGGTCCAAGAAGAGGGTAGTGACATGCCAATAGCTGAAATGGCTTCATTGCGTGTCCAGACAGAGCATCCGTACATCGTGCGAATCGAGGGTGTGTGCGGCGGGCGGCCGATCATCGCTGGCACACGTATAAGTGTCCGCACCATCGTCGAGCGGGTGCGCCTGGGCGATTCGCCTGAGCAAATAGTGGAAAACCACCCGCCCTTGACGGTGGCCCAAGTCTACGATGCGCTGAGTTACTATCACGAGCACAAATCCGAAATCGAGGCTGAGATAGCCGCTAATGAGGAGGCCCTGGCGTGGGTGACGAGGCGCAGCGGCGGGAGAAGCTCTATCTTGACCATGACATCAGCCATCGGATAACTGAACAACTGCGCGCCCGGAGCCACGATGCCATCGGCGCCTGGGAGGTGGGGAATGCCGAGCTGCCTGATCAAGCCCAGCTTGAGTATGCCGCTGACCAGGGGCGGGTGCTGGTGACCTGCAACGCCCAGGACTTCGCGCCGCGTTTTCTTGAGACCGTCACTGCTACGGAAATGCGAGACATGATCTGTAACCTAGCCGAGTTCAAAGGGTCTCAAAGCTAAAGCCATAGGTAACCTGATGCCAACAATATCCCCGAACGCAACGCCAGCCGAGGCCGTGCTTTTGCGTGCCCTGAGGTTGGCATTTTTGTATTGAAGACGTGCAGCGTAAGAGATTGTTAAAGGGGTGCTGTGAAGATGAAAAAGGAAGATCTTGCTAATACCGACGGGGGAGAGCAGCCTGCAAGCACCCAGAACCTTAGCCTCGCCGAGGACTGGGGGAGACTTTATGACCTGGGCAACGAGTGCCATGCCGGGTCGTTTATCTGACCCTTATCATAAAGATAGAGGAGGAGTGAAATGCCTCAAGTGGTTACCATAGGTGACATAAACATAGACGTCATCGCCCACATCCCCGGTTATCCCCAAAAAGGTGGGGAGGGTCTGGCTGAGCAGGGGCACATATATTGCGGGGGCTCAGCCGCTAACACGGCTATCGTTCTGGGCCGCTTTGGCGTGGACGTCGGCATCATCGGGCGGGTGGGGGAGGATGTTTTGGCCCCACTAGCCCTCGCCGCCCTGGCCAAGGCGGGGGTAGACGGGCGCTGTATTCAGCGAGACCCTCAGACCATTACCGGAATAATGCTCGTCGCCGTCACCCCCGATGGCGAACGCACCATGTTCGGCTGCCGGGGAGCCAACGTCTGCACAGACCCTACTTTGCTGGATGAAAACTACATTGCCCAAGCTCGCATCTTTCACCTCTCCGGGTACACTCTCTTGCAGGTTCCCCAGCGAGAGGCTGCCCTGCGTGCCCTGGAGGTGGCTCACGAGGCAGGGCTGATGGTGACGGCGGATATGGGGCTCGAGGCGGTGATGAGGGTCACCGACAGGGTAAAGGCGATCCTGCCCGAGGTTGATATCCTCTTTCCCAACCAAGCTGAGGCGGAACATTTGACGGGTCGCCGGGATATCGAGGGAGCCATAGAGTCCCTGTTGGACTATGGTGTGGGCGTGGTGGCCCTCAAGCTTGGTAAGCGCGGCTGTGCGATAGGCACTGGTGAGGGGATATTCATAGTCCCTGGTTTCACCGTTCCCACGGTGGATACTACCGGCGCTGGAGATAGCTTTGACGCCGGGCTTATCTTAGGAAGATTGGAGGGCTGGGGTTGGCAGGAGTCGGCCTTGCTAGCCGACGCCCTGGGCGCATTGACGGCCACGGTCGAAGGGGCGGGAACGTCTCTGGCGGAGAGAGAGGAAGTTCGGGCTTTTCTGGAGGCATACCTGGACGAGCCATCCTGGCAGGATTGGCAGGAGGAGTTGCGCTATCTCGTTGATTTCCTGAGCTAATACAAAGTCGTAGGGGAGCAAGGGAGCAAGGTCGCAAGTTACAGGGGAGGTGGGAAAGATGATCCCAGAATGGAAGGACAGGATGGATAGCCTGCGGTTGAAATCGCTGAAAGAGATGTTTGGGGTGGAGAAGCCCATCATTGGCATGGTGCATCTTCTCCCGTTGCCCGGCGCACCGGGCTATGATTTCTATGGTATGGAGGCCGTCATTGAGCACGCTCTGCGGGATGCCGAAGCCCTCATCAGCGGGGGTGTTGATGGGCTCATCGTGGAGAACATGTGGGACCTTCCCTACTACGTGGGGATGGAGGTGCCGCCTGAGGAGATGACTGCCCAGGCCGTGGCTGCCCGAGCTATCGTCGAGGCGGTGGAGGTGCCGGTGGGCATCAACGTGATACACAATGGCGGCCGGGTGACGCTGGCCATCGCTGTGGCTGCAGGGGCCGACTTCATCCGCGTCTGCCTTCTCACTGGGGCCAGGGTGTGGGACACGGGGGAGCTTGACCACGGCTGCGCTGCTGAATTGTTCCGCTGGCGTAAGAATCTGGGGGCGGAGGGCATCAAGATCTTCGCCGACGTGGACAAGAAGCATTCGGTATCCTTCCCTGGTATTGATCTGGCCACCCACATCGAGTGGACGGAGTTCTACCTGGCCGATGCCCTCATCGTCTCCGGCAAGATGACCGGCGCTGCGCCGGAGCTGGAGAAGGTGAGGCGAGCCAAGGAGCTGGCTACTCGCCCTGTCCTCATGGGCAGCGGCACCACCGCTGATAACATCGCCCAGTTTCTCAAGTACGCCGATGGGGCCATCGTCGGCACCGACCTCAAGGTTGATGGCATCGCTGAAAACCCGGTGGACGTGGAGAGGGTGAAGAGGTACATGGAAGCGGTGAAGGCGGTGAGGTGAACTTATTGACCGCCAGGCTGAAAAGTAGTATAATCAAGTGAAGATAGGCACTTTCAGTTATGTAGGGGAAGGAATGCAATCCGACTGGTCCATTGAAGGAGAACCTGCCCAATTCCTGCAGGAGTACGCCGTTGCCGGCACTGCAGAAGAAAGAGAGAAGTTCGTCGAGAGTTTGCGGAGGCTGGAAACCAGCGGTGCCGGCCAGCCTACTGCAGAGGCGATTCAAGAGCACGACACCGTAATCAGGTTTGGCCCTACGGAGGAAGGGGCTATCGCGCAGTTTGATCCGGAGACCAACGAGATAACGATCAATGAAGATCTTAAGAGTGTATCTCACAGTGTCTTGGCCGCCCATCTGGCCCATGAAGGTACTCACGTTCAGTGGGATCAACCTGATTCGATTGATCAAGAATATCGCGCCTTCAAAGCGCAGGCGGAGGTTTGGAAACAGGTCAAGGAGAACGAGACGGACAGGCAGTGCGATCGGGTAGTTGAAATGATTGCCAAGGGAGAGAAAGTAGCCAAGGAGATGCTTCGCCGATTCTATCCTGACTTACCCGAATACTGGCACTGAGGAGGTAATGAAATGGCTAAAGGAGAAAGCTACGCTAAGTTCATAAGCGCTAACCCAAAATTTGACTTCTCTTTCCTTTACCCTGCTGGTTGGAAAGTGCGGGAAATCGAGGAGAAGGACTATAGCGAGGTCTTCATTGCGGGCCCCCGGAACGAAGCAGATACCTTTACGCTGTCGTTGATCGTCAGTGTTATCCCCGCACGGGA
Organism: Anaerolineae bacterium; assembly: GCA_049589355.1. Classification (GTDB taxonomy): domain Bacteria; phylum Chloroflexota; class Anaerolineae; order VGOG01; family VGOG01; genus JBAWAP01. Next base: position 16,234 of record JBAWAP010000301.1, read on the forward strand.
GAAAGGTGGAGAGTTTGGTACGCTGGAAGAGGTGATGTCCGCGTATCTGGCCAGATACCAGCCCTCCGCGGACTTCCGCGAAATCTCGCGTGCCTGGGGTACCCTCGTCGGTGTTGAGGCTGTGGAGATCGAGATCAGCTACACTTTCCCTTTGCCGATTAACAACGTAAATGCTAAAGAAACACCCATCATGGAGAGAAAAATCATATTCAAAAAGGGTGCCCAATTCTATGAATTGGCCTACACAGCCGTTGCTGAAGACTACTATATTTATCTGGAATCGTTCAAGGATGCGGTAAGGACCTTCAAGTTTCGGAGGGAAAGAGAAGAGGCGAGGGTTTTCCAACCCCTGGTAACGCCGATGCCAGCGTATGCTGTACGCGAGAAACCAGAGGAATACAAAACAAAATCGTGAGAGTCAATTTGAATGCTTGACTTGGTCATGCTTTGAAAAGGGCCACAGGCCCTTTTTATTTTGGGCAAGATGGGGTATACTTTATATCATCTGCCATTGGAGCGGGCTCTTGCCAAGGGGACGACATGAGAAGAGTGTCGGTAACAAAATTCGCCTTGATCGGAATTATGCTCCTGGCTGCCTATCTGCGCCTGAGCCACCTGGAGTTGACGGAGTTCAAGCTGGACGAAGCCCACGTCTGCAGCAGGGCGGCTGAGTTTCTTTCCAGTGGCCGTCCGCCGCTGGTGGGCATCGGCTCGTCGGTCGGGGCGGCCAACCCACCGCTCTTTATCTACCTGACGGCTATCCCCGTCTCGCTCTCCAAGAATCCCATGGTCATCGCCGGCTTCATCGCCTTGCTGAACGTGGGAGCGATGCTGGGCTGCTATCTCTTGGCCAGGGAGTACTTCGGGGAGAAGGTCGCCCTGATGGCTACTCTGCTCTTCGCCGTCAGTCCTTGGGCAGTCTTCTATTCGCGCAAAATCTGGGCTCAGGATCTGTTGCCTCCGTTCGTGGCCCTGTTTTTCGCGGCGGTTTTCTCGACCATAGTCAAACGTAAGCCCAAGCAACTGATCCTGGTCTTCATCTGGCTGGCCTGCCTGATTCAACTCCACCTTTCGGCTCTGGCCCTCATTCCCCTGGTCGTTTTGCTTCTACTGGTCTTCAAGGCTAGGATCAGCCTTGTCCCCCTGTTGGTCGGTCTACTTGTCTTCGTGCTGATCTTCGCACCATACATTTATTACGATGCCACCCATGGCTGGATCAACCTCAGGGCTTTCGTTGAGGTATCGAGAGGGCCCAGCACGTTTGACTTAAAGTCCGCGCAATATGCCGCTCAGATCATCGCTGGTCATGGCTACCACGCCCTGGCAGGTGTGTCCTTCGAAAGGTTTCTTGCTGAGATCATTGGCTTCACCTGGTTCAATGCCGTCGAGACCTGGCTCTTTCTCGGCGGTACTGCTTATCTGACCTGGCAGGTCCTCAGAGGATGGTATCGAGGTCGCAAAAATGGAGTTTCTGATGAGGTGGTGAGGTTCACAATCCTGTTGTCCTGGCTACTGCTGCCCGTGCTTTTCTACGTCCGACACGCGACGCCCGTGTACCCCCACTACTTCATCCTGCTGTATCCAGTGCAGTTTATCATCATCGGTGTCTTCGTGGCCAGGGTGCTCGATTGGGCTGTTTCCCTGGCCAATAGTTTGAAACCCCCGCGGTTGGTGCGCTTTCTCGTGGGCAGGATTCTGCCTGTTTCCATTGTGGCCTTGATCCTTGGCCTGGCTCTCTGGCAGGTGCATCTGACACAAGCCTTTTACAACTTTGTGGATCGCAACGACACAACTGGGGGGCACGGCCTCCCGGTGAAATACTACCTCCAGGCAACTGAGGCGCTGAGACGGCTTTCAAGCACCTCGGGTGATCAGCAGGTGCTGATCCTCTCCGAAGGCGATGTGCCCGCCTGGCACGAAACCCCGGCCATCTTCGATTTCCTGCTCCGCTCCAGCTTGAGCCTCAGGTATATTGACTACCAGCAGGCCATCGTGTTTCCTCAGGTTGACGCTCTCTACCTGCTGGCTCCCGGCGATAGTCCCGCTGCTTCCGTGTTGCATGAGTATGCGCAAGAGCTCATCAACGAGAGGATCGGCATACGCGGCGGGCCAGATGCCTTCAGGTTTTACCGCTTCGAGGCTGGAACCCTGATTTCCATCAAGACATCGTTAGCGCGCGGGGGCATGCCTGTAGCCCTGGACAACGGCGTGGAGATCTTAGGCTATGACGTGAGTGGAGAGGTCAGTTCAGGCGCTGCCTTGCGTCTGGCACTCTATTGGACAGTGCGGGCAGTACCCGATGCAAGCTACCACTTCTTCAACCATCTGGTTGACGATAAGGGACAAAGGTGGGGGGAAAAAGATGGCCCCGGCTACCCTGCTGGTCAATGGCAGGAAGGAGATGTAGTCGTCAGTTGGTTCGACATCTCGATCTCGCCCGACGCCCCGCCCGGTGAATACTGGGTGCTGACAGGGATGTATACCTATCCGGAGGGATTGAGGGCTTCGGTGTTAGACGAACGGGGCCAGCCTGTCAGTGATGCTCTACGGCTTGGCCCTATCGAGGTGAATGCCGATTTTCGGTTGCCGATTGCCGAATGCCGAATTTCGATTTAATCGGAAATCGAAAATCGCAAATCGCGAATCGAGAGGTGCTTTTTCTTTTCATAAAGATAGCGTATAATTCTGATGAGGATATCTGATGATGGAGCAGATCATGAATAGGAGCAATACAATGTGGCAAGAATACCTTTTTCCTTCCTCGGTGGAGGAAGCGCTGGCTATGCTGGCTGAGCGCGAGGGACGGGCGTGTTTGGTGGCTGGCGGCACCGACCTGATCATCCAGTTGACCGAGGGCCAGCGTTCTGCCGGTTGCCTGGTGGACATAACCCGCATCCCGAAGTTGGATAAGATAACGCTCGAAGACGGGATGGTCGTCCTCGGAGCCAACGTCACCCATCGCCAGGCCGCCGAGTTGCCGCTGGTCCGAGAGCGGGCCGCGGTTCTAGCCGAGGCCTGTCGAGCCGTGGGCTCACTGCAGATCCGCAACGTGGGCACGCTGGGAGGCAACGTGGTCAACGCCATGCCCGCAGCCGACAGCAGCATCGCCCTACTTGCACTGGAGGCCGAGGCGGAGATCGCTGATGTAACAGGGCGGACGTGGGTGCCGCTGCGAGAACTCTTCGTCAGGCCAGGTGTTTCCAGGGTGGACAGCACGAGGGAGATGCTGACTGCTCTTCGCTTCAAAGCTCTGAGCGAGCGGCAGGGTTCGGCCTTGGAGCGCATTGCCCGCCGCCGGGCGTTGGCTCTGCCCATCCTCATCTGTGCGGTGGTCGTAACTCTGAACGAAGCCAGCCAGGCTTTTGACTCGGCGCGCATCGCCCTGGGGCCGGTGGCCCCGGTCCCCTTCCGTGCCTCCCGGGCCGAGGAGAGCCTGCACGGTGCACCCATCAGCCTGGAGACGATGGCCAGGGCAGGGGAGATAGCGATGCGGGAATCGCAGCCCCGGTCCAGCCTCCTTCGGGCTTCCAAGGAGTATCGCGAGGAGGTGATCAAGGTGCTGGTGCGCCGCGGGCTGGAGCGGGCTGTGCAGAGGGCACAGATGAAATCTCAAAGTCCAAACTTCAAAATCCAAAGGGGTAGCAGCCCAACCATGTTGGGCGTCTAGGGATGCCAACGGTCGTCTATAGCTCAAACGGCCAATACGATTGGCTTTCTACCTGCTACAAAATGATCAGTACTCCTTATTTGTTCGCGAGGATGTGGAGGTCAACTATCATGTATCCTTTGACGATGACGTTGAACGGCGAATCTGTGACCGTGGAGGTCGAGCCCTTTGCTCTCCTAGTGGATGTGTTGCGCGACAAACTGGGCCTCACGGGCACCAAGATAGGCTGCAACGAGGGCGAGTGCGGGGCCTGCACGGTGATAATGGACGGCCAGGCGGTGCTCTCCTGTCTACTGCCGGCTATGAAGGCCCATGGCCGGGAGGTGGTAACGGTCGAGGGCCTGAGTCACGACGGCGAGCTGCACCCCTTGCAGCAGGCTTTTATCGAGAAGGGGGCGGTGCAGTGTGGCTACTGCACGCCGGGCCTGCTCATGTCAGCCAAAGCCCTCTTGGACGAGAACCCCAAGCCCAGCGTTGAAGAGATCGAGGAAGCCATTGCTGGCAACCTCTGCCGCTGCACGGGCTACTTTCAGATAGTCGAGGCCATTGAGACAGCGATCGAGTCGCGCTGAATGACGCCTACACAAAAAGTGTCCGGTAGTGAACCGCAATAGCGGCTCGCTCATCATGCCGTGAGCGTATCACGCTAGGGACATCCAGGTAGGCAAAACAGGGCACCAGGCTCCGTAACAGGGCCGAAAATGGACTCAGCGTTTGACCATAATTAACGCCGCAGCCAACCATGCCTTGCCCCGCTACATCTTGTGGCTGACAACGTCAAACAACACAAGATAAGGGATGCGCATCAGCTATCTCTTGGGGAGACTACAGTGACCTTGTCCCCAGCCCGATGGATAGCTCGTTGCCGGCAAAGCTCACCAATAGCTCCCTGGCCATGAGCGTCTGCATCACGCTGAAGCTGAAGCCCATGAGCAGGAAGCGAATCTCAGGTTGCTTTTGGCGAATCTATCTCCGATGGATTTCATGGGAATCTTCTCGTTCTGAGATGCAGTATTTATTTTACTACGAAGGCGACTGATGTAAAGTCGCCCAAGAAGGGTCAGGAAAGTCAGGTTGAGGTCACAAAGCTGGTCGGTTCGGGTCAAGCAGAATCCTTCCATCGCTGGTATAATTGACTTGAGAAAGTGTGCCAAGTAGGTTCCTACCTTTTGACATCTGTGACATTCTATGATACCATATTTATAACCCACATACATGGGAAGAAAGGGGCCTATGAGAAAAGCAAGACTTCTGTGTCTACTCATCATCACAGCTTTGTTCCTGGGACTGGCGGGTATTGTCCAGGCCCAGGACAAGACCTACGTCTGGGATCGCCTCGACGTAGACATCACGGTTCTTGAGAATTCCGACATCCGTATCGTGGAAACCCAGCAGTTCACCTACACCAGCGGCGAGTTCCACTTCGGCTACCGCGAGATTCCTACTGACAGGCTGGAGAGCATCGCCGACGTGGAGGTCTGGGAGGGAACTCGGCAGTATCAACGAGGACACGGCGGCGATTATACCTACGAGACTTTCTACAACGACGATGGAGACTTCACCATTAAGTGGTACTACCCCGGCTACCGCGACTCCACCCACACCTACACCATCAAGTACACGGTGAAGGGTGGGCTCCGTTTCTACGAAGGGGGCGACCAGGTTTACTGGAAAGCGGTGTTTCCCGACCGAGACGTCCCTGTACAGGCCTCGGTGGTGACCGTTCACCTCCCCGCCGCCTTCGAGCCGTCCCAACTGGTGATCGCAGCTTACGACGGAACCCGCGGTGAGCGCCAGGATGTGCAGATTCAGAACAAGGGCTCCGAAGTCGTCTTCACCGCACGCCGGACCCAGCCCGATCACGAGCTGGAAGTGCGGGTGCAGTTCCCCCACGGCGTCGTCCAGGGCGCTCCTGCCGCCTGGCAGGCTGCCTACGATAGAAAGGCCGATTATGACGACAAATATCGTCCCGTGGTGGATCTGGGCCTGGGAGCCATCGGCCTATTATTCCTGGTCGCTGGGCCCCTGGCCCTTTTCGCCTTCTGGTACACCCGAGGGCGAGACGTGCCCGTGGGCACGGTAGCAGACTACCTGGCCAAGCCGCCGAGTGACCTCCCGGCTGGCGTAGCAGGCACCCTTCTCGACGAGAAGGCCGACATGAAGGACATCGTCGCCAGCATCGTTGACCTGGCGCGGCGGGGCGTGATCACCATGACGGAAACCCAGGAGCCAGGCTTCCTGGGCATCGGCAAGAAGCGTGATTTCATCTTCCAGTTGGTGGACACCCAGCAGCCCCTGTTGCCCTACGAGAGGACACTGATCAAGAAGCTGTTCCGCGGGCGCAATCAGTTCGACTTGTCAGACCTGAAGGAGGAATTCTACAAGGCTATCCCCACTTTGCAGAGGGAGCTGTATGACGAGGTGGTGGAAAGGGGCTTCTTCAAGGCCAGCCCCGAGCGAACGCGCCGGGTCTACGCGGGCCTGGGCATCGCTGGCATAATTGTGGCTGGTATTCTGGGCTTCGGTGCCGTAGCTCTCCTTAGCAGGTACACCAGCACCGCGGTTTGTCCCCCCATTGGGTTAGGCGTTTCTGCCATCGCCCTCATCGTCATCGGCTACTTTATGCCTCGCAAGACGCGCCAGGGATCGGTGGCGGCAGCCAACTGGAGCGCTTTCAAGCGTTATCTGGCCAACATCGAGAAGTATACCGACCTCCAGCAGGCCCAGGACATCTTCGACAAGTATCTGCCCTATGCCATCGCCTTCGGCCTGGAGAAGAGCTGGATTAAAAAGTTCGCCGCCGTCGGAGCCCCTGCTCCTACCTGGTACTACCCCTACCCACCGATCATCTATGGACACGGCTATCCCAGCCGAAGCGGGGCGAGCCGGTCGGTTCCCACGGGCGAAGGTCACAGCCTCCCCTCCCTGGAGGGAGCGACCCAAGGCGTCTTCACCTCGCTGGAGAGCATGAGCAGTGGCCTCTTCTCCATGTTAGAATCGGCCTCCGGCACCTTGAGCAGCTCACCCTCTAGCTCCGGAGGCGGATTCAGCGGTGGGGGTGGGGGAGGCGGCGGAGGTGGCGGTGGAGGTGGGGGAGGCGTCGGCTAGGTGGCGTCCAAGCGGCTCAGCGTCTTAGCGGCAAGCGACCAACGATTAGCGAGCGGAGGTTCTCCATGACGGGCACGGGAAAAACGATAGGGACAATTATGATCATAGTGGGCATCGCCATAGGCCTGGTGGCGGCGCTCTTCTTCGGGTCGGGCTACGCATCGGGGAGGACAGCGGCAGCCATGATCTTGGGGTTCGGTCTGGTGTTCATCGTCGTGGTGTTGCCTCTAGTTGGGGTTGGGAGCTTCGTGTTCATCAAGGGCCGCCAGGAGGCAGCAGCCTTCGCCGAGGTCGAGAAGGAGAAGCGGGTGCTCAACATGGTGCTGACTCAGGGCCAGGTGCGGGTGGCCGAGGCGGCCCTGGAGCTGAACGCCACCCGCGACCAGGTGAAAGAGTGGATATACGACCTGGTGGGCAAAGGGCTCTTCACAGGCTACATCAACTGGGACGAGGGGATCCTCTACTCGAAGCAGGCCTCAGAGCTGGGGACCAACAAATGCCCCAATTGTGGGGGAGAGTTAGAGCTGGCAGGCAAGGGCGTGGTGGGATGCCCCTATTGTGGGACGGAGATATTCCTTAGCTAGAGTTCGACAGCTAAACAAACAATAGATTTCAAGGAGGTGAGAGAGTATGGATCTTAGAGAGAAAGTCACCGAGGCGCTGGGAGGGCTGGAGCAGCTTGTGGCGAAAATCCCCGGCTACAAGGGCTACAAGGAGAAGGAGATGCGGCGCGAGGCCGATAAACTCCTCCGGGAACACCTGGCCCGCCAGTTTGAGGAACAGCGGCGGAGGATCGCTGACTTACAAAAGCAGTTGATTAGCTCAAAACAAGTAACCCTCCTCGATGACCTGGAGGGCGGGGTGATGAAGCTGCAGATCCTCATTGATCGGCTGAAGACGGCCAGCTACGGCTACGCCGGTTTCTTCGACGCCGTGAAGGTCAAGGAGAAGCAACTCGACGCCCTCTACGACTTCGACAACGCCCTAGTGGACGAGGTACCTAAGGTGGCCGACGCCATCAACAAAGCCTCCGAGGCCATCGTGGCCAAGGAGGGCGCCGTTGAGGCCATAGCCGATTTGGTGAACACCATCCAGGGCGTGAACGATACGTTCAGCAAGAGACAGGATGTGATATTACAAGCGAGCTGAAGCTCAAAATTCAAAATTCAAAGCTCAAAGCTCAAAGTTCAAAGGAGGAAAGCAAATGGCACGGATTTTCGACGTGATAGAGTTCTTCGACGAGACGGGGCGGCAGATGGTGCATCGAATGCCGGAGCATGGTTCAGGCGATTTCCGTCTGGGCTCGCAGCTCATCGTGCGCGAGAGCCAGGCGGCCGTCTTCTTCCGCGACGGCAAGGCCCTGGATACCCTCGGCGCTGGCCGGCACACCATTTCCACGGCCAACATCCCGCTGCTGACCAGGCTGATCGGCATCCCCTTCAGCGGCGAGACGCCTTTCAAGGCCGAGGTCTGCTTCGTCAACCTGCGGGAGTTCCTGGAGCAAAGGTGGGGCACTCCTGAGGCCATCACCCTGCGCGATAGCGAGCTGGGCATGGTGCGCTTGCGGGCCTTCGGCACCTACTCCATGCAGGTGAGCGATCCCCAGCTCTTCGTCAACAAGATCGTGGGCACCCAGGGGCTCTACGAAACGAGTCAGATCCAGGGCTTTCTGCGGAGCATCATTATAGCCAAGCTAACCGACCTCCTGGGCGAGGTGCGGAAATCCATCCTCGACCTGCCCAGCATGTACGATGAGATCGGCGCTGGCACCAAGGCCAAGGTGCAGGACGACTTCAATGCCCTGGGCATAGCCCTCAAGACCCTCTACGTCACCTCCATCAGCCCCACCGAGGAGACGGCCAAGGCCATTGATGAGCGGGCGTCCATGGGCGCCATCGGCAACATGCAGGCCTACCTCCAGTTCAAGACGGCGCGGGCCATGACCGAGGCCGCTGGAGCGCCTGGCGGCGTGGCCGGGGCTGGGGTCGGGTTGGGGGCTGGCGTGGGTATGGGGGCGGCCATGGCCCAGATGATGGCTCAGTCCATGCAGCCGGGCGCGCAGGCGGCGACGATGATGTGCCCCAGTTGCTCGGCGCAGATCCCCGCCGGCTCGAAATTCTGTCCCCAATGCGGGGGCAAGATCGGCGGCGAGATGATCTGCCCCAATTGCCAGGCCAACGTGTCCGAAAGCTCTAAATTCTGTCCCAACTGCGGCACGAAGATAGCGTAGCGAAGATTTTCGATTGCCGATTTTCGATTCGGAAGCCTTATGAATCAGAAAGGGCTTCCAGAGATGATGCACACCTTTGGAAGCTCTTTGCTTTTTGGGGAGATGATCTCCGTCCGGTCAGCCTCCTTCGGCTGACTCGATAGAGCGCAAGCGAATCTCGATCCTGGCTCCAAGGGCCTCAGCTACTTTTTGCAGGAAACCTAAGGATGGCTTTATAGAGGCATTCTCTAATCGAGAGATGCCCGATTGTTTTGTGCCTACCAATTCAGCCAACTCTTTCTGCGTCAAGCCCTTTTCCAGGCGCAGGCGGATCACCTCTCGTGCAACCTGGAACTCGGGCTCGAGTTCATAATAAGCAGCGGCGAATTCAGGATTGCGCAGTTGTTCCTTTAAGAACTCTTTATAGCTTTTAGTTGTCATTGCATTCCCTCCTCTCTAGTCAAGAAGTCGGCCATTCGTCCTTTGGCTATCTCCAGTTCTCTCCTGGGCGTCTTTTGAGTTTTCTTCAAAAAGCCGTGGAGAAGAATAAACCGGTGGCCCACATAGGCGAAATAGATGATACGATAGGCCTTTCTACCCGCATGGATACGCAACTCCCATAGCTTACCTCTGAGATGTTTAACGTAGGGCGAGCCAAGCTGAAGGCCGTATTCCTCCAGGAGGTTAATGGTCCAAGCAATGCGTGCGCGGTCTTTCTCAGATAAACTAACCAAGAAGCCCTCAACGGGGACATTCCCTTCAGCATCTCTATAAAAGTCTATCATCCAAGTCATATTCTCTCTCTAAGTATAACACAGATGTTATCTAATGTCAAATAGGCGAGCCCGCCAAGTGAATAGAGCCCACACAGCTAGGCCAACCCACGTGGCCACGCTGATGCCCAACCCCACTTTCCAGGAGGTGGGCTCGAAAACGAGGCGCACTTCGTGGTAGCCTGGCTCCAGGTAGACCGCGCGGAAAGCATAGTTGGCTCGCAGGATCGGCTCGGCGCGACCGTCAACGTAAGCCCTCCAGCCGGGATAGTAGACCTCGCTGAGGACGAGATACGCCTCCGTCGAGGTTTTGGCTATGAGATGGATGGCATTGGGACGGTAAGCCGTAATGTCCAAGGATTCGCTTCCTGCTTCCTGCTTCTTGCTCCCCTGCTCCCTTGCTCCCTTGCTCCCTGGCAAAGGCTTGCCCCCCTCCACGACTACGCTGCTGGCCGGGTCGAAGCTCGGATCTTGAATCGTAACGAAGGCACTCTCTTGATCGGGCACCACTACGGCCTGGTGGACGAGGATGGCTCGCGGCAACGCCTTGGTGTTCAGGTAGATGTTGACCTGAGGATCACGGTCGAAGACAGGCACGAACTTGTCCCAGTCCAGGGGCACGTCCTTGTGGCCGATGACGTACTTGGCGTTCGCGAAGTCATACAGACGAGAGGACCGGAGGCCCCGCAAGCCCACTGCATCCCAGTATCGCTTATAATCGGCCAACTGCAGCGGGTTCCAGATACCTGAAACGTCGAAGATGCCGTACAACAGGCTGGCGTCGGGCTGCCAGACGTCCCAAACCCCGGTTCCCGTGTCTATGCGGTAGTAGCCGGGGTCGGATTTCAGGAACTCGATGGCCTCAGGGTGTTGGAAGCCCACTGTGGGGTCGTTGTGCTCCAGGTCGGTATAGGCTCCCATGCTGAACAGGTCAAGGGCGATCAAGACCACAGCCAGTGAGCCCAAGGCCCAACGTCTACCCCAACGATACCGGCGCAGGTAGAGAATAGCCAGGCTGGCGGCCAGGATCAAAAGGAAAAAGACCAGGCCATTGACTGCGCTCACCGCCCTTTTGTATACCGTTGCGTCTTTGCCCTGAGCGGTCAAAATAGCGTGGTAGCCCAAAGACAAGCCGATGATGGCTATCCCCAACCAGATCCAAGGGGCTATCTTCAGCAAACGGCGGAACACGGCGCGCATCCCGTGACTTAGTGGCCGTAGGAGGGCATCCAGACCAAGGGCAGCCAGGGCGGCCAGGGAAAAGTCCAGGAGGTAGATGAAGCGGGCCGGAGCACGCAGTTTGTCGAAGCCGGGCAGCAAGTAGAGCCAACCGTGCGGGATGGCAAAGCCGCCGAAGGCCAAAAGGAGCGAGATAATGGCCAAGAGCAGGAAAAAGCGGGTCAGCCCGTCCCGCCTGAGAAGGACGGCCAAGGCGGCCAGGACGAGGGGCAAGACGCCGACGTAGCCTACCTCCACCCGATCCCACGGTCCCCAAAAGCTTGCCGGCCCGCGTCCGAAGAAGCCGGGGATGAGCAGCCCCACCAGCCCCACCGGCGGCAGGGAATATTGACTAGCCTCCTGGTAACTCATCTCGGCGCGCACGGTGTGACTGGCCATCTCATAGCTGGGGATGAGGGCTAAGGCGGCGAAGCAGAAGGCAATTAAGTAACAGGGTAATAAGTAACGAGTTAACGAGTGAAAAAGGAGTCGCCTCCCCAGATAGAGGGTGTATAGTGCCAATGCGAGCACGATGAACAACGTTATCTGAACGTGTCCGGCCAGGGTGGCGATGCCCAGGAAGACGCCTGCTGCCACAGCCATGACCGGTCGCTCTTCGGCCACGGCCCGGTGGTAGTAGAGGAAGATGAGGGGAAGCCAGGCGGCCACGGCGATCATGTTCAGGTTGCCGAAGTGGGTGATGAACAGGTCGGAGAACATGAAGGCGATGGCGCCAACTAATGCGGCGGAGCGACTCAGGCCTGTCATTGCGAGCGTAGCGAAGCAATCCCCGCGTTGCACATGCATTGAAGGCGGGAGATTGCTTCGTCGCTCCGCTCCTCGCAATGACAGGGAGCGAAGACAGATGTACATGAAGGCTCCAGCCAGGAAGAAATGGAAGATGGCCAACAGTTCCATGGTGGAGTAGGTTACTTCGGGGAAGAGGAGGAAAAAGAGGAGATTCACGGGATAGAAGAGGCCCGACTGGTTGTCGGCGGCGAAGGGGGCACCACCGTAGAGATAGGGATTCCACAGGGGTATAATACCTTGCCTGAGACTGCGAGACGCAAAGTGGTAGAGAGGATATAGGAAGGAGACCAGATCGCCGCCCCCGGAGGGCATCCAAGTATCGTCAGTCAAAAAGAGCTGCCAGAAGAAGCCGAGAGTGGCTAGAGCGATGACGCCCAAGGCCAGTACGTCGCGGTGATAGTCTATTGCCAGCCGCCCCCGCTGGTGAAGCCAGCAAGCTATCGCATAAGCTGCTAGCCACAAGACGAAGAGCCCTAGCAGCCAACTTCCTGGCAGAAGCAATATGCCCTCCCTTATTCTCGCCGCAAGCCTGGCGAAGGTTTGCCCGGTCAGCCCTTGGCAACAGTGCATTCAGCGGTCACAGAAAGCACTCTTGAATCATGCTATGAACCTTCGCAAGGCTGACGACCCCGACGCCGATGGCCCTGTAATAGCCCCCTACTCCGGCACCTCTCCAGCCAAGATGTCAGCCAACTGCTTTTGTTGGTTGGCGGGCATGGGCCTCTCCTTGCTCAGGTTCCGCAGGAAAGACTTGAATTGCTTGCCATCTAACACGGGAACAGCGGGGTTCTCCGTCTCTAGATCCACCTGGGGATTGGTTAACACCACCACCCCCTCAATGGGCACTTCTTCATCAAGAGATCGTTGAGCCAGGAAGCGGCGAAGCGCTTCGACTTCGGCTCGCACCTCCCGCGTCGGGTTGCCCAGTCCTTCCTGTCCAAAGAGGCGCAGTATTCGCTTCCAACCAACCTCGTGATGCCACTTCTTGCCCTCGCAGCGAACCTTGCCCCCTTGATGCTTGGGGTTGATAACGCAAAGGCCAAAGGGGGCTAGCAGGACGTGACGGGCGCGGAGGACGTAGTTGTAGAGGTAATAACGATTGTCGAAGCCCTTCAGTATCTTGTCCAGTGTCTGATCGCCACGCGGCTCCCTGACCCAGTGGTTGGCGTTGTAGATACCGACCTGGGCGAGCAGAAAGCCCACGATGAGGCAGCCAAACGATGCCAGCAACCACTGGGGAAAAAGAGAGGCGCCTAGCCCCAAGATCAATATCCCCAACCCAGCGAAGCTGGCCACACGGCCTAATCTGGCTCTGTTCCTGATCAATTTCTCGTTGGTGATGACTTGCATTTCCTTCCTTTCGAGATTTGAAGTTTGAGCTTTGAAGTTTTCTATCCCGTGTACCTACTAAAGACCGCGCATGCATTCTGTCCCCCCAAGCCGAAAGAGTTACAGATGGCGATGTCCACCTGGGCATTCCGGGCCACGTTGGGGACATAGTCCAGGTCGCAATCGGGGTCGGGGGTCTCGAGGTTGATGGTGGGATGGATGATGTTGTCCCGAATAGTGAGGATGCAGACAATGGATTCCACAGCTCCTGCGGCACCCCACAGGTGGCCGATCATGGACTTGGAGGAACTGATGGGCACGCGGTAGGCATGGTCGCCGAAGACTTTCTTGATGGCCTGGGTCTCCGAAACGTCGCCCAGGGGCGTGCCGGTGCCATGGGCGTTGATGTAGTCCACCTCACTGGGTTCCACACCCGCATCTTCCAGCGCCCAGCGCATAGCCCGCGCTGCCCCCAAGCCTTCGGGATCTGGTGCAATAAGATGGTAGGCATCGTTGGAAGCACCACAGCCTAGCACCTCTGCATAGATGCGAGCCCCCCGCTCCAGAGCGTGCTCCAGGCTCTCCAGGATCAAGATACCGGCCCCCTCGCCCCCGACGAACCCGTCACGATCTTTGTCGAAGGGACGACAGGCCCGCTCAGGCTCATCGTTGCGGATGGAATAGGCTCGCCCCACGCAGAAGACGGCCAGGGCCAGCTCACAGACGCCACCCTCCGTCCCACCGGTCACCATGACCCTGGCCTTCCCCCGGCGGATGACGTCTGCTGCCTCGCCGATGGCCTGCGTGCCGGCGGCGCAGGCGGCAGAGATGGTGGAGCTGTAACCCTTGATGCCGTAGATGTAAGCCACCTGGAAGGCAGCCAGGTTAGGGGGCATCATCACTATGAAAAAAGGCGATATGCGCATGCCACCGCGCTCGAACATGGTCCGACAGGCCTTCTCCGTCTCCTCTATGCCCCCCACGGAGTTGCCCAAGAGCACACCTATCTCTTCAGTGTCCTCCTCGTTAATAACGAGGCCTGCATCCTCTAAGGCCATCTTGGTCGCGGCCACGGCGAACTGGCTGAAGCGGGCCATGCGCTTCGCCTCTTTGGGATTCATGTAATCTCCTGGATTAAACCCTTTCACCTCGCCGATGATCTGGGTGGGGTAGCCATTGGGATCGAACTGGCTGACGCGAGCTATACCGCTTCGACCGGCAATGAGCCCCTGCCAGGTCTCCTCGGCGGTCAGTGCTAGAGGAGTGATGGCCCCCAGGCCGGTGACAACGACTCTCTCTTTGACGCTGCGTTTTCTTGGCATATCAACCTCCCTACAAATCTTGTAAACCCTCTTTGATAGCAGCAAGCATCCCTCCCTCCACCGCCTGTTTGGCCACCCGCACAGCGTTCTTGATGGCCTTGGCATTGGAGCGCCCGTGGGCGACGATCACCACGCCGTCCACCCCCAGCAGCGGCGCGCCGCCGAACTCGGCGTAGTCCAGGCGCTTTCTGACCTGCTCGAAGGCGGGCCTGGCGAGCAAAGCTCCAACCGTGGCGATAGGGCTTTTCTTGATCTCCTCCTTGATGATGCTCAGGAGCGATGCTGCCAGCCCCTCGGAGAGCTTGCCGATCACGTTGCCGGTGAAGCCATCGGTGACCACCACGTCGGCCATTCCCGCCGGAATATCCTTGCCCTCCACGTTGCCGATGAAGTTGAGGCCGCTCTTCTTGAGCAACTGGTGAGCCTCCTGCACCAGGATGCTACCCTTACCCTCCTCCTCGCCGTTAGAGACAATGCCCACCCGAGGGTTAGCGATCCCCAGCACCCTTTCGGCGTACGCCACGCCCATGTAGGCAAACTGAAGCAGATATTCGGGCTTGCAGTCAGTGTTAGCCCCCACGTCCAGCATGAAGCAGAGGCCGGGCGTGGTGGGGTAGATGGTGGAGAGAGCTGGCCGCTTGATACCTCGGATGCGACCCAGGCGAAACAGAGCCGCAGCCATCACCCCGCCGGAGTTGCCGGCGGAGACGAAGGCCTCAGCCTCGCCCCGCTTGACCAAGTCCATACCAACCACCATCGAGGAGTCCCTTTTGGCCTTGACCGCGGCGGCAGGGTGCTCCTCCATTTCGATGACCTGGCTGGCGTGGACGATGGGCAAACTGAGGCCGGACGTGTCATGCTTGGCCAACTCCCGTTGCACGTCCTCCTCTCGGCCAGCCAAGACTACCTCGATCCCGTACTCCCGTGCCGCCCACACTCCCCCCTCCACGGCGACTGGCGGGGCGTGGTCGCCGCCCATGGCATCCAGTACGATTTTCATAGGCCCAATACCTCCCGATAGAGTTTGTCGCTGTCTTCGCGGTAGTCCTCGAGGTCGTAGTGCATGGTGAGTCCGAGTTCCTTGTTCAACTCAAAGAACTCCCATTGGCTTATGCCAAGCAATTCACACGCTTTACCGAGGGAGATGGTGCCTCTGGCGTAAAGGAAAAGCACGATCATCTTCTTATTAACTTCCGTCGCAGCTTGATCCGTCGGCACCTTCGCCGCTTGAAGTATATCGGCTGGCAATTGGACTGTTATCGTTTGCATCTCCAAAGCCTCCTTTACGATTAACCTGTGATTTGAATCTATATCAACATTGACTGTAACTGCTCAGCCTTGCGAAGGTTTGAAGGCGAATTCACCTGGAAACGTGCCTGGTGAGCAAAACTGCGTACACCTGCAAGCATGTTTGCAACCTTCGCAAGGCTTGGCTGAGCAGTTACCATTGACTCGTTGCCTCATTGCCTCTCAACAAAGTTTAACACCGTCACCTCCCACGAGTTGCGCCTTCCTTACTCCAAAACAGCCTCTACCAGCACCATGCGGTGATCGGACGCGGTGGAGTCAAGCACCTTCGCCGCAACCGGCCTGAGACCTCGAAGCCAAACGTAATCAATGCGTTCTCTGGGTGTTTCGGAGGGAGAAGTAGGAGAGGGATCGAAGGCAGCAGCGCCGTCGGTGAACCCTGCGTCTACCAACTGGCGATAGATAGGCGAATCGGGCGTGGAGTTGAAATCGCCGCCAAAAATTGCTGGGCCTTCTCTGATAACATCAAGGGCCTCGCCGAGCTGCACGGCCCTCTCCTCTGGCTCAAGGCCAAGCCAGATATCGTAGGCCTCGAGAATATCATCACCAACCTCGACCTGGGCCCGGACGATGGCCGTCTGCTCTAAACGGCTGGTCAAGAGCTTCCCCTCCACCTGGCGCACGGGGAAACGGGAGAGCAGGGCAATGCCCGTCAGATGCTCCACCGTGGGCTGGTAAATCACTTCCATTCTTAGGCGTCGGGCCAGCCAGAGGGCATCATCAACCCCATAGCTGGTGATGCGACAGGTGTCAACCTCCTGGAGGGCCACGATGTCAGCCCCGCTCTCTTCGATCGTCCGGGCCATTTCTTCGAGCCGGAACTGCCAGGGGGTGTTGTAGCCGTAGTGAATATTGTAGGTGCCTACGCGCACGTTCGGCCCTGCCTGCTTCAGGCGCACGGCGGGTGGCCTGGCGAAGACCGCGCTCAGGATAACAAGCACTGCGATTCCCACAATCCCTGCCGCTGACCATCTCCGCTGTCGAGCAGGTGGTTTCTCCTCCAGGAATGACCTACGCCTTGCGGCTGGCAGAGTTGCCATAATGCCGGCCACGATAACAATAGGCAGGCCAGCTCCACGGAAGAACTCCAAGGTGTAAGCATAAGTGAAGGCAAAAGCGAAGGCGAAGTTGATCAGCAGGAAGAAAATTAGCCCAAGGGCAAGGTTGAGACCGATCCGCTCCCTTTTGCCCTGTTTGCCACTTGTTGGAGAAACCAGGTTTTTCTCCGCCTGAATGGGCAATTTATCACTTTTGGGGTTCTCTGTGGTGCAAAAGAGCCGAGTCTTTGGCCAAAAACCTGGTTTCTGAGCTGCACAGGGCAGGGCCAGGAGAACCAACAACTGCGCTAGAAGAAGGGCCATTCCCGCCAGGAAACCCTGCCACAGATAACCCACCGCCAGACAGAGACAGGTGAAAAGGCTTAGCAGCAGTCCCCAAACTTGCTTTGTAAACAGGCGACGCCGCAAAGCCTGGACGCCGGGTAAGAGAGGAAGCAAGGTGATGAGCAGAAGAGACGGTGTTAGAACCGAGTAGCTTACCATGCTCCAGCGGGCCATCGCATTGGGGAAAGCAAGCAGGGATGTCTCCAGAAAGAGGAAGGCCCCAATGGCAAGCCCTCCCAGAAAGCCAAGCCCTCGCTCAGAGGTTCCATCCGCTTGGCGGGGAGGACGAGAGAAGACGATTGCTGAGATGACGGCCAGAGCCAGGGATATGACTACTTGATACGGCAGCCAGCCATCGCGGAGGGTGATGTCAAAAGTGTCTCCGAGAGCTCGAAAGAGCTGATCTCCCACTAATGCCGCTATGAACACTCCGGGAAAGGCGCCGGCCCTTTGCCTGAGCAACGCAGCAGCATAGAGGCCGCCGCCGGCCACGATCAACAGGGAGCTGTAGAGCCTGAGTTCAGGATTGTTCAGGGTCATCGGTATTCGGCTCAGTAAGACCAACAGAGACGTGGCGAGGAGCGTGAGCTCGATTCCACGCCTGCGGCGGGGAGCAAGAAGCGGAGTCAAAAAAGCCAGCAGTGCCAACAGCACGCTGACGACCATTGACAGGCTCATCGGGCCGGCGAAAACCGCGTCGTAGATGATGCCGAAGAGGACGGAGAACAACACTCGCATGGCTTGAACGAAAAAGAGCAAAATGGCCGCAGCCTCCACAGTTCGCAAGATTTTCCCATCTGCCATAGTGACGGCCTCCTTTCCAGCTTGGTGGGTGCTGAGCATCGGTCAAAACGCTGCTGATCAGTCAGCAGGCACTACACCTTGGAAAGGTGTAGTTTGGGGCAGGTATCCTTGCCCAAGAGTGGCTCTGGTACAACTACAGGTTTCCAACCTGTAGATCCCCATAAACCAACCCTTCGGGATTTGTACGAGGGCCCGTAGCTCCCAATATTGTACGATACTTTTCGCAAGTTGACAAGTGGAAGAATAGTGAGTATAATTTCACTACAATGCCCCGGTGGCGGAATAGGCATACGCGGCAGGTTGAGGACCTGTGCCCTTTGGGCATGCGGGTTCGAGTCCCGCCCGGGGCACCAGCGCCCTATACGGATGCAAAAAGCTCAGGAGACCTCCTGAGCTTTTGTGTTCTAGGCGCTGCCTCTTTGTTCACCCGATTTGTTAGCTGTTAGCTGAAGTTGCTGCCTTCATCTGTTACTCGAACTTAAACCTTTTCTCGTTGAAAAGCTTCAAGCAAGCAGCTACCACCTCAGGATCGTAAAGGAGGCCCCGATTCTGTGAGATTTCCTCTAGGGCCTGATCTATGC
>JBAWAP010000302.1:0-2816 GCA_049589355.1 Anaerolineae bacterium
GTCCATTTCAGGCCACCATTCGGCCACTTCGGGAAGGCTCTTGACCATCAACTCATAGTTCCTTAAGAAGGACTCAATGTCATGGCTGGTATAAACAGAGAGTTCGAGGTTGTCAGAAGTGTTCATGGTATCACCTGTGTTGTGTCAATCGCTTATGCTTCTCGTTGAAAATTGTCTCTGGCCCACTAGCCTGGTAGCCTGTTGTGAGTGTCCCGTACCGGGCGCTGTAGACCACGAAGATGTACGGTTTAGCGCCAGGTGTGCCTCGGATATGAGATGGGGCCAGCAACCCGACATACGGTTCACCAAAATACTCATAGGTCCATACGCGCGCATCCGGATACCGGATGGCAAGGCGCAAATCGGCTACAAACTGCTCGGCTGTCGTGCTTTCTGGCCATTGTTGGTCATAGTAGATCCGCTTGAGCAAATGGAACTCGCCAGCCGGGACACACACTGGTACTGCGATCCCGCATCGTGCCAGCGCTTCCCGCCACCAACGTGGTGACCGAACCGGCCGCGAGGCGAAGGGCGCCTGGGCCACGTGAGCCACAATCTGCGACAGTTCGTCCTCTGTCGCCCGCCGGCCGGATTCGATGAGCTCGACGATGAGGGCGTCTATGTCCATCCTAATTCATTATACCATTGGATGGCGGATGTGTCAACTAGTCTGGGCGCCGACCTGTCATTGCGAGTCTTCCATGGCGCATCGCGCCATCCGTAGGGGGCAGAAACTTGGGCGAGGTTCGTAGTAACAGCTTTAGCTGTCGTTTGGCAGCAAAAGCGACTAAAGTCGCCACTACGAACCAAGTTTCTGAGTAGCCCCGCAGGGGCGAAGCTATCCCCTGCGCTCGCTGGAGATTGCGTCGGGCGCACACATCGCGCCCTCGCAATGACAGCATGGACGGTAGCTTCTGCCCCTACGAATAGCGCAATGCGCCATGGAAGACTCGCAATGACACTTGGCGCGAAATTCAACGTCGAGGTAGAGATGGCAGGGGAAAAGATCTTAGTGGTTGAGGATGATCCCGGAGTGCTCGCCAGTTGCAAGCGGATATTGGCCTACAAGGGCTACCGGGTCGAAGGCGCAGGAAACGGATACCAGGCCATTGAAAGAGTCAAAGATGAACTCTTCGACCTCCTGCTGGTGGACATCAGGATGCCCGGCATGAACGGCTTGGAGACCTACCAGGCCATCAAGGAATTCAACCCTGACATCATCGGGGTGATCATCACCGCCTATGCTTCCATGGAGACGGCCATCGAGGCCATCAAGCTGGGGTTCGACGGCTTCCTAATAAAGCCGTTCAGCCTGGATGAGCTTTATGCGGTAGTGGCAAAGGCTTTGGAGAGGCAAAGGCTGAGGAGGGAAAACGCCCGCCTGATGGCCCTCATCCCCCTCTTCGAAATGAGCAACGCCTTTATGACCACCATGGATCTAGACGAACTCTTGGATCAGGTCGTCCACGTGACCAAGAGGGAGACGAAGACGGACCGGGTATCCTTGATGCTCCTGGACGAGGCCAGTGGGGAGCTGACCATCGAAGCGGCGGTCGGCTTCCCTCAGGAGGTGATGGCCACGACGAGGACAAGGCTTGGGGAGGGGATCGCCGGTTCGGTGGCGAAGCGAGGTGAGCCATTGCTGTTAGACGATAAAGCGCCCCTTGATCCCAAGATCAGGGAAGCAATGAAGAGCGATGTGATAACCTCGGCTCTATGTGTGCCATTGAAGGTCAAGGACCGAGTCATTGGGGTGCTCAATCTCAGCAAGCTAGGGGGGACCTCCTTAGGTGAGGGCGATCTGGAGCTGGCATCTGTTCTCTGTGGCCAAGCGGCCGTTGCCATTGAGAATGCACGACTGTACCGGGAGGCTGAACAGCGAGAGGAAGAGGCGCGAGCCCTCTATGAGCTGACAAAGCTCCTGACTTCGCTAGACTATCAGCAGATAATAGACTCACTCATAGGACGGCCAGCCCAGTTAATGGACTGCCATGTCGCTTCTCTTCTTTTGGTAGACACAGGCTCAGCAAGCATCATCGCTAAAGTCACAAAACCGGTTAGTGAAGGATTCGTGCAAGAGGTGCAACGAAGGCTATTGGATGGCTATGAAACCTTATCCGGTCAAAAACCAGCTAGGGTGACGGTGGACCTGCAAGGGGAAGCGAAAGTCATTGAGGACGAAGGGCAAACGGTCAAGTCTTTTGTCACTGCACCGCTGATTGCCGGTCATAGAGTGTTTGGGATGCTCAGCCTGAGCAGCCCTCATCCTGATGCGTTTACTGAGAGGGACCTCAGGTTGTTATCCACAGTGAGCGGCCAAGCTGCCACTGCCCTGGAGAATGTGTGGCTCTTCGCAGATCTGGAACGGGCAAAGGCAGAGTTAGAGAGGTGGAGCGAGGAGCTAGAGATAAAAGTGGAGGAGAGGACTGAAGAACTCCAGGAAGCCCAAGAGCAACTGCTTCGCGCGCAGAGGCTGGCTGCCATAGGTCAGCTCGGGGCAAGCGTGTGCCATGAGTTGGGCAACCCCCTGGGCGTGATCAACAACTCGGTTTACTACCTCAACACGATGCTGAGAGATGTAGACGGCGGGGTCAAGAAGCACCTGGAGATCATGGAGAGGGAAATAACAAGGGCTAAGGAGATCACCAGGGGCCTGCTGAGCCTCACGGAAGGCAAGGAGCCAACCCTACAGAAGATCCAAATCAACACCATAGTGCGAGACGCACTCTCGCGCACCCCCGGGCTGGACAAAGTGGCGGTGATCACCGAGCTAGGGGAGGATTTGCCTCCGCTGATGGCCGATCCCGATCAAATAC
>JBAWAP010000303.1:0-5070 GCA_049589355.1 Anaerolineae bacterium
GTTGGGGGGGAAAGAGGGGGGGCTTTCCAATACAGGCTCAGGTGTAAAAACTGCCCAGCAGCGGCGGGCCTGCCCTTCAAGTCATAACCTAAAAACAGGAGTTTGTCCTCAAAGTTAGCCTCAACTGGGTGTTGAACCTCGGGCAGGGTATTGAGCACAGGTGAATTCGTCAGGAAACAAAAGGTTTGCACCAAAGAGGCGTAGCTGTGGAAATTTCGCTCATCCACTAAGAAGGCATTCTCTTCAAGCCACTTCTTGGGCAAAAGCTCCGGATCGCCCCAGGGCGGGGTGTAAGAGAAGGCCAACCAAATGCGTTCGTACCCGGCCATCAATTCCTTCAAAGTGGAGATAGTGGCTTCTTCCGGGCTGACCAGCCGTGGCAGCCCCGTCCAAGGCAGGCCAGCGTCGGCATAGTAGCGGTAAAGCTGGGAGATGTGGGGTGGGTCTACGACTATGACGTCACCCGGCTGGGCGTGGGCCTTGAGGTACTCCCCCCAGGCCCGATGATCATCTTTAGCATATTTTTCGTTGTAAAAGTACTGCTGGGTGGAGTGGGCTGAACCAGCAACCATCAAGGCCAAACAACTGGCGAAGATCAGGGGCCATTTGCTCTTGATGGTCACCAGCCCCACGGCCAGAATCAGATAAAAGGCAGGGCTGGCCGCCATCAGATGCCGGATGTTCATATAGGTTGGTTGGACGTGGGAGAGGAGATAGATGGAAAAGATGGGCACGAATAAATAGATCAAAGCTGATAAGGCCTTAGGGGACAGGGGACGAAAAGCCCTCCAGACTATGGTCAGAGACCCGATCAGGAAAATGCTTCGAAAGACCCAATGGACGGCCAAGACCTGTTTGGCCTTGACCGATATCCCCAGGCTGAAGGAATTGGACACATCCCGCAGAAGCTCCAGCAGGGGGATAAAGCGAAACCCGGCCATCTCCCCTTTGGGTAAGATGGAGAATCCGTAGTAAAGTATGGGCAAGGCAATCAGGATAACTCCAAGCACTGGAATCGCTACGCGCCACCACCTGGCTCTTCGGAGAAATGAGAAGGAGACAATCAGCTCCACTAGTAAGACCAAAAAGCCCAGATAGTGGGTGGCTAGCATAGCCACCGAGGACAGAATGTAGATTATGGTCAGATGGAGGTTGGAGGTTGAACTTTGGAAGTTAGAGGTTGGAAGTTGGAGGTTGGAAGCTGGACGTTTCACGTTTGACGTTTCACGTTTCACGTCTGTCATTTGACGTTTGACGTTTGGAGTCAACATCCTCAACAGAGCGTAGAACGATAACAAGCCCAGAAATGTGAGCATGGTGTACATTCTCGCCTCGTGGGAATACCAGAGGTATAGCGGAGAGATAGCGCCGAAGAGGGCGGCCAAGAGCCCTACACGCCGATCAAAGAGGCATTTCCCCAGGGCGTAAAGCAAGGGTACGGTCAACACACTGAAGGCTAGGGAGGGGAAACGCAGGGCGAACTCGCTTTGGCCCGCCAATCTGACCACGAAGTGCAACAGGAGGAAATAGAGGGGGGGGTGATTGTCGAAAGTGATCAACTGCCTGGCTGCATCGGTGAGAACGATTTCGTTGGACAAGATGAGAGGCAAATCGTAGTTGGCCCGCTGCAGGCTTAAGCTCTCATCCCACCAGAGGCTTTGGGACCCCAATCCATAGACCCCCCTGGCGAAGGCCAAGGCTATGAAAAGGAGCAACAAAGCATAGGAGAGCCCTCCCCGGCTGGGGTGCAAAGAGGAGGCAGGGGATACCCCCGAGCCCCCGCTTCGATTGGTTGTTCTATCCGCGCTCGATTCCAAGATATCGCTCATTGTCTTTGGAAGTTGGAGGTTAGAAGTTTGACGTTTGAACTTTGAAGTTTGAACTTTGATCAGTCCGTTCGATCAGCTTTAATTTCTCGGCACGGGATAGGTGGCGTATGGCCGCCTCTCGCCTTTGAGCCGCGCTCCTGGTAGGCTGCTCCTCCCAGTACACCAGGCGCACTGGCCGACGGCCACGGGTATACTTAGCGCCCTGTCCACTGTTGTGGGCTCGCAGACGCTGCTCCAGATCCGTTGTCCAGCCAGTGTAGAGCGTCCCGTCGGCGCATTGCAGGATATATACGACGGCCACTGCTAATCCTGCTTCTTCCGCCTACCCAGCTTCCCCAAGCCGAATAGTTGACCCATGAAGCTCGTCATTGTAGGTATCTCAGATGGCTCTTCCTCCCAGCCACCCCCTTCCCTGGCCTTCAGCCATCTCTGGCGAGCTATCATAGCCCCCTCGAAGACCTGTTCCAATTTCTCGGCGTCCTCGGCAAGGATGGTCTCCTTGAGCTCACCTAGCCTCCGCGAACAGGCGTCAATCCAGCGCACAATGTTTTCCCCGTTAACGAGACAAGCATCGCGATAGGTGCTTGGGTCGGTCGAGACAAAGCGGGTAGCGCTCTCGAAGGCACCTCCGGCCAGCTTGTACATCTCCTGCCAGGATGCGCTCTCGGTCGCGATCCCCAGCAAAGCAGTGGAGAGAACGAAGGGCAGGTGATCAATGCCGGCCATGAGGCCATCGTGTTCGAGGGGGTCGAGGAAGTAGGGCTTAGCGCCCAGGAGGCGAACGAAATCGGAGGCCAACCGCACCGCGTCGGAAACAGCACCTGCCGAGGGCATGAGGCAATAAATCGCTCCAGAGAAAAGGTCAGCTCTGGCTGCGTCAATCCCCTCCGCTATCCCTACATCGCTGCCATGCCCTGAGCCTGTCGAAGGGACGATGGGATCACCACCTACGAAGCTCACTTCCTTGGGGAGTATCTCCTCCGCCCATTCAATCACCTGTGCCTTGATGCTGGCCGTGTCGGTGATCAAGCACCCTGGCTTGAGGTAAGGGCCGACAGCCGTCAATGTGTCCTTGATGGCCCCCACCGGCGTGGCAATGACGATCAGGTCAGCGCCCTCGCAGGCAGAAACCAGGTTCCAATTGGCCCTGTCCACAGCACCGATTTTTTGGGCCTTGCGGGCTACACCGTGCTCTCGGTCGTGGCCGACTATCTCGAAATCGGCTTCAGTCTGGTGCAGGGCAAGCCCGATGGATCCTCCAATGAAGCCCGTACCCACTATAGTAATCCGCGGTTTACTCATCTAAATCTCCTTATTGGTCAGATGGTCCTTGGTCTGGTGGTCAGATGGTCTTTGGTCGGGTGGTCGGATAGTCCTTGATCTGGTGGCCAATTCTGAGCGCCCACACGGTTTTGTTAATTCACTCCGTCGGCCTTCTGCAGGGCTGCCAGTAGTTTGTCCCGATGGGTTCTCAACGGGTTGTTGGCGAGGGGCTCTTGATGACGCCGAATCAACCCTACGGTGGTAGGCGAGCAGCCTGCCGCCTGGGCCAATTCAGCTCCTGACTCGGGATGCTGTTGATGGACGAAGAAGGGGTAGTGCCAACTGCGCGGTTCCTGCCTGGCTAGCCTATCCAACAGTTGAGGCCTGAGAGCCTCAATCAGGACGATGAGCACTCGATGCCACAACCGCAGCCGCCCGCCCTTCGACAGGCGCCGTCCTGAGCTTGTCGAAGGGCTCAGGACATTGCCACTCTTGCCCACATCGTGCAAGAGGGCCGCTACCAGCAGGTCGTGGTCATCGTGCTGCTTTGTCCGCAAGGCATAGAAGACGTCCAGGCCATGGCGTTGGTCACATCGCGGCATCCGTTGAAAAAGCTCGACCTGTGGGGGAGTCAGGTACTCGCTTAGCAGGTCAAGCTCCCGCTTTGGCACCCAAGCCACCAGAGCCCGGAAGAACTGGCTGACCCGATACACCTAGAGACCTAGGATCAAGCGATAGAGCAAACGAAACGGCGGCCCAAGAATCGACCCCAGGATGCTGATGGGCAAGATCTGATCAACAATGATCAATAAGATAAAGATGATGTAGCCTTGAGCTTGCACTCTGTCTAGAGCTTCTGAAACCCGGTAAGCCCAGGGGGCTCGGATAACGCTGAGGATCCCCTGCAGGATGCTGCTACCGTCCAGCGGGGGTATCGGCAGCAAGTTAAAGAGAGCTATGCCGATGTTGACACTTATCACGATGACGAGCAAGGTTATAAGCGACCACGGCAACCGAAGGCCCAGCCTGATGGGAACGGCTACTATCGCAGCCAGCACCAGATTGGACAGCGGCCCCGCTGCGGCTACCATACCCATGCCCACCCGCGGCCCTTTGCGCAGATACACCGGGTTAACTGGCACAGGCTTGCCCCAGCCGATGCCAAATCCGTAGACTATGCTGAAGAGCATCATCATCGTGCCCATGGGATCCAGGTGAACCAACGGATTCAGGGATAAGCGTCCGTAGTATCGAGCCGTAGAGTCGCCCAGTTCGTTGGCCATCCAGGCATGAGCAAACTCGTGGACATCAATGGCCACCAGCAGAGAGAGCAGAAAAGCTACGATTTCTAGAGGACTGCGACCCAGGATCATCTTTCCCCCTTCGCTTCACTACCGGGCATTTTGGAGAAACCAGGTTTTTCTGCTACTTGTATGAACTGCTGCTCTTGTAGCTCTCCGCAATGCGAAAAGTCACGTCTTCTCAGCTAAAAAACCTGGTTTCTTAGGCCGTGGATTATTATAGCACAAAACAAGGAGGAGGCAAAGAAAGCAGCAGGCGGTTGCAAAAACTGTTGCTGACATTTTAAGGGGTGTTGTTTGGTTTTCGTAACGGCTTCTAAGGATTGGCAGGGCTTGATGGTTAGGTAATGCTTGTCTGGAGAGCTGATAGGGCTCGATTGTTTCAGATTCCGATCGCGTCCAGCCGTGTAGCCCCCTGGATCTGAGTTCCCCCAACCTCAAGGGGGCACAATCCGGGATAACGATAATGTTTCTTGCGCTCTTTCCGCACCTGGTAGGGTTCAAAGTTGATGTACACTTCCCACGCGGCATTGAAGTTGTCACAACCTCCAAAACTCATGAAACAGCCCATCCGTCTGACTCGTTGCTTGTACCGCCTGAAGAAGCGCTCGGCCACATTGCTGGTTCGTCCTATCCCTTCCACGATTCCCAAGGTGTGGGTCATGGCTTCAGCCAAG
>JBAWAP010000304.1:0-19155 GCA_049589355.1 Anaerolineae bacterium
CCTGGTCAGAGATTATAAGCCCAACATTGAATTGGCTCTATTCGGTTCACATGGTCTCTGCCAGCGACGGCTGGGCGGTGGGAAGAGACGGCACCATCCTTTACTATGATGGCAGCTCTTGGTCAGAGATTCCTATCTCGGCATCCGATGTATTCTATTCGGTCCACATGCTCTTGGCCACCGATGGCTGGGCAGTGGGTAGCACCATCCTCCACTACGATGGCACCTTATGGTCAAAGGTCCCCAGTCCGACATCCGGTGTGCTCTATTCGGTCCACATGGTCTCTGCCAGCGATGGCTGGGCAGTAGGAGGAGTTTATAACCCCAGCACACGGCGAGGTGAAAGCGTCATCCTTCACTACGATGGCACTTCCTGGTCGGAGGTCCCCACCCTGACAATAGCATGGCTTTACTCGGTCCACATGGTCTCTGCCACTGACGGTTGGGCGGTAGGACCAGATTACAATCCCAGCACACGGCAATTCAAAAGCGCCATCCTGCACTATGATGGCACTTCCTGGTCGGAAGTCCCCAGCCCGATAGAGGAGCCTCTCTATTCAGTCTACATGGTTTCGGCCAATGATGTTTGGGCAGTTGGGGGAAGAGGCACTATCCTGCACTACGATGGCATCTCATGGACAGAAGTCTCCAGACCGACACCTAGGGGGCTTAGTTCAGTTTACATGGTCTCAGCCACCGACGGCTGGGCGGTGGGAGGAGGTTGGGTTCCCGGCATAGGGTACAATAGCACCATCCTCCACTACGATGGCACCTTCTGGTCAGAGTTCCCCAGCCCGCCGTCAGAAGAACTCTGCTCAGTCCACATGGTTTCAGCTACCGATGGTTGGGCAGTGGGGGGAAGAGGCGCTATCCTGCATTACGATGGCGCTTCTTGGTCGCAGGTCCCCAGCCCGACATCGGAATGGCTCCACTCGGTTTACATGGTATCTGCCTCCGATGGCTGGGCAGTGGGAGACTGGGGCGTGATCCTGCACTATGCGGCACCGGATCTTTCAACATCGGCCAAGTCGGTCGATAAAAGCATTGCCAAGCCTGGCGATACTTTGACCTACACTATTACCCTTTCCAATGCCGGCGCGGCTGATGCCAGCACCGTCAGTGTAAGCGACCCCATCCCCGTCAATACCACCTACGTGCCCGGCAGCGCCAGCGCTACCACGGGGATCATCACCGGTACTGAGGAGATCCAGTGGACAGGTTTGGTGGCGGCCAATACTTCAGTCACCATCACCTTCCAGGTAAGCATAGACGGCGATCTGACCGAGCCCACGGCTATCGTCAACATGGCCCTCATTGACGATGGCGTCAATCCTGCCTTTGAGAGAAGGGCGGTGACCATCGTGAACGGGTACAGCGTACATCTGCCCCTCCTCATGAAGACATATCCCTCTGGCCAGCAGAGTTGCCCGTAACCGGTGGTGAATCTCCGTCGAGCGAGGGCGCGGGGCTAAAGCCCCCGTGCTAAAAGGACGAAGCCCTGCGGGCTGGATTTCAGCCCCTGAAGGGGGCTTTGTTTTCTCAGCGCGGCGGCGCCGCGCGTGCTTGCATTGGGGGAAGTGTCGTGTTATAATGCAGTATGCGGTTAAACGATAAGATACTGATAGGAGCTAAGCGGTTCTCATCTAAATCCAATGCGTCAAGATTGACGCTGTAAAGTTTTCATGGTGTCAATAACGTTGTATAAGCGTAACTGCTCAGCCCGTGTCCTTGCGAGGAGCGTTTTTTGCGACGAAGCAATCTCCTGCTTGCGGCTTGGGGATTGCTTCGCTTCGCTCGCAATGACAGCCTGAGTAGTCACCTATAAGCATTGTTAGCCCGCTTTTTGCTTTGCCTGCTGCGTTATATGTCGAGTGGAGCAATGGCTCAGTTCATTCTGAAGCGAGTTGTTCAGAATATTTTATCCCTGACTGCGTTAGCGGTTCTCTTTGTTGCGGTTGCTGGCACCCCGCTTGTTGTGGGTTTCTGGCTTTATGCAATAACAGTGATTGTGTATCAGGTCATCAGCTTATTGTTAATCGTGCCCAAGCATCCTGCATATATGGAATTAGCTGTGCGACGCCAGCATAAACGTGAAAATGCCAAGGCGTGGGATAAAGTGCTGGTATGGTTGCTCTCAATCTGTTCTGTGCTGATGTATGGTGTGGCGGCGCTAGACTTAGGGCGATTGCAGTGGGGGCTACTGACATGGCAGTTTGCACTTCTTGGGATTACACTTTATGCACTTGGGAGCGGCTTCAATCAATGGGCTATGTTGCATAATCCTAACTTTGAGCGGTTGGTGCGGATACAGGGTGAGAGTGAACATCACGTGGCTACGACGGGACCTTATCAATATCTGCGTCACCCAGGCTATCTGGGTAGTGTATTGTTTTATGTGGGCTTTCCTTTGATATTAGGTTCGGGCTTATCGTTCTTGCCGTCTATTGTCTGCATCGGGATATTGATAGTTCGCACCTATCTGGAAGACAGGACGTTGATCAAGGAATTAGACGGATATCAAGACTATACCGAGAACGTGCGATATCGTTTGTTGCCGTATCTTTGGTAAAGTTAGTAAGCGGGCTAACAACCGCATGGTGTGCCCTGAAGCTGTCGTCTGCTAGCTGGTGAGATTCCAACCGTGCTAACTGCCAGGAGGCTGCGTAGACGGGAGCGTCGTGTTATGATGCACTATCGTTCAGAAAAAAAGGAGGAAGGCATGAAAGAGAGGATCGAAGAACTGCTTGGTCAGATGACCATCGAAGAGAAGGTGTCCATGCTCGCTGGCTCGGCGATGTGGTACACCACGCCCGTGGAAAGGCTGGGCATCCCAGCCATCAAAGTGACCGATGGCCCCAACGGCGCCCGGGGCGGCGGGAGCTTCGCCGGGGGGCTAACTTCGGCCTGCTTCCCGGTTGGCATCGCCCTGGCCTCCACCTGGAACACGGAGCTGGTGGAGCGCGTCGGCCAGGCCTTGGGTGAAGAAGCCAGGACCAAGGGAGCCCACATCCTTCTGGCCCCCACGGTCAACATCCACCGCTCCCCGCTGAATGGTCGAAACTTTGAAAGCTATTCCGAAGACCCCTACCTGTCCGCCCGCATGGCCGTGGCGTTTGTCAAGGGGGTGCAAAGCCAGAACGTGGGTACGGCCATCAAGCACTACGTCTGCAACGACTCCGAGTTCCAGAGGAATACCATCAGTTCCGAAGTTGGCGAACGCGCCTTGCGAGAGATCTACCTGCCGCCATTCAAGGCGGCAGTGCAAGAGGCCCACGCCTGGTCGGTGATGGCCTCCTATAACAAGATCAACGGCACCTTTGCCAGCGAGAACCCCTACACCCTGATCAGCATACTGAGAGAGGAATGGGGGTTCGAGGGTCTCGTCATGTCTGACTGGTTTGGCACCAAGAGCACCGCCGCTTCCGTAAAGGGCGGTCTCGATTTGGAGATGCCAGGCCCACCCGTGTGGCGAGGTGAGAAGTTGCTTCAAGCCTTCCAGGCCGGGGAGGTGGACGAAGCGACGATTGACGAGAGCGTGCGCCGCCTGCTGGGCGTCATCGTCAAATCGGGTGCCTTTGAGGATGCGGAGGATCGCCCGGAGAGAGCCGTTGACAAACCGGAACATCGCGCCCTGGCCCGCCAGGTGGCCGCGGAAGGGATCGTGTTGCTCAAGAATGACAGGAACGTCCTGCCCCTGAGCACCGATAAGGTCAAGTCCCTGGCCATCATCGGCCCCAATGCCAAGGGGGCGCGAATCATGGGCGGGGGGAGCTCCCACGTGACCCCCCACTATGCCGTCACCCCCTTTGATGGGATTGCCAACAGGGTGGGCGATGCCGTGAAGATCGGCTTCGAAGTGGGGTGCACCAATCACAAGCTGCTCCCCTTGATCCATCCGGCCTGGCTGACCCCGGCCGGTGGCCAGGCGGGCCATGGCCTCACTGTGGAGTTCTTCAACAACGACGACCTTTCCGGTGCGCCCGTCAAGACCATGCTGGCTGAGAGCACCGAGCTGGTCTGGTTCGGCGAGGTTGACCCTGAGGTCAATGCCGCCGCGTTTTCCGCCAGGCTGACGGGTCAGCTCACCGCGCCGCAAGCTGGCCGCTACACCTTCGGCCTGAGCAGCGCCGGCCAGAGCCGGCTCTACGTTGATGGCCAGGAGGTCATTGACCGCTGGACCGGGGAGAGGCCGGGGGAGCTGACCTTTGAGATGGACCTGGCCGCCGGGCAGACCTGCGACCTGACAGTGGAATACAGCAAGCAGAGCGCCGTACCGTTCGCCAGCCTTCGACTGGGCTGCCTGCCGCCCATGGCCGAGGACGCCATCGCCCGCGCCGCAGCCCTGGCCGCCGCGTCGGACGTGGCCCTGGTTTTCGTCGGCCTGAGCGACGAATGGGAGAGCGAGGGGTTCGACCGGCCGGACATGGAGCTGGTGGGGGACCAGGCCGCTCTGATCGAGAAAGTCGCGGCGGCCAACGCCAACACCGTGGTGGTCTTGAACACCGGTTCGCCGATTACCATGAGCTGGCTCGACAAGGTAGCCGCCGTGGTGCAGGCCTGGTATCCCGGCCAGGAATGTGGCCACGCCATCGCCGACGTCCTCTTCGGCGACGTGAACCCCTCCGGCCGACTGCCCCAGACCTTCCCCAGGCAGTTGGAGGATAACCCCGCCTACATCAATTATCCCGGCGAAAATGGCAGGGTGCACTATGGCGAGGGCATCTTCGTTGGCTATCGCTACTATGACAAGAAGAAGATCGAGCCCCTGTTCCCCTTTGGCTATGGCCTTTCCTACACCACCTTTGCCTACCGCAATCCTTCGGCAGCCCTTCGACGGAGCTCAGGACAAGGCTCAGGACACCGCCTGCGCCTCAGCGCCGCTGACACTTCGACTGGGCTCAGTGCAAGCACTTCGACTGGGCTCAGTGCAAGGGTTGATGCGGATGAGGGCCTGCAGGTCTCCGTGGACGTTCAGAACACGGGCACGCGTGCGGGCCAGGAGGTGGTGCAGCTCTACGTTCGTGACCTGGAATCCAGCCTGATGCGCCCGGAAAAGGAGCTGAAGGCCTTTGCCAAGGTGTCCCTTGAGCCCGGCCAAACCAGGACCGTCACCCTGGCGCTCAACCGCGAGTCGCTGGCCTACTACGATGACATGGAGCGGCAGTGGGTGGCCGAGGCCGGAGAATTCGAGGTTCTAGTCGGTAGCTCGTCGCGGGACATTCGAGAGTCGGCCAGGTTTATCCTCCAGGCCACCAGCCGATTCGGTGGCCCCGAGAAAGCGAGCATCCGGCCCTTCACTTCGACTGGGCTCAGTGCAAGCGACGGGGCTCAGGGCAGGCTTGGGCTTGACAGCACCCTGCAGTTGCTGCTGGCGAACGAGGAGGCCAGGGCGATCCTGAGCAAGCATCTCCCTGGCCTATTGGACGCGCCGCAGTTGAGCATGGCCCTGGGGTTTACGCTGGAGCAGGTAGCGGGCATGGCGCCGGCTGTGTTCACCGCAGAAGTCATGCAGGCCATCGCCGAGGACTTGGCCCAGCTTTCTCCTGTGGCTGCATCTGACCTGCCAGAGCCACCCAAGCTCAGCCTGTGGCAACGGCTGCTGGCCAGGCTGGCCTCCTGGCGTGCCCGGCGGGCTTCCCAGTGATAAGGGAGTCCACTTTCATGGGCAGGGCCCAGATACTGATAGGGGCTGAGCGGTTCTCGTCTGAATCCAATTGGTGTGTTTAATGAGTTGAGGGTGTGTTGTCATTCAGCAGTAGTTTGCGGTCATGCCGCTGTAATCCGAAGCCCCGTTGGTTAGGGCGCGAAAGCCTTATGAGGGCGGACGCAACGTGGCAACACACAGAACCATTTCGCAAAATGAGACTGGGTAAGTTGCATATGGGACGACACTTCCTGAGTAGAACATTGTTCCACAAGAGGTCATCCCATGCTCACTCACATTGTACGTAATTTTCCCCGATAACAGACTGGCGAAAAGTCTCCATAAAGTGAGGTTGCGTAATGCTCAATGACTTTCTTTTTAACCTTCCCGCCAAACTCGCTTACGATCTACTCAAAACTTCCATGACTCGCTTGCACAACGCGGCGTTTGGAGATGCGGAGCAACAAGCCCTGCGCCGCATCTATGAACGCGCTTTCGCCGCAATGCTAAAGGCGATGGCTCCGAGCGACGATCAGGATACGTTGAGGCACCTGGACTCGGTACTCCGTCCCCTGCTACAATCGCCAGACGTATCAAGTCGATTGATGGACATAGCACTTGTAAAAGATTATAGACCATCCATCCCTGATCTGCGTGCCCGTTTTCAAGCGGCAGGCCGTGCGCTTGGCCGCGATCTTGCCTCTCTTGCCAGCATTCAGGCGGATTTAGATGTTGGATTGGCGGCTTTTATTCCGACACTGAGCGAAGAGCTCCGTGAAGAAGCCGGGAGACCAGACGGTCCCCTTCACAATCGTGTTGTGGTGAGACAACTGGATTCTCTACATGAACAACATAAAGAAATCACGCTCCTTGTACAACAGGTACTGGCAGGTCAATCCGAATCAGCAGAAAAATTGAGAAAAATCGAACAAGAGATTCTGGTAGCATTGGAACGCGCAATAGGCCAACGCATCGTTAAAATTGATGGAGATGTTAGTGGCAGCATCATCATTACTGGTGACGGCAATCGTGTTCAATGGTTGGATGGCGGCGATTTAGCCGAGTGGTGGAAGGGATCTGGCTCAAATCCCGAAACGTTATTGCCCCAATACTTGAATGTGGTTGCTAAAGCCCACACGGATCTCGATTTTCCATTGGGACATCTTCCGCAATCGATACCTTTGAGCGAAGTGTATGTGGATTTGCCAATCGTAAAACCACCTATTGATGAAGTATTTTTGCGCCCCTTACGTCCAGGCGAACGGTGGAGCGGCGAGACTATCCCTCGGATTGATCAACTATTGCAACGTAGTGAGCGCTCGGCTTTGGTCGGTCTTCTGGGTACAGGCAAGACGACCACGCTTCGCTATTTGACCTGGATATATGCGCAAAGACCAGAAGACAAGTATTACTGGCGGAGCGAAAGGCTCGTGCCCTTCTACGCCAGGCTACGCGACTTGGCTGAAATCTGGACCAAAACGGAGAGAATTACTCCTGAGCGGTTTATGAAATCCCTGGCAACAGCTAGTGCAAGATTCATGGGCGGCGCGTTCCCTGCTCGAAGCATAGAAATTATTCTCCAGCATGAACTCCGCGAGGGCAATGCACTCGTCTTGCTAGATGCTCTGGACGAATATAAACCGCCAGAACCATCTGAGCGATCTGATTTTGTAGGAGCATTACAGAATCTGTGGTGCGGTTCTGATTTTTTTAAGAATAATCATATTCTGCTCACATCTCGTCCCTATGGTTTTTCGAGATTCGGTCAATACGGCCTGCAGGATTTGGATGACGCAGAATGTTTAGTGTTCCAACTGGGGGAAGCCATCTTGAAGAGGTCTCGCTCCGATCTCTCAAAGGAAACAATCGAATCCTGGCTAGAATTGCTAAACGAGGCTGTCTCCCAGCCCCGCTTTCGTGGATTCTTCAGCCCACTTTACATTACGCTGATGGTCTATCTTGGCACCAGCGAAAAGACCGCCGAAGAAAGCATATTGCTACTGAACGACATCAAACATCTAGCTGATCCGTACAGATATTTCCTGCGCAAGACAATTGAGTGGGAGGAGAAGAAGGGCAATGAGCCTGGGGTTGACCCTGGTACTGCATTGCTTGTGTTGGGATATACAGCTTATGACACTTTTGCGGAGTCTCACGATGTGGAGTATCTCGATATTGCAAACGAATTGCAGACATCGAAGAAGGAAGTAACTTCAGTTCAAAAGTTCTGGAAAAGAACAGGCTTGCTTTGGGAGGATGAGGTTCGTGGCACCCTGGGCTTTCGACACTCTGGTTTTCAGGCGTTTGGTGTCGCCTTTGCCCTGACAGACATGGCTCTCCGTTCAAAGGTGGATAAGGTGAAAGAACTTTTGGATCGCTATAGGTGGGAACCATACTGGAATGAAACAATTAACCCACTTCTCAAAAGCCTATCGGGGGAGAAAAGGTTATGACTGAGAACATTCTTCTCGAACTCGCCGATGAAGACACTTTGAAGACGATAGAACGTACACCCCCCGATCCTCTCAAAGCCTTGGAGGCTGAGTACGAGATCGCGCTGAAAGGGTCGGTAGAGTATCTTTCGGGCAGATCGAGTGCCGAGATGGACGAGCGTGAGAAGAATATTGTTCAGCGTCTTGCTCGCCATTTCCTTTTCAACTATTACATGGGCTTTGCGATTGCCAAGTTCATTGCGCCCTATCGCGACGAGGGTACTCCAACCGCGCGGCAACACGCGCTGGAAGGCGCTATCCAGAAGCTGGCGTACATAGAGCCAGCGCGCGAGTTGATGACAGAATGTTTTGCGGCTGCGTTGGAGGGGCGATTGCATCGGATACTTCGCGAATGGATGGATGCAGGCAAATTCACACTCCATCCGCGTCGTGCTTTAGGTAGAACAGCAGCGCGGATTGGTTTGGCAGATGATTGGGAAACGTTGGGGCAAGTTACTGAGAATGCTCTCAAGACCTTGCATTTCGGCCTCGGCGGCTTTTATCTCATCTTTGAGAGCACGGGGACTATTCGGCCTTGCGAATTCAAAGTGCTTATGAGGTATCTCCAACGAATCACTACCTTTAGGCAGCTTCAAGATGCCAAAATTCCGAATCATATAGACGTGGTACGCGTTCTCGTAGTACCTGCTCTCTCGTCTGATCAGCAAGACGAACTCATCGGTTTTGTGCTTTCGCTTCTTGACCTAAACCGATTTCCGTCCTCCACTTATGAAAACATTGAAGATCCTATTGCCAGAGCCAAGGCTGTAATTGATGATATGGGGTTCAGCCGTAACTTGACGACTTTTCTCAGGTTACCTCTCAGGATAAAGCGAGTTCAAGCCTGGTTACGTGAAGAAGAAGAACGCAGCCGCGAAACCTATCAAATGCTTCATCCACATCCAGAACAAGAAGAACTTGCGCACCGACGCTGGCTTGTAGCCGAGTTGCTGAGTATTCTGACCGTGCAGAGTGACCAGGCCCTGCAAATGTTGGAGCAAGAAAACCTCGCTTTCTCCTCATCAATTCTATTCTCTGCTTTCAAACGTCCATCTTTGATGAAGCACCTTGATCTATATTTTCGAACCAATCGCTGGAACAGTCTCCCCGGAGAGAAGGAGTTACAAAAGTCCAATGCTTCTCTGGATATGCTGGGGATGCAATTTCTAATTGGTATTATTCGACAACAAGAAGAACACGCTCAATGGGCAGGGCAAATTTTAGAAAACATCCCTGCTTTAAGAGTGCCAGCCGCGAGGTGGTTGATTACGGTTTTGCAAACGGAGGAAAACCCTGCTGTTCTGCGCGCTGTGATGCGTTTACATGAGAATTTTGCGCAACGTCAATCACTGAATAATACGCAATGGCAATTATCGAATAACCTTAAAAACGCATTGATAAATCGCGTGATAAATTTGGTAAACGTCACTGACGTACCTCTTGATCCACAATGGATTAACTGGCTGATCAACCTGGGGCAGCAGGACGAACCCTTGCAAAGAATGTTGGTTGCTGTGGCTAACGCGTTGGCAAGCGAAACCTTGCCTGCTCGAACACCGCGTTACGTCGAGGCCCTGCGCCTGATCGCTTCCCAGGCAGAGCAGGTGAAAAACCCCGATGCGGTTACTCTGGCCGCCTGCTGGCTGGTAGATCCTGATGATTGGATAGAAGACAAACGCCCGCTTATCGAGAGAATCAAAGAAGCTACAACCATGCTTGGCGCGTCTGGTACAGATGAGAACACACAAAAAAGGGTTGTCAGCATTCTCGAGCATGCCATTCCTAAAGAGCCTCCGTCCATCACATCCGACCAACTTAATGAAATTGCCAGAAAAGAAGGGGACTTGGCTGCCAACTATGTTCAAGAGCATCCTATGCTTGCTCCAATTTTTGCAGAGCCCCTGCATCTTTTCCCAGAATCCAAGAGAGAAGGGGCGGACAAGCGGTTAGCAGTTGCAAAGGCATTGGGAAAAATCCACTACCCTCATCTGGCTTTGCCTTTGCTAGAGAATCTTCTACAACTTGCTTTGGAGATGGAGCAGGCGTGGAAGAGTTCGAGATACACTGAGTTTTCTTATGAAGCTCGGCAAATTGCTCGTGAGACTCTGAAATCCATCGCAATGCTGAAACCATTAACAGTTCAGGCTGTTCTGTTGATACAGAAAACATTGATGGCATCAAGAACGCACGAATCCCCGCTTAACAGCGAACTACATCCTGATTTTATTCACGAACTCATGCCTCTTCTTACCCATGAGGTGTCTTCGGAAGCAGTGCCTGTTCTCATCGAACTGGTTTGGCGCAATCATTGCGGACCATTGATTAATGATGAGTCACCCTGTGTACGACGCGATGAGCCTGTCCCCCTGAAAGCACTCGAGCACCCATCGCTTCAATTGACCATCGGTGAGAAAATCCATCGTTATCTCCATATCTATGAGCCTGAAGGCTATTATGCAGAAGGAATGATTTTGCTTTGCGCTTTGCAAGCTTTGGCTAATGTGACCGATCTTACATTGCCCCAGCAACAAATCATCTGGCGCGTCTATCGCTCATCTTGGCACGCTCTCACCAAAAGTCTGTGCCTGCTGATCTTGGGGAGACAGCGACCCGTTCGTGAAGAAACGGTGCGCGAGTTGGTTCGAGTTCTGCGGCAAGACCCAACAGTTGCTTTTTTGAAGACTATCATCAAATACTTGTTCAGGTCTTTGCTGTTCCGCTTATTCTATAGAATGTCACCTCCAGAGCCTGATCTCAACTATACCTACTTGTGCCAGACTATTGCAGTCAACAGGGTCGGGACTCTTTTGAAGGAGGAGAGACGCAGTCCTATTGTGCGCAAGCACCATCGTGCTCTTGAAAAGGCACTTCTTGCTACCACTTCATTGTTTAGATGTGGTATGGAAACGCGCGTAGATTTATCAATGGCTGCATCAGGCGCCAAAGGGATGATGCGCCTAATGGGCGCAACGCAGTCGGAAGAGGAGCAAACAACCTGGATGGCTCGTCCTGCCGATAGGGCATACCAAGTTTTACAGAATCTGCAAAGTTGATGGGGAAAGTTCAAACAAACAGCAAATCGAGGAGGTGTACAAGTGGACATTCAGATCACTCAAGCCAAGTTGCAGACTACTGCTGAAGTATTAACCTTGCTTCGAGCACTGATACGAGAGGGGGGATCAGGTGGCGATTTGCTAATCCGATGGTTGGAAGGAATGCAACGAGATCTGCCCAGATATCTCGGTCAGGGCACAGTAGAAATGAAGATTGGCGGAAAGGGGTATCGAGTCTCCAAAGAAGTCGCTGCTACGGTATCCCAAGTGGGCCTGATGGCCGAAAAGTGGCGACGTGACTCTGGGAACAATTTCCTACCTACCGCTGTTGAGGCATTAGGTCAGTGGCTGGCATTCCTAGAGCGGCGTATCTCGATCACCCTAACGGTAACCTCTGCCAATCGAGGAACCATTGAGGTATCAGTGCCAGGTTATCCGCCATGTATGGAGCATATAGCCGTTATTCTGCTAACTCTAATCAGTCTGGGGGTGACAACAGAGGAAATTCAGGAAGAAATGGAAGGCGGTGGCGTAATACGGCTGAGGCTGGCACAATAATTGAGGTAGTATTCAAAATTCCACTCCTGGACGACAGACTGGCGAATACAGACGGAAACTGAAAGAACTCGGTCAAGTGTGTACTCAACCTGTCCATAAACTGGCGGCATAATAAGCGTATGGTGTGCCCTGCAAAGCTGTCGTCTGCTAGCCGGTGGAAGCCCGGTCGTGGCAACTGCCAGGAGGCCACGTAGCAGGCATCCAGTACAGCAAAAGTTTCGTATACGCATTATGCGTCAAAATTGACGCTATAAGAGTTTTATGGTGTCAATAATGTCGTATAAGCATTGTTAGGCGCTTATCAACATCAGATGACAAAGCGTGGTGACGAATACCAGGAAATCGTAGGTGCTGTAGCAAAGGCACTCGATCCAGGGGCTACGGTGAACGTTGGCCAATGGGTAGAAGGTCCAGATGGCCGCCGTGATATGGATGTAGAGATACGTGGCACAATTGAAGGGAATCCTCGATTCGTCCTAGTTGAATGCAAGGACTGGCGGCGGCCCGTTGGCATCAAGGAAATTGATGCTTTGGACTCCAAGCGGCATGATTTGGGAGCAGAGGAAACCTTCATCTATAGCAATCATGGCTTTACCGAGGATGCGTTGCGTAAAGCCCGCAGGGTAGGTATTGGTGCCTGTTCTGCGTTGAAGGCTGGGGACAAAAGGATCAAGTTGGTTTTCTACCGTGAATTAGTGGCTAAGAAGTTGTCTGTGGATCGATGGTCACCTATTCTATATTTCTCTAGAGACAATCCACAGGGACTCGAAGATGAATGGTATATCAAAGCTCTGCTGTACCAAGGACGTCCAGTTGTAAATTGGATAAGTCGCACATCTTTAGACATTCTGCGGAGACATGAAGGCTGCGAGGAAGTTGTAGCCAACTTCGCCTTTGGCCAAGAAGTGGAATTCAGTCTTGGTGGTTCAGTTCTCAAGCTCATTGGAATTGGTTTTCGATTGGAATGCAGCAAGAAATGGGTGTCACAGGAAGTACAGGTAGACATCACACTTGGTCTATTTGACCATCTTCGGAAGAAACTTTTTATTCCAAACAAGGAAGCATACATTCTTGGCTGGATAGATCCCGATTCCTGGGTTGAAATCGATTATCCTGGTTGGCAACCACCAGAGGAAGGTTCGTTCGAACTGTATTTGACCCTTCTCAATCCTGTTCAAGAATTGGAGCCAAAAGAAACCCCGGAACTTGACTCAATTATCAAAGAGCGTGAAGAGAGGTGCTCAAATCCTTCTGCTAACCATCCGTTGCAGGCGGCCCCTCACTAATGCCCGGGTCGCTAAACGCAAACGTTTGGCCATCTCAGTTACACGGGGCACGGCTAACAACTCGCTGGTGTGCCCTGCAAAGCTGTCGTCTACCAGCCGGTGGAAGTCCGGTCGTGGCTTCGCCGTGAGCGCACCGAACGGTAACTGCCAGGAGGCCACGTAGCCTTCGGCCCGAGCTCAGGCCGAGGGCAGGCATCCAGTACATCAAAAGTTTCTTATAAGCATTGTTGGGCGGCGACGATCGCACTTAACGATGAATGACCGAACAAGGAGGTGGTATGATGGCAAGAACGATAGAAGCAAGAGCCAATAGCATCTTTGAGCAATTGAAGCGGGATGAATGGCTTGGACAGTACGTTGATGGGACTCTACCTATTCCGAAGCCCTATCATGGTTCAGGTGAGATCAAACTCATTGTGTTGGGGCAAGACCCAACAGTCAAGGCTCTGCGAGACCGCAAGACGATTAGAACCGTGCTGAACTTGGATAGGAAGGGGAATGTGCGAGCCTATCTTGCGGGCGTGTGCAATGACTTGGGTCTCCAGCTAGCTGAGAATGTGTATGCCACCAATCTTTACAAGAACTTCTTCATCTATCCTCCGACACAGATTACTGAGATAGATGTCTTTCAAGAATTCTTGGGCTTCTGGCTACCGCTGCTCAAGGATGAGTTGGAGCCATTCCCAGGTGTTCCGGTCATCACTTTGGGAGAGCCAGTCCTTGCACCGCTGGTGGGGAAAAATGTATCGGCCAGAGTCAGGGATTATTGGGGATACATGCCTGAATGGAAAGAGGGGAAGGCAAAGTCGTTCCAGTACATTAGAGCCGCTGACAATCAACTGAATCGCATCGTCTTTCCGTTTCCACATCAGCCGAGTCTCAGGAAAGAGTTTTACAAAGCACGCTTGAGAGACTACATCGCGTTTGTGAAAGCGACGGCTTTTTCATAATCAAGGTCGCCGCCTAACCCGTCGCTGGTGTGCCCTGCAAGCTGTCGTCTGCTAATCGGTTAGAGTCCGATCGTGGCAACTGCCAGGAGGCCACGTAGCAGGCGTCCAGTGCATCAAGGGTTTCGCGTAAGCATTATGCGTCAACATTGAGGCTGTAAAAGTTCTGTGGTGTCAATAACGTCGTATAAACATTGTTGGGCCACCGTGTAGAAGCGGAAGGAGAAGTGGTATGAGTACGATTCTGATTCCAACCAGGAGCGCCGAAGACTGGAGGCATCTACTGGCCCAGCCTGATAAACACTGGAAAAGGGGTTTCTCTGCCCGTACACTTGCTTATTGTTGGCAGGATGCAGATGGTTTGCCGGGTAGTGTCCGCGAAGTATTCGCGCAGTCCGGGATTGATGCGTTTGCACAGCTTGAGGCTCTGTTCATACTGCCCGAGCACAGGATTCCACTTCCTGGGGGTTCACGCCCATCTCAGTGTGACATCTGGCTTCTTGGACGGTCACCTGCGGGGCTTGTTTCCATTGCAGTTGAGGGGAAGGTTGAGGAACCGTTTGGTCCCACACTGGGTGAATGGCTGCAAGACGCGTCGAGCGGTAAGGAGACACGCTTGGCCTATCTCCAAGAGCAGCTTGGCCTAGCGGGTACAGCAATGGACGATGTGCGCTACCAACTGCTCCACCGCACAGCCTCCGCAGTGATCGAAGCGAAGCGATTCGGTGCTCCACACGCGATGATGTTGGTTCATTCCTTTAGCGAAACGGGCTCCTGGTTCGAGGACTATGAGCGGTTCCTATCGCTGTTCGGCGTGAAGGGTGTTCCCAACTCGGTTATCAAGGTTGTTGGGCGCGAAGCCCCGTTTCTGTATTTTGCGTGGGTACGAGGGGAGGAGCGATACTTGGAAGTCTAGCGCAGCGGCCTAGCCTCTCGCTTGGTGTGCCCTGCAAAGCTGCCGTCTGCTAAACCGGTAAGGGTCCGGTCGTGGCTTCGCCGTGAGCGCAGCCGAATGGTAACTGTCAGGAGGCCGCGTAGCAGGCATCCAGTGCATCAAATGAGCATTATGTGTCAAAATTGACGCGATAAAGGTTTTATGGTTCAATAATGTCGTATAAGCATTGTAGGCGGAATTCCTTCGTGTCCTGGAAAGGTGCATGTGGTGTGGAGATAATCAAAGGTTCGAGACATCAGAAGATAATAGGTGACTTGGGTGAGACTCTGATATGCAACTGGCTTTCCAGGTCGGGATTTGAGGTTGCACTTGTTGATCATACAGGGATTGATATAGTGGCCTATAATCCTTTGACAAAGCAACGTCTTGGCCTTACTGTCAAATCCAGAACAAGAGACAGCGGAAAAGAGGAGGAGAGCGTCAATATTTTCTCTTATCAAAAGACGAGAAGCGATCGGCAGAAGTTGCTGGATGCTTGCGAGGCTTTTGCTTGCGAGCCATGGATTGCGGTTTACGTGGAAACTTCGGATTATGCCGATGTTTATCTCACAAGCTTGAGGAATTTTGATGCTCAGTATCGTAGCGAGAGGGCCAGAGCTATTGATGCTTGGAAAATGACGGAGGAGCACAGGGAGCAATACAAAGAAGATCCCAATGTCAAACACATTAGAATTGAATTCCGTGCTACGAATTGGGATTGGTCTCTGAGTACTGAGAATTCCGCCTAACTCCTGGGCGTTTTGCGCAATAAGTTCAGGAAGGAGACGTCCATTGGCTGAAGAGATGAAAGCTTTAGTTTCCAGGCTCGCAGAATACCTTAAAATGTCGGAACAACAGCTTTGGTGCTTTCACAAGTACGAATCACAGGTTGAGGGATGGTTTAAGGGCGAAATGCTCTGCTTTCTTGAACAGGAGAAGCTTGCAAGTCGCTTGCCCGACTTTGAACGGGAGAAGTTGGTTCACGTTGGTGATAAACGCATGAACGTAGATGTAGTGTTACAATTGGACAAATCGGGTAGCACCCCCCTATCATGGGTTGAGCTGAAGCACTGGCATATAGGAACTCAGAATAACATCTATTTTGGCAGCGACTGGTATTTTAAGA
Source organism: Anaerolineae bacterium (assembly GCA_049589355.1). Taxonomy (GTDB): domain Bacteria; phylum Chloroflexota; class Anaerolineae; order VGOG01; family VGOG01; genus JBAWAP01. Next base: position 16,041 of record JBAWAP010000304.1, read on the forward strand.
CTGCCAACCACAGCTCTTGCGTCAAACGCGAGGTCGAGAAACTACTAAAGATACCCGAAGATGGTGACAAATTCATGCTCGTGCTTCTTACCAAGAATCCAGGTTCCGGAGAGTGGAATTCTGGAGTCAAAGAGTTCAACACCAAGTTCTCTCCACTGTTCGTACGTTCCTTGACGGATCCCAGCGATTACCCAGACTTCTTCTTTCTTGGTCTGCTACATGTGCCCGAAGAAGGTCAGCACTGAGGTTCCGCGCGAGGGCGCATAGCAAGTCGATGGTGTGCCCTGAAAGCTGTCGTCTGCTAGCCGGTGAGAGTCCGGTCGTGGCTTCGCCGGGAGCCTGTCCTGGGCTTGCCGAAGGGCGGAGCCGAACGGTAACTGCTAGGAGGTCACGTAGCAGGCTTCCAGTGCATCAAAAGTTTCGTATAAGCATTATGCGTCAAGATTGACGCTATAAGGGCTTCATGGTGTCAATAACGTCGTATAAGCATTGTTGGGCGCACGATAATTCCATCAGCGTCACACAGCCCAGAAACACGTATAAGGGTAAAAGACCTATGCAGAATATTCGCCTACAGTACACATCTTGGGAAGAAATGCCCACAGAAGTCCAGGCGCTCTTTGTGCAGTGGATGGACAACCGTGCAGAGCAGGGACGGGCTTTCTATGAGTTGTATTTCTACTGGTTTAACATTGCTCACGAATTGGGCCACGCCCTGCGCGCTTATTATGGCACAAGCGACACCAGCCATTGGGGCGAAGAAACAGCCGTAAATGAGTTTGCGGTTGCATATTGGAAGGGGCGGGGGGAAGCAGAACGGCTTTTACACTTGCGCGAATTGGTCGGCGACGCATTTGGCAGGCTGGAAGACCCTGTGCCACCTGACGAGGGCCGGTCTAGTTATTTTGATACGCATTATTCGGAACTCAGCTCAAAGCCATCGGCATACGGTCACTACCAATTCAGTATGGTTCTAACTGCACTGGGTAAACAGTTAGACATTGCTCAAGTATTGCACACACTGATCATGCCCCAAGCCCACGAAGCGGCTCCGCCACCCGCTGCCCCTTATTCTGTAATCAACGCTGATCTTCCAGCGCGTATCGTCAACGACATGCGCGATTACCTTGCTTCTTATGGAGTTGGTCTGCCCGAAATACAAGTCGTGCGTTCATTTTCGCCAATGATTCAGTTCATAGATTGGGATTGATTGAAAGACAAAAGTGCGCTCAACAACTCGCTGGTGTGTCCTGAAAGCTGTCGTCTGCTAATCGGTGGAAGTCCGGTCGTGGTAACTGCCAGGAGGCCACGCAGTAGGCATCCAGTGCAGCAAAAGTTTCGTAGAAGCATTATGCGTCAAAATTGATGCGATAAAAGTTCATGGTGTTAATAACGGCGTAAAAGCATTGTTAGCCTGCTGCCCACCGGTCCAGATTCAGTGTATAATAGCGGTACAATTTGATGTACCACGTTTTCATACTCAAGGAGACGAGAATGGGGCAACAACTCGCATTATTCGTTGATACCGATGTTCAGAAGGCAAAACGCCGAAGGTCTGCGGGACGAACTCGTGAACAGGTCAATAGATTAGATCTTGACCAGCAGACCAGGGAGAGAATATTGCCTCTGTGCAGACTCAGTTATGGGGAAATCTGGGAAGACCCCGTCAACGGGCACAAAGTAGGTGTTCTTGATGCTACAAAGCTCGATGATGTCAGAGATATGATGGCAGGCGAAAAGACATCTCTGGTGATAAATGATCCACCTTACAACGTTATGGTCGGGAATGCAAACACGTGGAATCTATCAAAGACGAGTCTAGAAGCTTATCTGGATTTCTCAAGAATGTGGGTAAGCAATGCCATAACTGTGATGAAAGCCGATGCTCACTTTTACGTCTGGATGGGAGCAGATTACAAAGACGATTTTCAGCCGTTGCCGGACTTTATGATAATGATGCGTGAATTCGAACAGTTGAAACCTCGAAATCTAATCACCATGAGAAATCAAAGGGGATACGGGACTCAGAAGAACTGGATGTGGGTAAGGCAGGAGCTCTTATACTACACGCGAGGTAACCCTGATTTCTTTGTAGTGTATACTGATATCCCCAAAGTCGTGAAAGGATATTACAAAAATGTGAATGGCAGATTGACAGAGAATCTTGAAAGAAGCAAGTCAGACACGATACGACCAGGTAATGTCTGGTTTGATATTCAGCAGGTTTTCTACCGAATGGAAGAAAATGTTCCTGGCTGCTATGCTCAGAAACCCCTCAAGGCGATAGAGAGGATCATCGAGTCTAGTAGCACGGAAAACGATTTGATTGTTGATTTCTTTGCACATTCAGGCACAACGCTCATTGCAGGAGAGAGATTGGGCCGAAGAGTATACACCTTTGACATCGACCCGATTTTCGCGGAAATAACGATCAGAAGATTGGAGAACTATCGGGGAACTGGAAAAACAGGTTGGCAATGGCGCAATCCATTATAACTATGTTTCTGCTAACCGCTACCTGGGCTTGTTCAGTTTGGCCCCACGAGTTTTCGGTCAAATCTGGGGAGAAAAGCACATCATGGACTTGGATCCCAGATTTCAGAAACCAGACAAGTCGCTTGATCCAGAATATGATGGGGAATATGACCTTTGGATTGAAGGGGTAAAGGTTGAAGTCAAGTCTTCACGAGCAATACATACCAAGAAACGAGGTGGCCTCGTTTCCAAGGCTTTGAGATATGGGGGCGATGAACCATTCTGGATGAACTTTCAACAGTTAAAGCTCGATGCTTGCGATGTTTTCATATTTATCGGCGTATGGGTTGATAGAATAGTTTACTGGGTTGTGTCGAACGAGGATGCCAAGAGAAACGAGTACTTGAGCTACCAGCACAGAGGTGGGATTGAGTATCAAATTGGGGTAACCGATAAGAACTTACAGGAGTTCGGACGCTTTCAAACCGATCCCGAGCAGTTGGGGGATACTGTAACTTTATCTGCTAGTTTTCGGCCTGATGTGAGGCCCGGGTGATTTGCCAAAATGGCCGTCATGATGCATTCTTAAGGCACTACTAACCTTTGAAAGGAGAATGCACCATGATCGGCTTAACCAACT
>JBAWAP010000305.1:0-2414 GCA_049589355.1 Anaerolineae bacterium
CCGTCAGCCATCCCAGCCAGGCGAACAGTGACGGCGACGGCCTGGGCAACGCCTGCGACAACTGCCCGTACGTCACCAACCCGGACCAGGCCAACTACGACGGGAATGCCTGGGGCGATGCCTGCGACAACTGCCCCACCGTCGCCAACCCTAACCAGGCGGACGGCGACGGCGACGGCAGGGGCGACGCCTGTGACAACTGTCCGACGGTGAGCAACTCCGGCCAAGAGGACACTGACGGCGATGGCATGGGCGATGCCTGCGACAACTGCCCCACCGTCGCCAACCCTGACCAGGCCGACTGGGATGGCGATGGCGTGCCGGGCACGCAGCCTCCTCCCTATGCCACCTGGGGTGGCGACGCCTGCGACGACAGCGACGGCGACTCCCAGGGGCGGGGGACGGCAGCTGGTTTGGGCTTCTTCCGCGACAGCGTTGAGCTGTTCATGGGCACCGACCCCTCGGACGACTGCAGCGACCAGCCCAGCGATGCGGATGCCTGGCCGCCCGACTTCAACGCCAGCGGCACGGTCAACGATGCCGACGGGGCGTGGTTCCAGCAGCACTGCCTTGATCAGCCGGCCCCCCCCCGCGCTGCGACCTGAACGCCAGCGGCTGGGTGACCTCGGCCGACCTGGTGATATTGAAGATGTACTACGGCAAGAGCTGCACGGCGGATAGTGACGGCGACGACGTCCCCGACGCCCGCGACAGCTGCCCCCTGGTCTATAACCCTACCCAGACCGACACCGACGGCGACGGCGTGGGCAACGTCTGCGATAACTGCCCCACTGTCAGCAACCCCGACCAGCAGAACTTCGACGCCGACACCTATGGCAACGTGTGCGACAACTGCCCGACGATGAGCAACCCCGGCCAGGAGGACACTGACGGCGACAGCCTGGGCGACGCCTGCGACAACTGCCCGCAGACCGCCAATTCTGGTCAGGAGGACAGCGACGGCGACAGCTTGGGTGACGCGTGCGACGCCGACCCGCTCGACAGGTTCATTTGTCAGGACCTCGATGCCGACACGTGCGACGACTGCTCGGTGGAGGGAGCAGCCAATCCGGCCGACGACGGAACGGACACCGACGCCGACGGCGCCTGCGACGCTGGCGACCCTGACGACGACAACGACTCGCAGGGCCTGGGCGATCCCCTGATCTTCAGGGACGAGGTCGAGGCCTTTGCGGGCACCGACCCCCTGGACGGTTGCCCCGACAGCCCGTCGGACGCCGCCTGGCCGCCGGACTTGAATAACAGTACTAAGGTGACCTCGGGCGACCTGGTGCTATTCGCGCAGCACTACATGAACCCGGAGACATACGCTGCCCGCTACGACCTGAACGCCAGCGGCCCGCCCACCATCACCACCGGCGACCTGGTTGTCTTTGCGAAGTACTACATAGGGAGCGGTCACGACACCTGCACCAACCCCTAGGGCCAGGTTCCGCTCGTCCTGAGCCTGTCCTGAGCGCAGCCGAAGGGCTTGTCGAAGGAAGGGCGGGGGCTCATGGTTCGACAGGCTCACCATGAGCGGCGGCCGGCCACAGGCAAACGCCGCCCAGATATGCTAACATTGGCCGCGCAACGGCGGCCAACCATGGAGTTAACCCCTCGCGTCCACAGCATACCTGCGCCTCAGGCCTTCTACGCCGGCCCGCAGGCCCCCAACGTCTACCTCGTGGTCGACGGCGGCCAGGGCGCTCTCATCGATGCCGGCTACCCCGACGAGGCCTCCGTCAAGCCGCGGCTCGAGTACCTCCGGCGCATCGCCGGCCCTTCGACAGGCTCAGGCTTCGCCCTGAAGGGCTCAAGCCCGAAGGGGCAGGCCCTGAAGCTAGCGCACATCATCGTCACCCACCACCACATCGATCACTGCGGCGGCGCCCACGCCCTGCGCCAGGCTACCGGCGCCGCCATTTGCCTGCACCCGACGGAGGCACGCCTCCTGGCCGACTGGCGGGCGGATGCTCCCCAAGACGTCGATATCCCCAGCGGCCCGCAGACGATGGCGGAGCGGTTTCGCGCCTGGCGCCGGGCCACCGCTCAGGCCACCGCCGACCGCCTGGTGCAAGACGGCGACACCATCCAGGTGGGCGGCCTGACCATCGAGGTCATCGATACGCCCGGCCACACCCTCGGCTCTATCTCCCTAGTCCTGCGCGAGGAGGGTGTGCTGTTCACCGGCGACACCGTGCTCGGCCTGGGCACGGTGGCCATCATGCCGCCGCCCCACGGCGACATGGCCCTCTACATGCAGTCGCTGGAGCGACTGAAGGGCTACCAGGCGGCCCTGCTCTGCCCCGGCCACGGGCCGCCCGTGCGGGACGTCGCCCGCAAGCTCCAGGAGCTCATCGATCACCGCCAGGAGCGGGAGAGGCAGATCCTGGCGGCCGTCGGCCAGGGAC
>JBAWAP010000306.1:0-2019 GCA_049589355.1 Anaerolineae bacterium
CTCGGAGTCGGTACCACAGGGGCCGGGTTGGAGATAGCTGGGCAGGTCGGTGAACTCGATGCGGTATACCTCGGTCTGTATCAGCCCGGCGAGGGTGTAGTCGCCGTTGGCGTCGGTGGTGTCGCTGACGACGGCCGTGCCGGTGACATCGTAGGCGGTGACGATGATTCCAGCCACGCCCCGCTCGTTGACATCATTGGCGCCATCGGCGTCGTAGTCACGGAAGACATTGCCGCTGATTTCGCCGCCGACAACGATGGTGATAGCATAGTCTTCCACTTCACCATCGCTGACACTACCGCCCGTGTCGCTGGCAGTGATGCTGTCGGTGGTCAGACGGAACCGGGCATAGGCCTGACCCACCGTGACGTCGCCCGGAACGGTAAAGACGAGTTGGGCGCTGCCGTTGGTAGTGCCATTTGCCACCGTCGTCGCTGCCGCTTCGTTGCTGTCAAAAGTACCGTTGATATCGAAATCGATCCATCCGATCAGGTTGGCGTTGCTGCCAATGGTGTTGGTCACGGCCACGGTGACAGTGTAGGGTTGGCCGCTCATCTGGTCGGTCAGGGTGGCGAAGCTGCTCACGCCGTCCTCGTCGTCGCTGCCAGCGTTGTCGTCGCCGTCGGCGTTGGCGCCCGGCACACCGTCGCCTTCAGCGTCGGGGGCGGTGCCCATCTCCAGGCCGCTGACGATGGTGTGGCTCGGGCCGCTGGCCCCACTGGTGGTGCCGTAGCCGTCCGGCGCGTCGCCCCAATCGTCGGTGGCATCGGGGACTTCAAAGGTGATGTCGACGTCGTCCACAAAGAATCTCTCCTGACTACCACCCGAGCCCTGTGAGAAACCTGTCACCTCGAAGCGAAGGCGAGTGTTTGCATTGGCATAAGCAGTGATATTTCCTGGGCTGCCAAATGTGCCGCTCCCAAAGTCATCGGACAGAGTCAGTACGTCATGCCAGGTCGTACCGTCGAACACACTGACGACCACTTGGTCCGCCGCCTCAAGGTCACCCGTCTCACGGTAATCGAACGACAGGGTGGCGCTGATCGCGTCGTCAAGGTCGGCAGGCCGCTCGATCGAAAACGTGTCCGTAGTGCTGGTGCCTCTGAACCGCAACTCTCCTCCTGTGGTAACGCGGATCTTGCCGGCTGAGGGGTTTGAAGGAACGTTATCATTCGTTTCTTCCCAGGGCGTGCCACTCCAGTCCTCGCTCCCATCGCTGTTGTCATAGGCGACGCTGCTGAACTCGTCGCGATAGTTTCCTGTGGCCGCCCACACCGTGCCCAATGGGACCAGCAGCAAGGCAAGCAAGGCCAAGACGATGGACAGCCAGGTGCAAAAGCGTAAAAGATTGTTGCTAGTCATTCTGTTGCCCCTGTGTTCGCGTTTTGAGCACCCTGGAAATCCTTCTCATGAAGCTCTTACCAGGTGTTGACGATGAGGATGGGTGGACTGAAGGCAAAGACAATCCTGACGCCAACCGGAAGCAGTAGCAGAAACCACATCAATACAGCTAACAATACAGCAATCACTCTAATCCAAAACTTGCTCCTGTTCACTGCACCTCCTTCCAATGGCGGGTTTGCGCCTGATGGAGAATCTTTCGCCCGACTCGTCTGATCCGAACTTTCACTAGCACTGCCAGCCCCGCCAGCAATACCCACGACCACAAGTGTAACGCGCCTCGGCTGGCTGCAGCGCTGAGGTCGGAACGGGCAGTAAAGGAACTGAGATGGACTGCTGTCGGCGGATCGTCGTAGACATTGACCGGCACCCAGTCCAGGTAGAAGTCTCGCTCTGACTTGTTAGAGGTACAGGTGATCCTCAGCCGGAAGTTGGCGTTAGACAATTCATCCACGGTCCAGCTATGGCCCCAGGTGTCGCTGGGACCGCCCAGGATGTCGGTTGTCTCTATGGCTTCTCCGTTTTTTGTTGTCTTGGCATCCGTCCAATTGGTGCCTCCGTCCCAAGATAGCTCCACGTCTATGCTCGATTTACCTTGTTTACTGTCCAGGTACCAGT
>JBAWAP010000307.1:0-22836 GCA_049589355.1 Anaerolineae bacterium
CCCTAAGACGCCGGTCAAGTGGATCAACTACGTGGGGACGCTGGCCTTTGGGGGGATTGTGGACCACACCGGTGGGGCACTAATTTGCAAGGAGGACCCGGCCCTCAATCGCATCACCAAATACATCCCTCAACTCCCCAGTTCAGAATTCAAGGGGGAGACGCTGTACCTGCGCTTCAAACAGGGGGAGGGGTACAAAGTCTTCTCTCCCTACTTCGTCCCCACGCTGGATCCCTACGACCTCTACGAGTGCCACGTCGGGCTGGGCTACACCCGCATTGTCTCCGAGTTCTACGGCATCAGGACGGAGATGACAGTCTTCGTCCCTCTGGGAGACAGCCAGGTGATCCGAGACATCCAAATCACCAACATCTCCGACCAGCCTCTGGAGATTGACGCCATACCCGTGGTCGAATACACGCACTTTGACGCCCTCAAGCAGTTCACCAACGCTGACTGGGTTCCCCAGACGGTGCAGAGCAAGGCGTACCACGATGAAAAGGGCCTGCTCATCCTGACCCAATATGCCTTCATGAATAAGGACACCCGGATCAATTACTTCACCTCGAACCGTCCGGTTTCCTCGTTCGAATCGGGCCGCGGGCGATTCCTGGGGGACAACGAGTACGGCACCTGGGCTAACCCCCTGAGCCTGCAACAACAGGAGGAGCTCGGCAACTACGAGGCTCTGCGGGGGGACAACATCGCTGCGCTGCTCCACCACCTGGGGATCATTCAACCCGGCGAGACCACCAGGCTGATCACCCAACTTGGCCAGGATGAAAGCGTCGAGAAGGCTCTGGCCGCGATCCGACGTTATCGGGATCCGGAGCAAGTGGATCGGGCGTTGGATGAATTGGGTGACTTCTGGGACACCTATCTCTCCAAGATGCAAGTCGAGACCCCAGACGCCAACACGAACAGCCTGCTCAACATCCACAACCCCAGGCAATGCTACATCACGCTGAACTGGTCCCGCTACCTCTCCCTCTACCAACTTGGCTTCGGGGCCAGGGGCATCGGCTTCAGAGATAGCTCCCAGGACGTGATGAGCGTCCTGGTCAGCGCACCCGAGGGGGGCAAGGCGCTCATCCGAAAACTCCTCCAGGTGCAAAAGCGGGACGGCTCCGCCATGCACCAGTTCAATCCTCTAACCATGGTGGCCAACGAGGGGGATTCCAGGGAGATTGAGGGGGCTCCCAGGTATTACAGCGACGACCATCTGTGGATTGTGCTCGCCGTCACCGCCTATCTCAAGGAAACGGGGGACTTCGCCTTCCTAAATCAGGTGGTGCCCTACTACGAAAAGGACAGAGAGGGACACCCTCTCGAATCAGGCACGGTGCTTGACCATCTGCGCCGCGCCATCGAGTTCACCTGGAGCGACGTGGGGGCACACGGGCTGCCGCTGTTGGGCTTCGCTGATTGGAATGATACGGTCAACCTGCGGAGGGGGGCGGAGTCCCTGTTTGCGGCCAACCTGTACGGCAAGGCTCTGCGGGAGATGATGGAACTGGCCCAGCACCTGGGCGATCAGGAATCCGTAGCCAAATACACCGAGTACTACGAAACGATGAAGCAGAGAGTGAACGAGCAGGCCTGGGACGGCGAGTGGTACGTGAGGTATTTCGACGCCGATGGGAGTCCTGTTGGTTCCCACACGAACACTGCGGGACAGATCTATGCCAACGGGCAATCGTGGCCGGTCATTTCGGGCTTCGCCCCGCCGGACCGGGCGAAGGCAGCTCTGGATGCTGTATACCGGCAGCTCAATACCCGCAACGGCATCAAGCTGAGCACGCCGGGATACGACGGCTTTGACCCGGCAAAAGGGGGGATTACCACCTACCCGCCGGGAGCGAAGGAGAACGGCGGCATCTTTCTACACTCCAATCCGTGGGCCATCATCGCCGAAACAATCATCGGGAATGGAGACCGGGCTTTCGAGTACTACAATCAGATCAACCCAGTAGCCAAGAACGACAAGATAGATGAATTTGAATGTGAGCCCTACGTCTACTCCCAGAACATCCTGGGCGACGAGCATCCCCAGTTCGGGTCGGCCCGCAACAGTTGGCTTACGGGCACCGCTTCCTGGGCCTATCAAGCGGCTACCCAATACATCCTGGGGGTCAGGCCGACTTATGACGGGCTACAGATCAATCCTTGCCTACCCAGAAAGTGGGATGGCTTCAGAGTGACTCGGAAATTCAGAAATGCTATCTACCAAATCGAGGTGAACAACCCCGACCACGTCTGCAAAGGGGTGAAATCAGTCAAAGTGGATGACAAAGAGGTTGCAGACAACGTGGTGCCTGTTTTTGGAGATGGCAAAACTCATCAGGTTGAAGTGGTTATGGGATAAAGGACCCTATCTCACCTCCTCTTTATTTTTCACCCGAAAAAAAAGGGCGCCATCGAGGTGGAGGGCGAGGAGGGGACGGGCTCGACGTTTGTATTCTCGCTACCCTTGAGCCAGGGAGCATCAGTTTCATGACCTCTTGAGTCAAGGAGAGGGCAAGGAGGTGCACACGTGGGAGACAGCCGGAAAGTAGACGAAGCAAGACAAGCCAGATCGCAGAACTCACGTCCGACCATCGGCTTGTTCGTGGGCCAGATGGAAGAGAGATACCAGTCTCTCGTGTGGCCTGGGATCGCCGACGTGGCCCAAGAACGAGGCGCCAACCTGATCTGCTTCGTAGGCAGGGCGCTGCGCTCACCCTACGGGTTCGAGGTTCAGCGCAACGTGATCTATGATCTGGCGAGCAAGGAGAATGTGGACGGCCTGGTGTTTATGTCTGGCACACTGGGCAACTTTGTTGACCTTGAAGAGCTCAGAAACTTCTGTGAGCGCTATCGCCCTCTGCCAATGGTCAGCATTGCGCTAGCACTGGGAGCCATCCCCAGTGTATTGGTGGACAACGAGAAGGGCATGTGTGACGCGATCAGCCATCTCATTGAGGTGCATGGCTATCGCCGTATCGCCTTCATCCGCGGGCCTGAAGGTCACCAGGAAGCGGAGCAGCGGTATCGCACTTACACCGAGGTGCTGGCCGAGCACAGCATCCCCCTCGATCCTGACCTCATTGCACCCGGTAACTTCGTTTTGCTCACGGGTGTGGAAGCAATCCATCTGCTGCTCGACCAGCGAAAGGTGGACTTTGAGGCCGTGGTGGCGGCTAATGACAGCATGGCTATCGGTGCGTTGGAGGCATTGCAGGCGCGGGGGATACGGGTGCCTGGTGACATCGCCGTGGTAGGTTTCGATGACATAGAGGAAAGCAGGTACGTCACACCTCCTCTGACCACAGTGCGGCAGCCACTGCATGAGCAGGGGAGACGGGCGGCCGAGATGGTGCTGGCACTGCTGGCAGGCGAGGAAGTGCCTGAGCAAGTGACGCTCCCCACGGAGCTGGTGGTGCGCCAGTCGTGCGGTTGCTTTTCCCAAGCAATGCGGCAAGCCTGGGTGGAAGAGGTAGCTACAACGGGCGAGAGGTTCGAGGACGCCTTCGCTGCGCGTCGGGAACACATCCTGTCTGAGATGGTGCAAGTGGTGAGGGCCTCCTACGCTGGTATCATCCCTGAAGGAGTAGGGCAACTACTGAATGCCTTTTCGGCCGAGTTGAAGGGGGAGTCACCGGGCAGCTTTTTGTCAACGCTGGATGATATCTTACGCCAAATGGCCGCAGAAGGCGGCGATGTGGCGTTGTGGCAAGGGGCGATATCTGCACTGCGTCGCCACACGCTGTCCTTTCTTGCCGACGACGGGGCTCTGCCTCGGGCCGAGAATCTCTGGCAACAGGCTCGGGTGCTCATTGGGGAGGCGGCGCAGCGAGCAGAGGCATACCAAAGGCTGCAAGCAGAACAGCAGGCTGTGATATTGCGTGACATCAGCCAGACACTGATGACGACGTTTAACGTCGGGCAATTGATGGACGTGGTAGCTCAGGAGCTGCCACAGTTGGGGATTAAGAGTTGCTATGTCTCTTTGTACGAGCAGCGTCCTGGGCCTGTGGCGGGAGGGCAAAAGGTGCCTGCTGAATGGTCGAGGCTGAACTTGGCCTACGACGAAGAGGGACGCGTTGAATTAGAGACTAGCGGACGACGCTTCCTCTCCCGCCAACTGGTGCCGCGCGGCCTGTTGCCCCGCGAGATGCGATATGCTATGGTGCTCGAGCCCCTCTACTTCAGGGATGATGTCCAGTTCGGATTTGCCCTCTTCGAGCTGCCGCAAGAGGGGAGAGTGGTTTACGAGATGCTGGGTCAGCAGATCAGCACTGCATTGAGAGGGGCGCTGCTCTTCCAAGAGCGCAAGCGGGCGGAGGCGGCGCTGAAGGAGTACTCGGAGCGGCTGGAGGAGATGGTAGAAGAGCGCACCAAGGAACTCCGGGATGCCCAAGAGCAACTCATCCGCAAGGAGAAACTGGCCGTGCTGGGCCAACTGGCCGGTGGCGTGGGCCACGAACTGCGCAACCCCCTGGGGGCCATCAAGAACGCCATCTACTTCCTCAACATGGTCCTGGAAGAACCCGAACCGGAGGTGAAGGAGGCACTGGAGATCCTGCAGAAAGAAGTGGCCATCTCCGAGAAGATCATCAGCAGCCTCCTCGACTTCGCCCGTGTCAAACCCCCCGCCCGGCGGAAGGTGAATATCAACGACGTCGTCCAGGAGGCGCTGTCTCGCACCGCCGTGCCAGAGAACGTCGAAGTGGAGAGCCAACTGGACGAGGCCTTGCCCATCATCCTGGCCGACCCCGATCAACTCGGTCAGGTCTTCGGAAACATCATTCTCAACGCGGTGCAGGCCATGGCTGAGGGTGGCCGGTTGGTGCTCAGGTCTGAAGTGGAAAGTCCGGAGTGGGTGGCCGTCTCCTTCGCCGATACAGGGGTGGGCATCCCCGAGGAGAACCTGGGCGAGCTCTTCGAGCCGCTCTTCACCACCAAAGCCAAAGGGGTTGGGCTAGGACTGGCGATCGTTAAGAGCTTGGTGGACGGGCATGGGGGTACTATCGAGATACAAAGTAAGGTAGGAAAAGGTAGCACCTTCACGGTAAGGCTGCCCACCAAGGAGGCGCAAGCCTAAACAAAAACAAGCTCACTCGAAGAGCTTGGCGATCTCATCCCTTCCGAAATAGGGGAGGTTCCTCGTCACCCCGCCAGTCATAAGTTTTAGCCCCTCTTCCCTGGCTACGACTTTGCCGATGGCCGCAGCCGCAATGCCCGCCTCCTCCAGTTTCCCGATAACCCGCGCCGAGTCTTCCGGCGACAGAACGATGAGCAGCGAGCCCGAGGCAATGATTCCCAGGGGATCAAGGCCATAATCGGCACAGAGGAGGGTCGTCTCCGGAAGGATCTCGATCCGTTCCTTGTGAACCAGTAGGCCCACGTCCGCCGCCCGAGCCAGTTCCCACAGGCCCATTGCCAGCCCGCCCTCTGTGGGGTCATGCATGGCGTGCACCCGCGCCTGAGCGGTGGCAATCTGGGCCTCGCGCATCACGCTGATACCCGGCTCGTGGAGGAAACCCCGGCAGCGGTTAATGAAATCCGATGAGTACTTGCTCGCCAACTCCCCCGCTTTCTCCCGGGCAATGATCGAGGTGGCCTCGATGGCGATGCCCTTGGTGAGGATGATGACGTCTCCTACCTGAGCCCCAGCAGTGGTCACCAGCCTGTCTCGTTCCATCTCGCCCAACATCTGCCCCACCACGATGGGCCGGTCCAGGCCGTGAGTGATCTCGGTGTGGCCGCCACAAAAGGAGACCCCTAGCTTGCGGCAGGCATCGGAGAGCTGAGAGAAGATCCCCTCCACCATGGCCCTATCTGTGCTCCCTGCGGGCAAAAGTACAGTGGCCAAAAACCACCTGGGGATAGCGCCAGTGGTAGCCACGTCGTTGGCGTTGATGTTGACAACGTACCAGCCTATCTCCTCGGTGACAAAGGTGATGGGATCGGTTTTGGCTACCAGATAACGGTCGCCAAAGTCTATCACCGTGGCATCCTCACCCACCTCAGCGCCTACCACCACCCGCTCGTTGACCTGAGCATACTTGGCCAAGATCTGTCCTAGATAATCTATCTCCAGCTTGCCCACAGGCAGAAAATCCGACATCTTGTCCCCACTTCGCCAAAGAAATCGCTTTCAAAGACAAAGGGCCTCCTCAGAAGAAGAGGCCCCTTGCTTGCGCCGTAGCTATCTCCCAAAGGGAGGTGATGCTACGGCGCTATTATTACTACTGTGGTCCATTGGCATCACCTCCTATATCTATGATAGCAACAAGTATTATCCCCCAAAAGGGTTAATTTGTCAAATCACTCGATGACTCTCAGGATGGGGTCGTCGTAGAGGATGAAAGAGAACCCGCTCCGTTAGATTACATTCCAACTACGCTCCCAGAGCGGGTTATCTCCATACCGTGTTGCATTTCAACCACGGAGATCCTTCTATTTCTTCTTAGGGAGGAACTTGAACATCCCAGTGCCACATTCGGGGCAGATCCCCTTGGCCGCCAGGCGGCCATTCTTCATGATTACCTCCTTGGCATTTTTCATTTTTCTCTTGACCCTGCACTTAACGCAATAACCTTCTACCTCCACCGCCTTTCACCTCCTTCTGTATTGTTGTTGTAACTATTATAGCATAAAATACCAATTTTGACAACTCCCTCTTCACCCTCCCCGACTAAGGCCTGCCGACCGAAGACGGCTGGAGAACGACCGGGATAGGTCTATCTACCCCCACCTCATCCCGACTCACTCGACAGAGGTAGGCATAGACCTCTAGGCCAGCGTTAGCTGCCTCCCGCAAGGCTTGCCCAGAGGTTGGCCCGAAGTTGGTAACGTGGGCCCATACCGGCTGCCCTCTCACTTCCACCATAGCCCGGAAACGGTTATCCCGCTGGATGAAGGTCCCTGCGACCAGCGGCCTCCCTAGCCTCACCGACCTCCCCCATCTTTTATCAGTCGCCCGGCCAGCATCCCCCCCAGCACGGCCAAGTCCTCTGTGGGCAGGTAATGGCCTGCCACCGCATCGAAGAGCACATTAGCAGAGGCAGGGAACTCTTCGTCCGCCAGATAGAGAACAACGGCTAGCCGGAGGCGTGGAAATATGGGGAAGAGAAAGGACGCATCGCCATAGGTCAAACTCTCACCTCCCAAGGCCCTAGCAGAGGCCACGAAGCCATCCAAGTCGCTGCCGAAAGCCTGAGCCAGGCGAAGATTGGCGCGCCGCCGAAAGGCCGCATCGTAAACATGCCCGCCAGGCAGTTCGCGGAAGGAGATCCAATGATCGGCAAGAAGAGTGCCGTCAGCATTAATGAGGTAGTGCAAGACGAGAATCTGAATAGCAATGGGCGGCTCTTGGTCTATCTCCACCTCCTTCACAGAGATCTCAGGATAGTGGACGATGTAGTCTTTTCCCCAGAACCTCACTTCTATCTGGCTGCTGGTATCTATCAACTTAGTGTACTTTGTGTCGCTGCGCAAGGCCACCAGCCAGGGATCGAGGGATTGCAAATCGTAGACGGCTTTCTCCAGGGCTGGCCCGTAGGTCTCCTCCGGTGTTCTGTGTTTCATCGCCACCTCCTAGCTTGTCAAGCTGCTATCTATTCTACACGAACCCGACCCAAACGTCAAACATGAAACGTCAAGCGTCAAAACGTGATCCGTAAAGCAATTGACGTTTCACGCACCACGTTTGACGAAGAGATCATTGGCATAGTGAGGCGAAAAGTAGTATAATGTTTGAATGGAGACTATCTCATGGAACCATCCCTGTCCACCATGTGGATTCAACATCGCTTCGATAATCTCAGCGATTTCTTCGCTGCCGGCAAAGCCCTGGGCTTCGAGCAGTTTGAGCTGGGACACACCGTCAGGCCCGAGATGTTCAGGGGAGTGCAGCCAGGCCAGCAGACGATTTCCAGCATCCACGCCCCCTGCCCAGCTAACCCAGGCCCGTGGGACTACCTGGCTTCTCAGGATGAGGGAAACCGAAAGCAGGCGGTAGCCCAAGTAAAGGACACCATCACTTTAGCTCAAAAGCTCAAGGCTCCCATCGTAATCCTGCACATGGGAAAAGTGGTTATAGATCCCTCGCTAGAGAGGCGGTTGCGTGACCTATACAACGAAGGCAGGAAGGGTACTCAGGAATACGAAGACGCAAAGTGGCGACTGACGGAAGATAGAGCCAGGGTGCAAGCGCAGAACCTGGCTGCTGCGGCCAGGAGCCTGAAGGAGCTCAGTCAATACGCCAAGGCCACTGACATCAGGCTTGGCCTGGAGAATCGCTATTACTACTACGAGATCCCCAACATGGAGGAAATGAGCGCTCTCTTGGCCTCGTCAGACACAGCGACGGTCTTCTACTGGCACGATACTGGCCACGCTCAAAATCTGGAGAACCTGGGTTTCACCCAACACGAAGAATGGTTAAAGGCCTTCGCCTCGAGGATGGTGGGCGTACACCTCCACGACATCGTGGGATTACAGGATCATCGCGTCGCTGGCGGCGGCGAGATGAACTGGCCTATGATCGCCTCCTACCTCCCTGCCAAGGCCATTCGCACCTGCGAATTCGATTGGCCCCACAGCGAGGAAGAAATCGTGTTCGGCGTGGAATACCTGCGCCAAATGGGGTGCCTCTGAGAGTAGCAACGGGAGGTAGGAACATGCGTCTGTCAAAGCTTTTTGGCCACACCCTGCGCCGGGTGCCCTCCGAAGCACAAACCGCAAGCCATCAATTGCTCCTCAGGGCCGGCATGATCCGCCCCTCGGCAGCAGGCATATACACCTACCTGCCGCTGGGTCGTCGAGTTTTGCACAAGATCGAGGAGATCGCGCGCCAGGAAATGGAAGCCATCGGAGGACAGGAGTTGCTAATGCCCCTCACCCTACCCGCCGGGGAGACCGCAGTTGACCTATGTCGCCAGGAGATCGAATCCTATCGCCAACTGCCCACGCTGATCTATCAGATCCACCCTAAATTCCGCGACGAGTACCGTTCCCGAGTTGGCTTGATGGAGGCCCGGGAGTTCATAGCGAAAGAAGCCCTCAGTTTTCACCCCGACTCAGAGGGCCTGAACGACTTTTACCAACGCATTTTCCAGGCTTATGTCAATATTCTCCAGTCTTGCTGCCTGGAGACTGTTGCTGTAGAAACCGAGGCCGGCAACGAGTTCATCGTCTCTTGTGAGGCAGGCAAGCACACGTTCATCCTATGCTCCGAGTGTGACTATGCGGCCCATGCCGAAGAAGCGGAGTTCGCCAAGCCGGAAGCGCCGCAGCAGACGGAAAGAGCAATTGAGAAGGTAGCTACGCCAGACTGTAAAACGATCGCGGCTCTGGCTGACTACGTCGGAGTGCCCACCGAAAAGACCTTGAAAGTTGTCTTCTATGCCACGGAGGAAAGTGAAGTGATCATCGCGGCAATCCGAGGCGACTTAGACATCAGCGAGACCAAACTGAAAAAGGCTCTGGGAATCGCAGACCTATACGTGGCTACCGAACGAGAAATCTTAGCCGTGGGCGCTGTGCCTGGTTATGGCTCCCCCATCGGGGTACGAGGCGCAAAACTGGTGGTAGACGATTCAGTACTGCTGGGCTCCAACCTCGTGGCCGGGGCCAACGAGGATGGCTACCATCTGATGAACGTCAACTACCCCCGCGACTTCCAGGCCGACATCCTGACAGACTTCGCTCAAGCTCGAGCCGGCTACAGTTGTCCCCGTTGTCGTGGTCAACTGACAGAAACATCGGGCATCGTAGTAGGCTACTTAAAGCGCAGCGAGGAGGTTGGGATCACTTACCTCGATAAGGGTGGCAAGGCCAAGCCCATCGTTATGGGCTCCTACGGCCTAAGCCTGTCGCGGCTGATGGCCGCCGTCGTCGAGCAGCATCATGACCAGCGTGGCATCATCTGGCCAGCCTCCATCGCTCCCTACCAGATCCACTTTGTCGTCTTGGGAGCTGATGAGAGGATAATGGCCAAAGCAGAGGAGGTCTACGCCGACCTAGAAGCCCTGGGCTACGAAATCCTTTATGATGACCGAGATGAGAGCGCCGGGGTCAAGTTCAACGACGCTGACCTCATCGGCGCCCCCTTACGCCTCACACTGAGCCGTCGTACCCTGAAGGAGAATACCATTGAGATCAAGCTGCGCTGGGAAGAGGGTTATGAAACCACCGGCCTGGACGTGCTTCCCAGAGAGCTCGAAAGATTGTTGGCTCTCGGATAGCCCAAGCGCCCTTCTGCCCTGAAAAGCGACTTGCACGATTTGCTCAAACATGGTATAATATAAACGTCATAAGGGTTTTATTGGAAAAGTGGGCGGCCCCCACTTTTCTTGCTATCAGACAGGTTAGCAAACCCACATTATTGCGTTCTAGCACGAAGCAGGAGGAATCAAGACTTGAAAAAGAACGATTTAGCAGTGGCCCTTGATCAAATCTGCAGCGAGAGACAGCTGGACAAGGAAGTAGTCCTGGAAGCCATAGAGGTCGCCCTATTGGCGGCCTACAAGAAAGACTTCGGCTCCTATCAGAACATCACGGCCAAGATAGATCCGGAGACCGGACAAGCCAGGCTCTACACTGCCAAAGAGGTGGTAGAGGAGATCCAGGATGAGCGCTTTGAGATTTCCCTGGCCGAAGCCAAGAGGACCAACGAGGATGCCGAGCTGGGTGAGCTAGTGATGATTGAGACACTCCCCCCAGAGCGCTTCGGGCGCATCGCTGCCCAGACAGCTAAACAGGTCATCCTACAGCGCATCCACGAGGCTGAGCGCGATGCTCTCTTTAACAGCTATGCCGAGCGCGAGGGAGAGCTCATCAATGGCACTGTACAGAACATTATGCCTCAAGGTGTAACCCTAAACCTTGGCCGAACTGAGGCCCTCCTTCCTAGGAGTCAACAGATCCCTGGTGAGTACTACCGGCTCCACCAGCGGGTGCGGGCCTACGTCCTTGAGGTGCGCAAGACAAACCGTGGCCCCCACATTGTCGTCTCCCGCACTCATCGCAATATGCTTCGCCGCCTGCTCGAGCTGGAGGTGCCCGAGATCTTCAATGGCACGGTCGAGATCAAGGCCATCGCCCGCGAGGCGGGTTCGCGATCAAAGGTGGCTGTAAACGCTGTCCAAGCGGGGATAGATCCAGTAGGGGCATGTGTAGGTATGCGCGGTGTCAGGATTCAAAGCGTCGTCAAAGAACTGAATGGAGAGAAGATCGATGTAGTTGAATGGAACCCTGACACGAGCGTTTTCATCGCCAATGCCCTGAGTCCAGCAAAAGTCATGAACGCCTATCTGGACGATGATTCCACTGAGGGTAAGACGGCCACCGTCATCGTGCCCGACGACCAGCTCTCCCTGGCCATCGGCAAAGCGGGACAAAATGCCCGCTTGGCGGCCAAGCTGACCGGCTGGCGCATTGACATCAAGAACACCACAGAAGCTGCCGAGCAGGCCCTGCAAAGAGCCAAAGAAGAAGAGATTGCCCAAATAGCTGCTGTGGTCGAGAAGAGGGACATCCTAGCCGTAGCCGAGGCTATTCTGATGAGAAAAGAGAAAGTTCCCCCCACGGCTGCAGAGCTGCAGGTGCTTGGAGAGGCGATTGATGTAATAGAGACGGCTAGTGCCAAAGCGAGAGTCGAAGAAGGCGTCCCCGCCGAGGGTGAGGTGCCCATCGAGGTGTTGGATCTTAGCACCCGGGTCTATAACTCTCTCAATCAGGCGGGAATTGCCAAAGTGGGGGAGATACTGGAGAAGTTAGCTGAAGGCGATGAAGAGATACTGGCCATAAAGAACTTCGGCCCGAAATCGTTGGCCGAATTAAAAGAGCGGTTGCAAGCTAAAGGCTTCGTCCCCGTCAAGGAGGAAGGAGAGATTGAGGCAGTTAGCGAAGAGCAAATGGAAGTGGTCGAGGTAGAGGGGATGGAACTGGCTGCTCGGGAAGTAGAAGAGATAGCCGAAGTAGCCGAGGTAACCGAGGAAGCAGCGGAAGCCGTGTCTGCCAAGGCAGAGGTGTCAGTCGAGGAGATGAAGCCGGCCGAGGAGGCGATCAAAGAAGAGGAACCTATCGCGGAGTACGAGGAAGAAGAAGAGATATACGAGGACGAGGAGGAAGACGAATCCGAGGAGCGCCGAAAGAAAGAGAAGAAACGCGAGTTGGTCTACGACGAGGAACTAGGGAAGGTAGTGGCCAAGCGACAGCGCAAGCCCAGCCGCCGCCGTGAGGACTGGGAGGACTACTACTAGTAACGAGGCAATGAGTTAACAAGTCAACGAGTAAGGCATTAACGAGTCACTCGTTACCCTCATTGCCCCGTTGACTCGTTACTAGAGATTGAGAATGTCTCGCAAACACATACCGCAACGAACTTGTGTCAGTTGTAGACAGATACGCTCCAAGCGGGAGATGGTGCGCGTCGTCCGAACGCCCGATGGCGGAGTGGAGGTAGACGAAACAGGGAAGAGGTCTGGCCGAGGCGCTTACCTTTGCCGACGCCAAGAATGTTGGGAGATAGCGCTGAAGAAAGATCGCCTGGAGCACGCTCTCAAAACCAGCTTAACCGATGAAGAGCGAGCAACATTTGAAGAATTCGCTCACGGGCTACCGGAGACCGAGGAGTGAGGGGCTCAAGGTGGAAGATAGAGCACCTGGGGAACCAAGGGAGGTAAGGCGATGAGGAATTGATCTGAGTGTGAACTCGTCTATCCCCTCGCTACTAACCCCGCTTCTCCCTACATAGACAGCCACTCCGCATCTTCACCCCAGAGAATTCGGTGATCCATTACACCGAGTTCGCAAGGGAAACCACTATTCGCTGAACTCCATGCTAATCATAGACTGGCTACCGGATACTTCGATGGAGAAACCAGGTTTCCCCTATCTGAGCAAGTAGATCGTTGCTTCTTGCGGTCTCCTAGGGCGCGAAAAGGTGTCTTAACAACCAAAAACCTGGTTTCTGATCCCTTCTAAAGTGTCCGATATTCAGTTGCTAGAAAGGGGAGATATATGACTGAAAAACAGAACAGGAAGGCCATCGAAATACCTGATTTCTTGACCGTCAGGGAACTGGCAGATTTGATGGAGGCCAGCCCCATCCAAGTCATCAAGGAGCTGATGAACAACGGTATCCTGGCCAACATCAACCAGCAGATTGACTACGAAACGGCAGCCATTGTAGCAGAGGAGATGGGCTTTGAAACCAGACCAGGGGCCCCTACTGCCGTCGAAGAAGAGATCCCCATGATCCCTCAACCCCTCAAGGAACGCATTTATGAGGGCGAGGCCCCTGAGGACCTGGAGCCCCGGCCGCCAGTAGTCACCATGTTAGGGCATGTAGACCACGGCAAGACCACACTGCTGGACGTGATCCGGCACACCAACGTGGTGGCTGGTGAAGCAGGGGGAATCACCCAACACATCGGCGCCTATCAAGTTGAGCACCGGGGCAAGAAGATCACCTTCCTGGACACCCCAGGTCACGAGGCCTTCACTGCCATGCGCGCCCGGGGTGCCCAGGGGGCCGACATCACCATCCTGGTGGTGGCCGCCGACGATGGGGTGATGCCCCAGACCCAGGAGGCTATTGATCATGCCCGAGCGGCAAGGGTGCCCATCATCGTCGCGCTGAATAAGATGGACAAGGCCAACGCGAACCCTCAGAGAGTTAAACAACAGTTGGCCAACGTGGGCCTGGACATTGAGGAGTGGGGAGGCCAGACGATCTGCGTGCCAGTCTCAGCCAGGGAAAAGACCGGCATAGACGATCTGTTGGATAACATCCTGGCGGTAGCAGAACTGGCCGAGCTCAAGGCGAACCCCAACCGCCCAGCCATGGGCACGGTCATCGAGGGCGAGCTGGACAAGAGCCGGGGCCCGACTGCCACCCTATTGGTGCAGAATGGCACCTTACGGCTAGGAGATGCCTTGTTGATCGAGGACCTCTATGGCCGTGTAAGAGCCATGTTCAATGAAAGGGGAGAGCGGGTCAGGGAAGCTACGCCCTCAACGCCAGTGGTTGTCTTGGGTCTCTCCGATGTCCCTCACCCCGGTGATACTTTCAAAGTTGTGGAGGGTGAAAAGATAGCCCGTGCCATGGCCGCTGGGCGAGCTGAGGAAAAAGAGCAAGCGGCTATCCAGCCAGCCAGGGTGTTCAGCCTGGACGAGATTCTAGATCAAATCAGGGCCGGGCAGGTAAAAGAACTTAATCTAATCCTCAAGGCTGATGTCCGAGGCACCATCGAACCCATCGTTGACTCCTTGGAAAAGCTGGGCGACAAGGACCTAAAAGTGAACATCCTCCACCAGGGAGCAGGCAACATCAGTGAATCCGACGTCATGTTGGCAGTAGCCTCCCGAGCCATAATCATTGGTTTCAGTGTCGGGGTAGATGCGGGCGCAAGCCGCACAGCGGAAGCCGAGGGGATTGATATCCGCCTTTACGATATCATCTATAAGTTGATTGACGATGTGGACAAGGCCCTGAAAGGCCTCCTAGAGCCTGTCTATAAAGACGTTGTCAGCGGCCACGCTGAGGTAAGAGCCACTTTCACAATCCCCCGCGCGGGCAAGGTTGCCGGTGTCTATGTAACCGATGGCCAGGTCACCCGTAATTCTCTAGCCCGAATAAGGCGACGTGACCAACTGGTCTATGATGGTCGAGTCTCATCTCTGAAACGCTTCACTGAAGATGTCAGGGAAGTTAGGGAGGGATTCGAATGTGGCGTGGGTTTGGAGGGCTTTAAGAATTTTGAAGAAGGCGACATCATAGAATTATACAGGAAGGAAAGGGAGAGCTAGAGAAATCCAAAGCTCAAAGTCCAAACAATGGTTACTCGTCGTCAGAAGCAGGTCAGCAGTCTCATTCAAAAGGAACTCAGCGACTTGTTAGGGAAAAAAGTTAGCGATCCGCGCCTTGATTTTGCGACCATCACCGCAGTCAAGATCAGCCCCGACCTACGCCAGGCGCACATTTCTGTCAGCGTCATGGGCAATCAACAGGAGGCAATGGAAGGGTTCGATCATGCGGCGAGCTTCCTCCGACGTGAGCTCAGCTCTCGCTTGGCTTTGCGTTATATGCCTGAGCTGACCTTTCACCTGGACGACTCGCTGGAGCGGGGCGAGCGTATAGATCAACTCTTGGAGGAAATCCACCAGGAGAGAAACCCTCAAGGGGGAAACGAGTGAAGGAAGCCATCGCACGATTCATCCTCGACGCTCAGAGGGTGATGGCCATCACCCATGTGGCACCTGATGGGGACGCCATCGGCTCCCTCCTGGGCCTGGGCTCGGCCCTGCGCTGGCTGGGAAAGGAGTACACCCTGGCCTGCGCCGATCCCGTGCCCAAGGGATTTACCTATCTGCCCGGCAGCGAGACGATAGTGACTGGGCCAGAGGGTGAATATAGCTTAGTCATCAGCCTCGACTGCAGCGACCTGGAACGGCTGGGGGCAGCCTACGACGAGTCCTTGACGGGCCTTCCCATCGTCAACGTTGACCACCACGTGACCAACACGCACTTTGGCACTGTAAATTGGGTTGATACCGGGGCAGCATCCACGGCCGAGATGGTGCTGGACCTGGTAGAGAGTCTGGGTGTCCCCCTAGACTCCGACATGGCCCTCTGCCTCCTCAACGGAATCGTCACCGACACGCGCGGTTTTCGCACTCCCAATACGACCCCCCAGGCTATGCGGGCGGCCCTAAAACTGATGGAGGTGGGAGCGCAGCTTCCGGAGGTCACCGATCATGTCTTCAACCGGCGTTCCTTCTCGGATATATGCCTGTGGGCCAAGGCCCTGAACGGCATCCAGTTGGATGGGAGGATCATCTGGAGCCAGATCACCCGGGCCATGCGCCAGGAGTGTGCCTTCTCCGAGAACGGCGATGCCAGCCTGGTCAACTTCTTAAGCACTACCGACGAGGCCGATGTAGCCATCGTGTTCGTCGAACAAGATGACGGCCGGATCGAGGTGGGAATGCGATCCGTGCCCGGTGTTGATGTCTCCGCTGTCGCCCTGAATCTGGGCGGGGGTGGCCATCCCCAGGCCGCCGGCTGCACGCTGGATGGCGACCTGAACGAAGCACAGGAGAGAGTGCTCACGGCGGTCAAGGAAGCCCTTTCAAAATCCAAAGCTCAAAGTTCAAAGGGGAACAGGGGTGAGGGGCCAGCAGATTTCCGGTATCCTCAACATTGATAAGCCTGCGGGGATGACTTCCCATGATGTTGTAGCGCGGGTACGGCAGATGACCGGCCAGCGAAGGGTTGGCCACGCCGGCACCCTCGATCCCTTGGCCACAGGGGTGCTGGTCGTCTGTCTGGGGCAGGCCACCCGGGTGGCCGAGTATCTTATGGCCTCGGATAAGGTCTATCGGGCTGAGATCTGTCTGGGGGTGAGCACTGACACCCACGATGCCGAGGGTGAGGTGACCGCCACGGCAGAGGTTGATGTCCGCCAGGAGGAGCTAGGAAAAGCCCTGGCTTCTTTCATCGGCTCCATCCAGCAGGTGCCGCCCATGTATTCGGCCTTGAAACGCGAGGGGACGCCTTTGTACAAGCTGGCTCGCCAGGGCATCACCGTAGAGCGAGAGCCCCGCTCGGTTGAGATTTACAACATCGAGCTACTTAACTGGATGTCACCATTGCTCACCATCCGGGTGGAATGTTCGCCAGGCACCTACATCCGGGCCCTGGCTCGCGACCTGGGCCAAAAGCTGGGCTGTGGGGCCCATCTGCGAAGCCTGACTCGCCTGGCCAGCGGCCACTTCAGCCTGGAAAACGCAGTAAGCCTGGATGAATTGGCGGAGGCTTTTGCTTACTTCGACGAGGACTTCGGCGAGCTCAGTCGAGCCGCTCAGTACAAGCAGAGAAATTGGCATGAGCTCACATACCCTATAGACGAAGCTCTGCTGGATTTCGAACCCACGGTAGTTGATGCCCAGACGGAGCAGCGCATCCGCCATGGCCAGCAGGTTGAAGGCCCCCCTCCTTCTCCCCCCACAAGCGAGGGGAGAGAAAAAGAGGATTTCCGCCGCGCTTACTCCCAAACAGGGGAACTGATCGCTATCTTGAGACACGACCCCCAAACGAGGCTCTGGCAACCAAAGAAGGTGTTTAACCTCAAAGCTCAAAGTCCAGAGATCTAAGAGCGCCCGCTCTACCACTGAGCAATGGAGATAATTGACAACCTGTCGAAGGTCAATCTAAACAGCGATACAATCCTCACCGTCGGAGCTTTCGACGGTGTGCACCGAGGGCACCAGTACCTGATCCAGCAGATGGTAGAGGAGGCCAGGCAGACAAAGCGTTTGGCTGGCTTGATCACCTTTCATCCTCATCCCAGCGCGGTGCTCTCGCCCTACAACCCGACCCGCTACCTGAGCACCCCTGGCGAGAAGGCCGCCCTGCTGGAAAGATTGGGCCTGGACATCCTGGCCATCCTGCCCTTCGATCAGGGGATGGCGCAGACCTCCGCCCAGGATTTCGTAGACCTGGTCTGCCGGCACCTGCACATGGTGGAGCTCTGGGTGGGGGAGGATTTCGCCTTAGGGCGCGCACGCGAAGGGGATGTAGAGGCGCTGCGAGCCATGGGGCAGGAGCTGGGCTTCACCGTACGAGTCATCGAGCCCTTGACCTGGCGGAGCCAGATTATATCTAGCACTCGTATCCGCTCCCTGCTACTGAAAGGGAAAGTGCGCCAGGCCGCTCAACTGTTGGGACGCTATCCCAGCCTGGCTGGCGAAGTGGTGCGGGGAAGCCAGCGTGGGCATTGCCTGGGCTTCCCCACAGCCAACCTGGAAGTACGGGAGGAGCGGGTCATCCCCGCCGACGGCATCTACGCCGTTTACGCCAGGCTGGGGGAGGAGCGTCGCCAGGGCGTGGCCAACGTCGGCGTGCGGCCCAGCTTTGAGATCGGCGGCGCGCGCATCGTGGAAGTCCACATCTTGGACTTCGAAGAGGAGATCTACGGCTGCGACTTGGTGGTGGAGTTCGTGGAGCGCCTGCGTGAAGAACGGCGCTACGACGACATGGAGGAGCTGAAGGCTCAGATAGAGCGGGACGTGGGGAAAGCGCGCCGAATACTGGCAGAAGCCCCGCCAACCTCGGCGACCTCGAAGCTTGTACTGAGCCTAGTCGAAGTGAATGACCGATAGGAGGATAGGAAAATGCAAGCAGCAGATGTTTTGACCACTATCGCTGAATCGTTGGTAGCAACCCGAAAGTATCATAGTCTCGACGAGGCTCTCTATGCTCTGGCCATTGGCGAGGTGGATCGCAAGATCGCTAAGTACCGCCGTCGCATCAGCCATTTAAGGAAGAAGTATAACATGACCTTCGATGAATTCACGGCACACTTGCGCGGTAAGGCGAACATCGAACAAGAGGACGACTGGCTTGAGTGGGAAGCAGCGATAGATATGCTATCTGACTGGGAGGCAACTAAAAAGGAGTTGCTGCAAAACGGACAAGCCCCTTGTTGATGTGCCCACAATACTTGACGAAATAGCACAGTTTCTGGAACGAGAAACGAGGGACGAGGGATGAGTGAAGGGTTCGAGGAGATCGAGCATACGGCTGACTTGGCCATAAGGGCCTACGGGCGGGACCTGAGGGAGCTTTTCGCCAATGCCGCCTACGGCATGTTCGCCCTGATGGCCGAGCCATCTCTCGAAGGACCAGCCCGCGAGCGAGAGGTGTCGCTGGAGGCGATGGACTACGAGGGCTTGCTGGTTGATTGGCTGAACGAGCTCATCTATCTGCACGAGGTAGAGAGGGAGACCTACTCCCAGTTCAACATCGAGACCCTCTCATCCACGAAGCTCAAAGCTCACGTGACCGGTGGGCCAACCAAGAGCAAGACCAAAGCCATCAAGGCGGCCACTTTTCACGACCTCAAGATCAACGAGACAGCGAACGGTTTCGTGGCCACCATTGTATTCGATGTGTAGATGTGTAAGGAGGAGGATATGGTTAACAAGCAAGATTTCAAGAAAGTCGAAAAGTACGTCTACGAGATTCCGAAGAGTTTTCGGCCCGACATGCGGGTGCCAGCTCGCCTGTACGCCGACGAGGAGCTCCTGGAAACAGCCTTGAAGGATCGCTCCGTCGAGCAGTTGGTTAACACCGCTACCCTGCCCGGCGTGGTCAAGTACACCCTGGCCATGCCAGACATCCATCAGGGCTATGGCCCGCCCATTGGCGGGGTGATTCCCTTGAGGACCTCCGATGGGGTCATCTCGCCGGGCGCAGTTGGCTACGATATCAACTGCGGCGTCCGGGTTTTGCGCTCTAACATCCTGGCCGAGGAGATCAAGCCCATCATGGGCGACATCGTCAACGCCCTTTTCCGAGGCGTACCCAGCGGCGTGGGCCGCAGCGGGGACATCAGGCTCTCCAATCGGCAGATGGACGAAGTCTTGGAGAGGGGATCGGCCTGGGCGGTGAGCCAAGGCTATGGCACGAAAGATGACCTGGAGCACACTGAGGAGCGGGGGGGCATGGCCGGGGCCGAAGCGAGGGCGGTGAGCAGCAAAGCCAAAAAGCGGGGGCACGATCAGTTGGGCACCCTGGGCTCAGGCAACCACTTCGTCGAGGTGGGCGAGGTGGAGGAAATCTACGACCAGGATGTAGCGGAAGCCTTCGGCTTGTTCAAGGGCCAGATGGTAGTCTGGGTGCACTCCGGCTCGCGGGGCCTGGGCCATCAGGTGTGCACTGACTATGTGCACGACCTGCAGAAGGCGGTGACTAAATACAACATCCAGTTGCCCGACCGAGAGCTGGTCTGCGCGCCCTTCGATTCGCCTGAGGGACGAGACTACTTCGCCGCCATGGCCAGCGCTGCCAACTACGCCTGGGCCAACCGCCAGATCCTGTCCCACCGCGTGCGCCAAATCCTGGACGACGTGCTGGCTGGCGTGGTCAAAGACCGGGAGCTAACTCTGGTCTACGACGTGGCTCACAACATCGCCAAGGTGGAGGAGTACCCCATTGATGGCAAGCTCACCAAACTGATCATTCACCGCAAGGGAGCCACGCGAGCCTTCGGGCCGGGGATGGAGGTTCTGCCCGCAGATTATCGAGACGTGGGGCAGCCGGTTTTGATCCCCGGCGACATGGGCACCGCCTCCTACGTCTTGGTGGGCACAGCCGAGGCCATGGAGAAAACCTTCGGCACCTCCTGCCATGGGGCGGGGCGGGTCATGAGCCGTAGCGCAGCCATAAAGAAGATCCGAGGACAGGAGTTACAAAAAGAGCTATCAGAAAAGGGCATTGTCGTGCAGGGTGGCAGTTGGAAGGGCCTGGCCGAGGAAGCTCCTGACGCCTACAAGGACGTGGACCGAGTGGTCAACGTGGTCCACTCGACAGGAATCGCTCGCAAGGTGGCCAGGCTCGTACCTCTGGGCGTAATAAAAGGATGAGTCAAGCTCAAACTTCAAATGATTTGAGAAGACCATTCCACGACAGCAGAGCCCCAACCTGCCCACCAGGTTAGGGCTCTGCTTCACACACACTCTTGGTGGAATCTCTTGCCTGTGGAAGAAGCTAGTCCACCTCCTCTTCCTCCCACTCCTCCCAATCCTCGTCTCCAAGAACGTAGTCGAGCTCGACGGGCTTTAGACTGATGACCTCCAGCCTCGTGCCACATTCGGGGCACTCGATGTAGTCCCCCAGTTTCACTCCTTTGTTTAGCGTAATCGCGCTCTCACATTCAGGGCACTGAGTCATTTTGACACCTCCTCTCTCATTTTTGTGCAACAGTATAACCTAAATTCACCCGGATGTCAGTAACAAGTCGGTTAAGCTTTGGTGACAAAACGGTTACACTTTGGCTGAGTATCGGTAAAAGAACGCAACCAGGGGATCTCTCGAGCAATGAGAATTCCCCTGTTTGATCAAAGTGCCGGGCACTTATAGAAGTGCCCGGCACCTTGACTATTCGTCTGGGATAGACAACCTATAGCCAAAGCCCCGCACCGATTGGATGTAGCTCTCTCCCCCTTCGGCTATCGCTTTCATCTTCCGCCTTATGCGGTTGATATGGACCTTGAGCAGTTCCCGCGCCTCGCTGTCTTCCCCTTGATAACCCCACACGGTTTCCAGGAGATCCCGATAGCCCATCACCCG
Source organism: Anaerolineae bacterium (assembly GCA_049589355.1). Taxonomy (GTDB): domain Bacteria; phylum Chloroflexota; class Anaerolineae; order VGOG01; family VGOG01; genus JBAWAP01. The sequence continues at coordinate 21,128 of JBAWAP010000307.1, forward strand.
GCCAGCGTTGAGGGCTAAGGAGCCTAGCAGGTTGAATTGGATGGGGGTTAAAGCCAACGGCTTATCGTAGAAGGTGACCTGCTTCTTCTCGAAGTCAATGGTCAACTGGCCTATCTTCAGAACAGTCCTCTCTTCCTCGAAGAGCCTACGCAACCGCCGTAGGATCGCCTCTGCGCGACGAAGATGCTTCGGCTCGAACGCCCTGATACGCTCCTCTAACAACTCCCCTTCTCTCCGCCCTTCTTCCTTAGCGTGGGCGACGAGAAGGATGAGCGGCATGCCAACGTCCTCCTGCAAGGAAGCAAAGGGGCGAAGGCCATCAATCTCCAGCAAGTCTTTGTCGAGGATGATCAGATCGGGCCTGTGTTTCCCTACCAGGGCCGGGATGGAAGAGCTATCGAGGGCAACGAAGACGGGGTGCCCTTCCCGCTGCAGAGAATAACGCAGGCTTTTGGAGAACTCTTCGTCTTGGTCAATCACCAGGATTCTCATGGGTAGTACACCTCGCGTATCCGTTCAAGTGCTTCTCCGCTCACCAATGCCTGATCTTACCCTCTCTCTAGGCTTCAGCCAGGTGCGTTCGAAGGAGGCACAGGAACTCTGTGCACCTGGCAGGAGCATCGCCAACAAAGTTAGCGACATTGAGGAGTTCCCTAATCCTCTCGGCAGGTAAGAAAGCGACGAGGGTACTATCGCCGCTCAGCCTATCTATCAGGGGGTTCTCCTCTCCCCTTTGGATGGCTTCCCAGGCAGCCATGGTGTGCTGGCGGATGCGCTCGTGCATCTCCTGGCGGTCGGCACCGGCCTTGACCAGTTCCATAAGCAGTGTCTCGGTGGCAGCGAAGACGCCGTAAGCAGACAAATTCCGCTCGACACATTCCCTGTAAACAACCAGACTCGTGATAATGCGCTTAGCGGCGATGAGCATCTCATCCAAGGCCAGGAAGGCCTCGGGGAGGATCACCCTGCGGTTGGCTGAGTCGTCCAGGGTGCGTTCCAGGAGAGAGAAGGCAGCGTTGTCCCAGGCTACTTTGGGCAAGGTACTAAGGTAACGAGCCAGGGAGCAGATATTCTCGGCAGTGACAGGGTTGCGCTTGAAGGGCATGGCGGAGGAGCCCACTTGCTTGGCTCCAAAGGGCTCACTCAACTCCCCGTAGGGTGCTGCTTGCAGTACCCGCAGGTCGAAGGCAAATCTGTGCAGGGATTGGGCTATCGAAGCCAAAGTGTTCAGGACGAGGAAGTCCTGCTTGCGGGGGTAAACCTGAGTAGATACAGGCATGGCCTCTAGCTCCAGCTTTTCCATGACCAGTCGTTCTAGCTCGGCCGGCTTCATCCCGCTGCCCTTGAGCAACTGAGCATAAGAGGTTGAAGCTCCCACCGCGCCCTTCAGTCCCTTGCCCTTGAGGTCTTTCATCAAGTTATCCAGACTCTGAAGGTCAATGAGCAAATCTTGAGCGTACTGACAGAGGCGGTAGCCCAGGGTAGTGGGCTCAGCGGGCTGGAGGTGAGTGTAGCCCATAGCGGGCAGGTCCTGATAGCGTTCGATCTGGGTGGCGAAAGCTTCGAGGAGACTCATCAGGCGCTGGCGGATCAGGCGTAGGGCCTCCTTAATGCGCAGGACATCAGCATTATCTTCTACGTCCGCGCTGGTAGCCCCCAGGTGGATTTTGCCCCTGCCTATCGGGCACTGCTCAGCATAGGCTCTTATC